>NZ_JBFASK010000028.1:0-92260 GCF_040677675.1 Streptomyces sp. NPDC053755 | reverse complement strand
CTCACCCTCTCGGGCTTTCCTCCGGGCTTTTTCCCTTCGGTCTTTCGTGTTTCCAACCTTACCAGATCCGTTTTCCGTTCCGTTTCCGGTTCGGATTGTGTTTCCGGCGGCCGATTGGGGCCTTGCCTTTCGGCGTGTTCACTACTTTAGCCGAATTCCGCAGTGACTCATAATCGAGCCATTCGGATCGGATTACGGAACGCCGAAATCCGCCCCTGCTGGGGTTCGCTGTAGGTAGTTGGGTGGCCGCTCCGAGGTGCTCGAACAAGCACGGCCCGGTTCCTGCGGCTCGGACTACATTAGGCGTGTCCAGCACCCGGGTCAAGTCGCGTCAAGAGGACCTCTTACGGGGCACATGGGCGCGGTACGGGCTCACCGTCGGGTCCTCGTCGATCCAGAAGCGCCAGGGGTGCGGGGCTCCCTCGCCGCCCACTCCGGTGCGGGGGCCGCTCCTGACCAGGTCAGGGGCTGGAGGGGTACCGGTGAGGACGGTCAGGGGGGAGTCCGGGCCGCCGCAGGCGTCCGTGCCGTTCAGGGAGAGGGCCACGTCGAGAGCGGTCGCCAGACGCGCCGGGCCCTTGGCCAGTTCCTTGTCGTAACGGGCCGAGAGTCGACGCTTCCGTGCCTGCTCCGCGCCGACCAGGACCTCCCCCGCGCGCAGCAGGACCCCGCTCGCGCGGCCCTCAGGACCGCACACCAGATTGAGGCAGTGCCACATGCCGTAGGTGAAGTAGACGTACGCGTGTCCGGGTGGGCCGAACATGACCGCGTTGCGGGCCGTGCGCCCGCGGAAGGCGTGCGAACCGGGGTCGATCTCTCCGGCGTACGCCTCCACCTCCGTCAGACGGAGTTCGATGCGGCCGGCCTCCGACGTTCTCACCAGGGTGCGGCCCAGGAGGTCGGGGGCGACCTCCAGGACGGGGCGGTCGTAGAAGTCCCGCGGGAGCGGCGTACGGTCGGGGCTCTCGCTCATGGCGTCCGAGCGTACTGGGGAGCACCGGTAAGCGGTGGGGAACCGGCGACGGTCGTCGCGCGTATGTAGGGGTCAGGACCAAGAAGGAGTGGACATGGGTTTCAAGAAGCTGCTCGCGAGCCTGGGCGCCGGTGGTGCGTCCGTGGAGACCGTGCTCACCGAGGAGAACGTCGTACCGGGCGGGGTCGTCCAGGGTGAGGTGCGGATCCAGGGCGGCTCGGTCGACCAGCAGATCGAGGGCCTGTCCGTGGGGCTCCAGGCGCGCGTCGAGGTCGAGGGCGGCGACCAGGAGACGAGGCAGGACATCGAGTTCGTCAAGGTGCGGCTCGGCGGCGCCTTCGAGGTGAAGGCGGGCGCGGTCCACGTCGTCCCGTTCGGCTTCGATGTCCCGTGGGAGACGCCGGTCACGGCCATCGGCGGACAGCAGCTGCGGGGGATGAACATCGGTGTGACCACCGAACTGGAGATCGCCCGCGCGGTGGACTCCGGTGACCTGGACCCCATCAACGTCCACCCGCTGCCGGCGCAGCAGGCGATCCTGGACGCCTTCCTCCAGCTCGGCTTCCGCTTCAAGAGCGCGGACATGGAGCGCGGCCACATCCGCGGGACCCGGCAGAAGCTGCCGTTCTACCAGGAGATCGAGTTCTTCCCGCCGCAGCAGTACCGGGGGCTGAACCAGGTCGAGGTCAGCTTCGTGGCGGACGACCGCGAGATGGACGTCGTCCTGGAGATGGACAAGAAGCCCGGCCTGTTCAGCGAGAGCAGCGACTCGTTCCGTTCCTTCAAGGTGGGCCTGGACGGTTTCCACACCACCGACTGGGCGGCTTACCTCAACCAGTGGCTCGCCGACGTCGGCGGTAAGCGGAACTGGCTCTAGGCTCGGCCGCGTACTGCATCAGGCGATACGGAGGTTCAGACGTGTCCGAGGGCAAGAGGGCGCCGCTCCCTCACGACTTCCATCCGCCGGTGCCGGCGTTCACCGTGGTGAGCGACGACATCGTGGCGGGCGGTGTGCTGAAGGCGGCTCAGGTGTACGCGGAGGGGAACACCTCGCCGCACCTGAGCTGGGAGGGGTTCCCGGCGGAGACGAAGTCCTTCGCCGTCACCTGCTTCGACCCGGACGCGCCGACGGGCAGCGGCTTCTGGCACTGGGTGGTGTTCGACATCCCGGCGACGGTCACCGAACTGCCGGCGGGCGCGGGCTCGAGGTCGTTCGAGGGACTGCCGGCGGGTGCCGTGCAGGTGCGCAACGACTACGGCTCGCGGGACTTCGGCGGCGCCGCTCCCCCGGCCGGTGAGAACCACCGTTACGTCTTCACCGTGTACGCGGTCGACTCGGAGAAGCTCGGTCCCGACGCGGACGCCTCTCCGGCCGCGGTGGGCTTCAACCTGCGGTTCCACACCCTGGGACGCGCGCAGTTGATCTCCGAGTACACGGCTCCCGCGAAGAGCTGAGCGTTCGTTTGTTGTTTGCCCGCTTCTGGTCTTGGAGAGATCAGAAGCGGGCACCTTTCGTTGTGCACGGATATTGCGTTGTCCAACCCGGCGCGCCCGGCCAGAGTTGATCCAAGCCCACGCCCCGCGAGGGGGCCGGGCCGGCACACGGGAGGTGGGCACAGTGCGGGACACGCTGGTACTGAACGCGAGCTTCGAGCCGCTGTCGACGGTCACACTTAACCGTGCGGTGGTGCTTGTCCTTCAGGACAAGGCCGTCGTCGAGCAGGAGCATCCCGGTCTCCGCATGCGTGCCGCCGCCGTCGACATACCGGTTCCCCGGGTGATCAGACTCTGCCGCTACGTCCGGGTGCCGTTCCGAAGACAGGCTCCGTGGTCGAGGCGGGGTGTGCTGGTGCGGGACCAGCACCGGTGCGCGTACTGCGGGAGGCGCGCGACGACCGTGGACCATGTGGTGCCACGGGCGCAGGGGGGTGCGGACAGCTGGCTGAACACGGTGGCGTCCTGCGCCGAGGACAATCACCGCAAAGCGGACCGGACTCCGGAGCAGGCGGGGATGCCGCTGCTGCACGAACCGTTCGTGCCGACGCCGGCCGACGCGATGCTGCTGGCGATGCGGGCGGGTGAGCGGTCGGAACTTCCGGCGTGGCTCGGGACCACGGCCGCCTGATTCCTGACGGATGTACGCGTGTGGGCCCGCCCCTCTTCTCGGGGGCGGGCCCCGCGTCGTTCAGCGCAGGAGGAGCTGGACGATCGCGGCGGTGCCGACGACCACGATGAATCCGCGCAGGACGGGTGCCGGGAGGCGGCGGCCGACCCTGGCTCCGATCTGGCCGCCGATGGCCGAGCCGACGGCGATGAGGAGGACGGCGGTCCAGTCGAAGGTGGCGACGAAGAGGAAGAAGAGCGCGGCGATGCTGTTGACGATCGCGGCGAGGACGTTCTTGACGGCGTTGAGGCGCTGGAGGGTGTCCGTGAGGAGCATGCCCATGAGGGAGAGGTAGATGATCCCCTGGGCCGCGGTGAAGTAGCCGCCGTAGACGCTGGCGAGGAGCAGGCCGGTCAGCAGGAGGGGGCCGCCGTCGGGGTCTCCGTGGGTGCCGGTGCGTGCGCGGCGGGCCTGGACGGCCTTGGAGAGCCGCGGCTGGAGGACGACGAGGACCAGGGCCAGGCCGACGAGGACGGGGACGATCGTCTCGAACGCGCGGGGCGGGAGCATCAGCAGCAGGACGGCGCCGGCGAGGCCGCCGGTGGCGGCGACGGTGCCGAGGCGGAGGATCCGGCGGCGCTGGCCCTTGAGTTCCGCGCGGTAGCCGATGGCGCCGCTGATGGAGCCCGGGATGAGGCCGAGGGCGTTGGAGACGGTGGCCGTGACCGGGGGGAGGCCGGTGAGGAGGAGGACCGGGAACGTGATCAGCGTTCCCGATCCGACGATGGTGTTGATGGTGCCGGCGCCGACACCGGCGGCGAAGACCGCCAGGATCTCCCAGATGGACAACGCCATCTCCTCACATGGTCGGTGTGTCGCCTCCCCGCCCGGACGTCGTCGGGGTCGAGGGGCTCACACCGATCATGCACGATTGCGTGTAGGTGTCAGTCAACCGGGGGTTCTTCGCGGCGCTCCACGCCGGAGCCGGTACGGCTGCCGGGGACGGTGCCGGTGTTGAAGCCGGGGACGCCGCCGCCGAGGTTGCCGAAGGCTCCGGAGAGCCCCTTGAGGGCGTCGCCGATCTCGCTGGGGACGATCCAGAGCTTGTTGGCGTCGCCTTCGGCGATCTTCGGGAGCATCTGGAGGTACTGGTACGAGAGGAGCTTCTGGTCCGGGTCTCCGGCGTGGATGGCCTCGAAGACCGTGCGCACCGCCTGGGCCTCGCCCTCGGCGCGCAGGGCGGCGGCCTTGGCCTCACCCTCGGCGCGGAGGATCGCGGACTGCTTCTCGCCTTCGGCGGTGAGGATCTGCGACTGGCGGATGCCCTCTGCGGTGAGGATCGCGGCGCGCTTGTCGCGGTCGGCGCGCATCTGCTTCTCCATCGAGTCCTGGATGGAGGTCGGGGGCTCGATGGCCTTGAGCTCGACGCGGTTGACGCGGATGCCCCACTTGCCGGTGGCCTCGTCGAGGACCCCGCGCAGGGCGGCGTTGATCTCCTCGCGGGAGGTGAGGGTCCGCTCCAGGTCCATGCCGCCGATGATGTTGCGCAGGGTGGTGACGGTGAGCTGCTCGATCGCCTGGATGTAGCTGGCGACTTCGTAGGTGGCGGCCCGGGCGTCGGTGACCTGGTAGTAGATGACGGTGTCGATGTTGACGACCAGGTTGTCCTGGGTGATCACCGGCTGGGGCGGGAAGGGGACGACCTGTTCGCGCAGGTCGATGCGGTTGCGGATGGAGTCGATGAACGGGACGACGATGTTCAGGCCGGCGTTGAGCGTTCGGGTGTAGCGGCCGAAGCGTTCCACGATCGCGGCGCTCGCCTGCGGGATGACCTGGATCGTCTTGATCAGGGCGATGAAGACAAGCACCACCAGAATGATCAGGACGATGATGACTGCTGACATCGTGTTCCCCGTGCCCTTCGCTGCCGGTTCACTGCCGGGTTGAGTTCGATGATCGAGTTTCCCAGACGGGGGGCCGTCGCGTGGGACGTTCGGTCACATGACCACGGCGGTCGCCCCGTCGATGTCGACGACGTCGACCTGCGCGCCCGGTTCGAAGCTCTGCCCGGAGTCGAGCGCGCGGGCGGACCAGATCTCGCCGGCGAGCTTGATGCGGCCGCCGCTGCCGTCCACCCGTTCGGTGACGACGGCCTGACGGCCTTTCAGGGCGTCGATGCCGCTGGCGTGCCGGGGCGGGCCGTTGCGGTGCCGGGCCGCGATGGGGCGGACCACGGCGAGGAGCGCCACCGAGACGACGACGAAGACGACCACTTGGGCGACGATGCCGAAGCCGAGACCGGCGGTCACGGCTCCGGCGATCGCGCCGACGGAGAACATGCCGAATTCGGGCATCGCGGTCAGGACCAGCGGAATGCCGAGTCCGACCGCGCCGATCAGCCACCAGACCCACGCGTCGATGTCCACGTGGTCATGGTAGGGCGGCGGGAACTCCGGGGACAGGGCGCGGCTCTGTGCGGAGACGCGACGCCCTTGTTCCGGAGGACCGGCCGACTACCGCTGGGCGGTGGTCACTTGAGCGGGAGGCCCTGGGCGGTGTAGCGGTCGCCGACGTGTTCGACGACGAGCGGCAGGCCGAAGCAGAGCGAGAGGTTGCGGGAGGTGAGCTCGGTCTCCATGGGGCCCGCGGCGAGGACCTTGCCCTGGCGGATCATCAGCACGTGGGTGAAGCCCGGGGCGATCTCCTCGACATGGTGGGTGACCATGATCATGGAGGGGGCGTACGGATCGCGGGCGAGGCGGCCGAGGCGGCGGACCAGGTCCTCGCGGCCGCCGAGGTCGAGTCCGGCGGCGGGCTCGTCGAGGAGGAGGAGCTCCGGGTCGGTCATCATCGCGCGGGCGATGAGGGTGCGCTTGCGCTCGCCCTCGGAGAGGGTGCCGAACCTGCGGTCCAGGTATTCGGTCATGCCGAGCCGGTCGAGGAAGGCGCGGGCGCGGTCCTCGTCGACGGCGTCGTAGTCCTCGTGCCAGGTGGCGGTCATGCCGTAGGCGGCGGTGAGGACGGTCTGCAGGACCGTCTGGCGCTTGGGGAGCTTCTCCGCCATGGCGATGCCGGCCATGCCGATGCGGGGGCGGAGGTCGAAGACGTCGGTGCCCACGCCACCGAGCTGCTCGCCGAGGACCCGTGCGGTGCCGGTGCTCGGGAAGAGGTAGCTGGAGGCGAGGTTGAGGAGGGTGGTCTTGCCGGCGCCGTTGGGACCGAGGATGACCCAGCGCTCGCCCTCCTTGACCGACCACGAGACATCGTCCACCAGAGCCCGTCCGTCGCGGACCACGGATACGTCCACCAGCTCCAGTACATCGCTCATGAGCGCGTTGTCTCCCCTTGCGGTCGAGTCGGGTCGTCGCCTTGCGCCGGTGGGCGCGGCGTCCAGGGAAAACCTACGCCACTCGCCGGGCGGGCCGGTCCTCAGGTGGGGCCTGGGGCCGGTCCGGCCCCGCAGGGGGTGGCGGGAGGGGCCGCTACGGGGTGTCGTGGACCGGTCGGGGCTTCGCCGGTCGCGGCATCGGGACACGACGACGCGGCGAGCGTGCGCACCGGACGCCGCGACCCGGGCGAGGGTTTCCTGGCACGACCTAGGCTGTGGGCATGCTTTCGGAACCACGCTCAGGACGCCTGGCCGCTTGGGGGAACGCCCTGTTGGCCGGATCGGTATCGCCGGACGAGGCGGTGCAGGCGATTGTCGGGGACGACGCGGTGCACCGCGTGGAGGGGCTGCCGGGTGAGGCGGGGCGGGTCGGGCTGACCCTGGCGCTCGGCCGGCTGCGGCGGCTGGGGGTGACCGGGTGGCGGGTGGCGCTGCCGGCGCCGGGGCATCCGCTGGGGCTGAGCGGGCCGCCGGACTTCAACGCGCGGGCGCTGGAGTCGGAGGAGGCGGTGGTGGGGTTCGGCGCGCCGTACGGTCTGGTGCCGGAGGTCACGGAGGCGGGTCCCGCGGGGGACGTGCACGTGGAGGTGGTCTGGCACTGTCTGCCGGTGCGGGAGGCTCCCCCCGCGGACGTGCCGTCGCTGGGCGAGGCCGAGCGGGAGCTGGCGGAGGCGCTGCGGGAGGCGACGGTGGTCCTGACGCGGCTCGACGTGGCGGGCTCGGGTCCGGTGGCGGACGCGGCCCGGGACGCGTACCGGGCGCGGGCGGAGGCGGGCCGCGAGGTCCTGGCGCCGGGGTATCCGCCGCGTGCGGTACGCGTCCTGGAGCTGGCCCAGCGGGTGGGCCTGCTGATCGACCTGGCGTACGACCACGGGCACGGGGGCGCGGTCAGCGCGTCCGAGATGGCGGCGCGGGGCGAGGCGCTGAGGCCGGTGGAGCGGGTGGCCCGGCGGGCGCAGGTGGCGGCCTACAACGCGTACGTGGAGGAGCGGGAGAGGGAGCGCTGACCGCCGGTCGCTCGGCGGCCCTCCCGGCACGGGGCGAAGCCCGGCCTCCGGGGGTTCTCCGGGGGCCGGGCCTGTCAGGGGTGGCGTCAGCCGTTGAGGGCGCCGTTGCCGAAGGCCGGGTTCAGCAGCCCGATGACGTTGACCGTGTTGCCCGAGACGTTCACGGGGACGTGCACGGGGGCCTGCACCAGGTTGCCGGAGGCGACGCCCGGGGAGTTGAGGGCCTGCCCGTGGGCGTGCGCACCGCCGTGGGCGGAGGCGACGCCCGCACCCGCGGCGACGATGCCACCGGCGACCATGGTGAGGGCAGCGGCCTTCTTGAGGTTGTTCACTTCAGGATCCTCCTGGTATTCGCCGCGGCCGGCCGCCGCAGCACGCCATGGAGAACGCCGGCGCCGCCCGGGGGTTGCGCCGAATGGGGGACATACACCCGACAGTATGAAGAGGGGAACGGAGGTGCCTCTTCCGCCCCACTCGTCACTTCCGTCATCTCACGTGGTCATGCCGTGTCGCACCGCCCACAGCGCCGCCTGGGTGCGGTCCGCCAGGTCGAGCTTCATGAGGATGTTCGAGACGTGCGTCTTGACGGTCTTCTCCGACAGGACGAGCGCCCGGGCGATCTCCCGGTTGGACCGCCCGTCCGCGATCAGGCCGAGCACCTCGCGCTCCCGCTCGGTGAGGGTGGAGCCCCGGCCCGTGCCGCCATGTCCGTCCTCCTGGGCGAGGAGCGCTCCGGCGACCTCCGGCTGGAGCAGTACGTGCCCGGCGTGCACGGAGCGGATGGCGCCGGCCAGGGCGTCGGGGTCCACGTCCTTGTAGACGTACCCCGACGCGCCCGCCCGGAGGGCCGGGACGACCGTGCGCTGCTCGGTGAAGCTGGTGACGATCAGCACCTTCGCCGGATTGGCCAGCTCGCGCAGCTTCCGCAGCGCCTCGATGCCGTCCATGCCGGGCATCTTCACGTCCATGAGGACCACGTCGGGGCGCAGCTCCTCGGCGCGGGCGACGCCTTCCGCGCCGTCCGAGGCCTCCCCCACGACCTCGATGTCGTCCTGGACCTCCAGGAACGTCCGCAGGCCGCGGCGCACCACCTGGTGGTCGTCGACCAGCAGGACGCGGATGAGGGTGTCAGCCACCAGGGACCTCCATCTCGATCGTGGTGCCCCGGCCGGGCTCCGATGTCACGGTGAGCCGTCCGCCGACGCCGCCGGCGCGGTGGCGCATGGAGACCAGGCCGAGGTGGCGGCCGGCCCTGCGGACCGTACGGGGGTCGAAGCCCGTGCCGTCGTCGGTGACGGTGAGGAGCGCCCCCTGGCCGTGTCGGGCCAGGGAGACGGTGACCAGCTCGGCCTTCGCGTGCCGCAGGGCGTTGTGCAGGGCCTCCTGGGCGACCCGGAGCATCGCCTCCTCCTGGGCGGCCGGCAGGGCGCGCACGCCGACGCTGTCGAAGGTGACCCTCGCACTGTGGGCGCGGTCGAGGACCTGGACGTGGGTGCGCAGGGTGTGGACGAGGCCGTCCTCGTCGAGAGCGGCCGGGCGGAGTTCGACGACGGCGGCGCGCAGCTCGTCGGCCGCCTCGGCGGCCAGCGAGGCGACCTGCTGGAGTTCGCCCTTGGCGCGGGCCGGGTCGCGGTCGACGAGGGTGGCGGCGGCCTGGGCGGTGAGGCGGAGCGAGAAGAGCTTCTGGCTGACGGCGTCGTGCAGCTCGTGGGCGAGGCGGGAGCGCTCCTCGGCGATGGTGAGCTCGCGGCTGCGCTCGTACAGCCGGGCGTTGGTCAGGGCGATGGCCGCGTGCTGGGCGAGGATCGACAACAGCTCCTCGTCCTCGGCGGTGAAGCCGCAGCCGCCGTTCGGCCGGGGGCAGCGCTTGTTGGCGAGGAAGAGCGCGCCGATGGTCTCGTCGCCGTCCTGGATGGGCAGACCGAGGAAGTCGGACATCACGGGGTGCGCGGCCGGCCAGCCCTCGAAGCGGGGGTCCTCGCGTACGTCGGCGAGCCGCTCGGGCTCCGCCTTGTGCAGCATGGCGGCGAGGATGCCGTGCTGGCGGGGCAGCGGGCCGATGGCACGCCACTGCTCCTCGCTCACACCGTCGACGACGAACTGGGCGAAGCCACCGTGGTCGTCGGGGACGCCCAGGGCCGCGTACTCGGCGTCGAGCAGCTCGCGCGCGGAGGCGACGATCGTCTTGAGGACGTCGCGGACCTCCAGATGGCGGCTCATCGCCAGCAGGGCGGTGCTCACGGCGGCCAGGCCGGAGCCGGGTCGGTGACTCATGGATTCACCGTACCGGTGGGGTGTGACGGTCCGTATCGGCCCGGGGACGGCCGTCGCCTAGGTCCCGGGGACTAGGTCGCCGTGTCCACGAGCCGCCGGACGGGGGCCGGCGCCCGCCCGCGCGCCCGGCCCGGCCGTGGGAGGTGGGGCGAGGGCGGTGCGGGGCCTTGCGGCCCCGGGGAGGACGTGGGGCCGGGGGCCGGAAGAGGGGCATGGGGCAGAGGCCCGCAAGAGGGGCATGGAACAGGGGGGACCGGGCAGGAGGCGCGGGCGGGGCATACGAGCGCCCGGGCGCCGGGCGACACACGGGTGAGCAGGGCGCGGACACCAGGCGGGGCAGGGGCGGGCGGGCGCGGACACCAGGCGGGGCAGGGGCGGGCAACCCACTCACTGTGCGCATTGCTGGCGCAACCTGCGGTGAGTTCGCGGTGCGGCCGATGTGAGCCCCCGCATAGGACGCACGTCACTTACGAACCACTTTAGTGGAGGCGTAAACAGCAGATGAGGGCGGTATGACCCGGCCTCGGGGCGGTGTCCGTGCGCGGTGCACGGGCCCCTGATCCACTACCCGGGATCGTACGTCACACCTTTGCCACAGCATTTTGCGGCCGCTAAGAATTGCAGCCGTCGCCGCCGAACAGGGCGCAGCGCCGCCCGGCCTGAGCGACACCCCCTGCGATTCGAAGAGGTACTACCGCATGTCTGCGAACAGCCACAGTCGTCTGAAGAAGACCCACAAGGTTTCCATCGCCGGCGTCGCCGCTCTCAGCGCCGCGGCCATCGGCTTCTCCCTGGTCCCCGGCAACGCCTCCGCCGAGACGGAGCCGCAGGCCCTGACCAACACGCAGCAGGTCGCCTGGTCGTACGACGCGAACAGCCCGCAGGCCAAGGCTCTCCACGCCAGCCTTACCGAGCAGCAGAGCGCGATCGGCCTGAAGGCCAAGCAGGAGGCCGAAGCCAAGATCAAGGCCGCCGCGCAGGCCAAGGCCGACGCTCAGGCGAAGGCCGCCGCCAAGGCGAAGGCCGCGGCCAAGGCCAAGGCGGACGCGAAGAAGCGCGCCGAGGCGAAGGCGGCCGCGAGCCGTGCCGCCGCCCGCACTCCCGTCTTCGCGAACAACCTCGACGGCTGGATCCGCGAGGCCCTGTTCATCATGGACAAGCACAACATCCCCGGCACCTACGAGGGCATCCACCGCAACATCATGCGGGAGTCCAGCGGTAACCCGCGGGCGATCAACAACTGGGACATCAACGCCATCAACGGTGTCCCGTCGAAGGGCCTGCTCCAGGTCATCTACCCGACCTTCAAGACGTACCACGTGCCCGGCACCAAGTTCGACCAGTACGACCCGGTCGCGAACATCGTCGCCGCGTGCAACTACGCCGCCGACCGCTACGGCTCGATGGACAACGTGAACAGCGCCTACTGACCGTAGGCAGCGCAGACGCCGAAAGGGCGGCACCCGTGCTGGGGTGCCGCCCTTCGGCGCGTCCGGGCGCTGTTACTTGCGCATGACCTCGGGCTCGTGGCGGCGGAGCAGACGCGCCACCGCGAAGCCGCAGGCGATGCCGATGAGCAGCAGGACCGTGAGGTTGAAGCCCCACTGGCCGACGGTGTGGTCCCACAGCGGGTCCAGGTTGGTCGGGTCCTTGTGGTCCCACGGCGGCATCAGGTGGGCGAGGTCGAGGGTCGAGCCCGCCGCGGCGATGGCCCAGCGCGAGGGCATCAGCCAGGCGAACTGCTCCAGGCCCGGGGACCCGTACACCTGGAAGAGGATGCCGGTGAACACGACCTGGACGATCGCGAACATGACGAGCAGCGGCATCGTCTTCTCGGCGGTCTTCACCAGCGAGGAGATGACCAGGCCGAACATCATCGAGGTGAAGCCGAGGGCGATGATCGTGACGCACAGCTCGACGGCCGGCGGCAGGACCAGGCCCTCCGCGGGCAGCTCGCGGGTGGCGAAGCCGATGCCGCAGATGATCACGCCCTGGATGGCGGTGATCACGCCGAGGACGATGACCTTGGACATCAGGTACGCCGAGCGGGACAGGCCGGTGGCCCGCTCCCGTTCGTAGATGACCCGCTCCTTGATCAGTTCTCGTACGGAGTTGGCGGCGCCCGAGAAGCACATGCCGACCGCGAGGATGAGCATGATCGTGCCGGCGTCGCCGTTGAAGCGGGACGGCGGCTTGGGCGGCGCGAGGCCGAAGTCGGCGGGGATGACGACCGAGACCAGGCCGAGGACGGCCGGCAGGACCACCATCAGGCCCATGAAGCCCTTGTCGGACGCGATCACCGAGGAGTAGCGGCGGATCAGGGTCCACAGCTGGGAGCCCCAGCCCTGCGGCTTGGGCGGCCTGGCCATCGCCTGCTGCGGCATCTGGACGGGCTGCGCGGCGACGGCGTCGATGTCCGCGGCGTACATCTGGTAGTGCTGCGAACCCTTCCAGCGGCCCGCCCAGTCGTAGTCGCGGTAGTTCTCGAAGGCGGAGAAGACGTCGGCCCAGGTGCTGTAGCCGAAGAAGTTCAGCGCCTCCTCCGGCGGACCGAAGTAGGCCACCGAGCCGCCCGGCGCCATGACCAGGAGCTTGTCGCACAGGCCCAGCTCGGCCACCGAGTGGGTGACGACGAGGACCGTGCGGCCGTCGTCGGCGAGGCCGCGCAGCAGCTGCATGACGTCACGGTCCATGCCCGGGTCGAGGCCGGAGGTCGGCTCGTCGAGGAAGATCAGCGACGGCTTGGTCAGGAGCTCCAGGGCGACGGAGACGCGCTTGCGCTGGCCACCGGAGAGGGAGGTGACCTTCTTCTCCTTGTGGATGTCGAGCTTGAGCTCGCGCAGCACCTCGTCGATGCGGGCCTCGCGCTCGGCCTCGGCGGTGTCGCCGGGAAAGCGGAGCTTGGCGGCGTAGCGGAGCGCCTTCTGGACGGTCAGCTCCTTGTGCAGGATGTCGTCCTGCGGGACCAGACCGATGCGCTGGCGCAGCTCGGCGAACTGCTTGTAGAGGCTCCGGTTGTCGTAGAGGACGTCGCCCTCGTTGGCCGGGCGGTAGCCGGTCAGCGCCTTGAGGAGGGTGGACTTGCCGGATCCGGAGGGGCCGATGACCCCGATCAGCGACTTCTCGGGGACACCGAAGGAGACGTCCTTCAGGATCTGCTTGCCGCCGTCGACCGTGACGGTGAGGTGGCGGGCCGAGAAGGAGACCTCACCGGTGTCGACGAACTCCTCGAGCTGTCCGCCGACCATCCGGAAGGTCGAGTGACCGACACCGACGATGTCGTTGGGGCCGATGAGGACGGAGCCGCCCTTGGCGATCGGCTGACCGTTGACGTAGGTGCCGTTGTGGGAGCCGAGGTCACGGATCTCGAAACGGCCGTCGGGGGTGGCGTGGAACTCGGCGTGGTGGCGCGAGACCTGGAGGTCGGAGACGACCAGTTCGTTCTCGAGGGCACGACCGATGCGCATGACGTGGCCGAGGGCCAGCTGGTGGAACGTGGTGGGGCTGCGGTCGCCGTAGACCGGCGGCGCCCCCGCGCTGCCGCCGCCCTGGCCGGCCACCTTCTGCGCCAACTGCTCGGCGGGACCCGCCTGCTGCGGGAACTGCTGCTGCGGCGCCTGCTGGTGCGGCTGGGCCGGCGGCTGCTGCCAGCCCTGCTGCTGCGGCGGCGCCTGATGGGTCGCCCAGTCGGCCTGCGCCGCGCCCTGGTGAGCGGGGGCCGCCTGCGCCGGTGCCTGCTGGGCCGCGGCTCCCGCGGCGAGATCCAGCCGGGGGCCGTCGGTCGCGTTGCCGAGGTGCACCGTGGAACCGGGCCCGATCTCCACCTGGTGGACCTGCCGGCCCTGCACGAAGGTGCCGTTGGTCGAGCCGTGGTCCTCGAGGACCCAACTCCGCCCGCTCCAGCTGATGGTGGCGTGCCGCCACGAGACCCTGGCGTCGTCGATCACCAGGTCGCCCTGCGGATCACGTCCGAGGGTGTACGACCTGGACGGATCGAGAGTCCAGGTCCTTCCGTTCAATTCCAGTACGAGTTCTGGCACTCCATGCCCCACTACTTGTCCCCCGATGTACCCCCGTCGCTGGGAGTCCAGGGATGGCGAACATCCGGGGGGAACTATTTCAGGCCGGGTCCCGTATCCGAAAGTCGGGCGGTGTGAAGACCCCGCAGAGGCACGGACGGCGTCTTCGCGAATGGGGCAAGCCGCCACGAACCGGAGGCGCGGGGACATGGACCGGCGGGCTCCGGCGCGGAGGCGGTGGCGGGGGCGTCCGCGGGGCGCGGCGGTCCGGGCGGCGTTACCGTGACAGGGGGTGGGACCAGTCGGGTGTCCGGTACGCGGGACGGGGAGGCTGGTGGCACCCCGTGCCCGATACGGTGGAAGCACCATGAGCGCATCGCAGACCTCAGACGTTCCCACCCTTCTCGTCAAGATCTTCGGGAAGGACCGCCCCGGGATCACCGCCGGGCTCTTCGACACCCTCGCCGCCTACTCCGTCGACGTCGTGGACATCGAGCAGGTCGTGTCCCGCGGCCGCCTCGTGCTGTGCGCGCTCGTGACCGAGCCGACCGTCGCCTCCCAGGGCGAGCTCCGGGCCACCGTCCACAGCTGGGCCGAGTCGCTGAAGCTCCAGGCCGAGATCATCTCCGGCACCGGCGACAACCGTCCGCGGGGCAGCGGCCGGTCCCACGTCACCGTGCTCGGCCACCCGCTGACCGCCGAGGCGACCGCCGCCATAGCGGCCAGGATCACCGGGACCGGCGGCAACATCGACCGTATCTTCCGCCTCGCGAAGTATCCGGTGACGGCGGTGGAGTTCGCCGTCTCCGGCTGTGAGACCGAGCCCCTGCGAACCGCCCTCGCGCCCGCGTCGCACCACATCGGCGTGGACGTCGCCGTCGTCTCGGCGGGGCTGCACCGCCGTGCCCAGCGTCTGGTGGTGATGGACGTCGACTCCACGCTCATCCAGGACGAGGTCATCGAGCTGTTCGCGGCACACGCGGGCTGCGAGGACAAGGTCGCCGAGGTCACCGAGGCGGCGATGCGCGGCGAGCTGGACTTCGAGCAGTCCCTCCACGCGCGCGTGGCGCTGCTGGAGGGGCTGGACGCCTCCGTGGTGGACAAGGTCCGTGCCGAGGTGCGGCTCACTCCCGGTGCCCGCACCCTCATCCGTACCCTCAAGCGGCTCGGCTATCAGGTCGGTGTCGTCTCCGGGGGGTTCACCCAGGTCACGGACGACCTCAAGGAGCGGCTGGGGCTGGACTTCGCCTCGGCCAACACGCTGGAGATCGTGGACGGCCGGCTGACCGGCCGGGTGACGGGCGAGATCGTGGACCGGGCCGGCAAGGCGCGGCTGCTGCGGCGGTTCGCCACCGAGGCGGGCGTGCCGCTGGCGCAGACCGTGGCGATCGGCGACGGGGCCAACGACCTGGACATGCTGAACGCGGCCGGGCTCGGCGTGGCCTTCAACGCCAAGCCGGTCGTGCGCGAGGCCGCGCACACGGCCGTGAACGTGCCCTTCCTGGACACCGTGCTCTACCTTCTCGGCATCACCCGCGAGGAGGTCGAGGCGGCGGACGGCGGCGAGGAGCCGCCCCACTGACGGCGCCGCACCCGCCCACCGCGCACGCCGAGGGCCCGGTCACCGAGCGGTGACCGGGCCCTTTCGCGGCCGTGGGGGCGGTGAGGAACGGGGAGGCGGCGGGCGTACGCGCTCGGCCGTGCGGAGGCCGGCCGCACCGGCGTCGGGGCTCGGCCGTGCGGGTCGTCCTGACGGGTCCCCCGTAAGGGATCGGCCTGGCGAAGTCCCCGTACGTGTCCCCCGTACGGGATCAGTCGTACGAGTCAGTCGTGCGAGTCAGTCGTGCGAGTCAGTCGTGCGGGGCCCAGTAGTCGAGGAGGGTGGCCACGCCGTGCTCGACGGACTTCCAGGAGCCGGTGAAGCCGAGGACGGAGAAGGCGGCGGTGGGGAAGCCTCCGCGGTTCATCCGGGTCAGCGTGTCCCCCTCGGCCGAGCCCGCGAGGGCGTCGGAGAGCGCGTGCATCCCGGGGTTGTGCCCGATGACGAGGAGGTCGTCCACATCCTCCGGCGTCTCGTTGACCAGAGCGATGAGCTCGCCGAGCGAGGCCTCGTACAACCGCTCCTCATAGACGGTCCTGGGGCGGTGCGGCAGCTCGTGCACGGCCAGTTTCCAGGTCTCGCGCGTTCTCACGGCGGTCGAGCAGAGGGCCAGATCGAAGGAGATCCCGGTCTCGGCCAGTCTGCGGCCGGCCACGGGGGCGTCCGTGCGGCCGCGCTCGGCGAGCGGTCGCTCGTGATCGGACACCTGCGGCCAGTCGGCCTTCGCGTGCCGGAGCAGCACGATCCTGCGGGGTGTGTCGACGCTCATGCGCTCCAGCTTCCCACGAAACGGCTCACGCCGACTCAGAGAGAGAGCGTTTGCCGGATCTCCCGGAGGACGTGACCGACCGCCGGGTCGGGGCCGGCGGCGTGGGCCTTTCCCGGTCCGGTGATGAGCACGAAGAGGGCGGCGAACGCGGCCACCGGCAGGGCGAGGGCCCACCAGGGCAGCCGGGTGGCCACGCCGGTCGGCGTGTTCCGGGTGCTGGGGTGCGTAAGGGCCGGCATGGCCGCCTCCGAGGGTGATCCGTTGCGATGACTCCAACGTACGGATCGGCGGCGGTCGGGCCCATCCGGTGATCCACCCACTTCACCCTGAGACCCGCCCCCTAGGGGACGGTGGGGAAAGCCCCACCCTCCCCTCGGTTCACGGGGAGGCGATCGAGGCGATGACGGCGATGACGACCGTGATGCCCAGCATCGCGCCGAGCACGATGAGGAGCTTCTTCTGGCCGTTCTGGGGATTCGGGTCGAGCACTGGCATGGAGCCAGTCTCGCATCTCAGCACTCGTCCTCGACCGTCCGGTCCCTGCCCGCCAGGGTGCCGACCACCATTTGGGGCACCATGAGCCCGGCCATCAGGGCGATGGGCAGGCCCCAGCCCCCGCTGTGCTGGTAGAGGACGCCGACCAGGAGCGGTCCGGGAATGGAGAGGAGGTAGCCGACGCTCTGCGCGAAGGCGGAGAGCCGGACCACACCGGCGCCGGTGCGCGAACGCATGCCGATCATGGTGAGGGCGAGCGGGAAGGCGCAGTTGGAGATGCCGAGGAGCACGGCCCAGACCCAGGCGCCGCCGGCCGGCGCGACGTACAGCCCGGTGTAGCCGCCGAGGCCGCACAGGCCCAGGGCGACGGCGATGGGCCCCTGGTTCCTGAGCCGTCCGGCGAGACGCGGGATGACGAAGGCGAGCGGCACGCCCATCACCATGGTGACGGCGAGGAGCACACCGGCCGTACCGGCCGGGACACCGGCGTCCCGGAAGATCTGCGGCATCCAGCCCATGGTGATGTACGCGCCGGTGGCCTGGAGGCCGAAGAAGACACCGAGTGCCCAGGCGGTGCGGCTGCGCGTGATCCGGAGGGGAGCCGCGGTGCGGGCCGGCTCCTGGGCCGGGAGCGACACGGCGGGGGCGGCCGAAGCTCCCCCGGCCCGGTCGCGCACCAGGGGGATCCAGGGCAGGACGGCGAGGGCGGCGAGGCCCGCCCAGACGCCGATGCCGGTGCGCCAGCCGCCGCCCAGGGCCGCTGTCATGGGCACGGTCGCGGCGGCTGCCAGGGAGGTGCCGAGGGCGAGCGCCATGGAGTAGAGGCCGGTCATGGTGCCGACGCGGTCGGGGAAGTACCGCTTGACGATGACGGGCATCAGGACGTTGCTGACGGCGATGCCCATCAGCGCGAGGGCGCTGGCGGCGAGGAAGCCCGCGGTGCCGCCGGCGAAGGGGCGGAGGGCCAGGCCGGCGAAGATCGCCGCCATGCCGGCGCAGACGACGGCGCCGGGGCCGAAGCGGCGGGCGAGGCGCGGGGCGGTGATGCCGAAGACCGCGAAGCAGAGCGGGGGCACGGAGGTGAGGACGCCGGCCACGCTTCCGCTCATGTGGAGGCCGTCGCGCACCTCTTCGAGAAGGGCGCCGAGGCTGGTGATGGCGGGCCGGAGGTTGAGGGCCGCCAGGACGAGCCCGACCACGACGAGCCGGGTGATCCAGCGGGCCTGCGAGGCGGATGCGGCAGGATTCCCGGCCGTGGCCGCCGTGACGGGAGAGGAGGCGCGGGCCGGGGGCGTAGCGGTCTTCAGGGTCTGCGGCTCGTCAGGCATGGGGTCATCATAGAATCATGGGATGATTGATTGTCCAATCAGGAACCAATCGAAAGGTGCACCATGGCGCTCGGCTCTCCCCGGCGGTCCGGGCTCTCCGATCAGGTGATCACCGAGCTGCGGAGCCAGATCACATCCGGCGAGTGGCCGGTGGGGTCGCGGATCCCGACCGAACCGGAACTGGTCGAGCAGCTGGGCGTGGCCCGCAACACCGTGCGGGAGGCGGTCCGGGCGCTCGCGCACAACGGCCTGCTGGACATCCGGCAGGGGTCCGGCACCTACGTCGTGGCCACCAGCGAGCTGGCGGGGGTCATGCACCGGCGGTTCGCCGGGTCGGACCCGCGGCACATCGCGGAGCTGCGTTCCACGCTGGAGTCCGCGGCGGCGCGGTTCGCGGCGCAGCGGCGGACGGAGCGGGACATGAAGCAGCTGGACGCGCTGCTGGCCGGGCGGGAGGAGGCGTGGGCGTCGGGCGATGCCGAGCGCTTCGTCACGGCGGACGCGGCGTTCCACCACGCGGTGGTGGTCGCCTCGCACAACGACGTCCTGACCGCGCTCTACGCGGACCTGGGGCATGTGATGCGCCAGTGGCTGCGGGACGACGTGGGCCAGGAGCTGCGGCCGGAGCACCACATGGACCACGCGCGCCTGGTCGAGGCCGTGCGGGCGGGGGACGCGGAGACGGCGGGGGCGGAGGCGGCCGGCTACCCGTTCATGTGCCTCAGGAGCGCCGCGCCCGGGGAGGGTCCTCGGACGGCTGGTGCGTGATCCAGGCGGACCGGACCTCCTTCCAGCAGCGCCCGGTCACCTGGACGTAGGCGGTCGGCGCCACCTCCACGGGGGCGCTGTCGGTGTCCACGTCCCACCACTTCGCGCACTCCACGTGCAGCCGGACGCGGTCGGTGCCCGGGTAGGGGTTGTGGCAGTACGCGGTCACGCGGGAGCCCTGGACGACCGTACGGCACGAGGCGCCGAAGTCGTCGGGCTGCTCGGCGGCCGGCAACGGGTCGTCGACGGGAGCGGGGGCCGCGCTGACCTCGGCGGCCACGGCGATCCCGGTGAGAAGCGCGGCGGCCGAGGCGAACACGGCTGCCCTGCGGTGCGGCGTGCGCATACCCGTACCTCCTCCCCACGCGTAGCCGGAACGTCACGCTCTGACCCAGTCTGAGGTGATTCGGCGTACTTTTCGACTCGGGAGGGGAGGCCCCGGACGACGAAGGCCGGGTGCCCGTCCCCCCGAGGGACGGGCACCCGGCCGTGTCGCGGCCGCTCAGGCGTCCCGGCCACGTGGCCGCCGGGAGCCGAGGGTTCACATCCGAGGCGCCTAGGCGCCGATCGCGTGCAGACCGCCGTCGACGTGCACGATCTCGCCGGTGGTCTTCGGGAACCAGTCGGACAGCAGCGCCACGACACCCTTGCCGGCCGGCTCGGGGTCGGCGAGGTTCCACTCCAGCGGGGAGCGGCTGTCCCAGACGGCGGCCAGCTCGGAGAAGCCGGGGATCGACTTCGCGGCCATCGAGCCGATCGGGCCCGCCGAGATCAGGTTGCAGCGGATGTTCTGCTTGCCCAGGTCGCGGGCCATGTAGCGGCTGGTGGCCTCCAGGGCCGCCTTGGCGGGGCCCATCCAGTCGTACTGCGGCCAGGCGTACTGCGCGTCGAAGGTCAGACCGACGACCGAGCCGCCCTCGGTCATCAGCGGCAGCAGCGCCGTCGTCAGCGACTTCAGCGAGAAGGCGGAGACGTGCATGGCCGTGGCGACGGACTCGAAGGGCGTGTTGAGGAAGTTGCCGCCGAGCGCGTCCTGCGGGGCGAAGCCGATCGAGTGGACGACGCCGTCGAGGCGGTCGCCCAGGTGCTCGCGGACCTGGCCCTCCAGGCGCGCGAGGTGCTCGTCGTTGGAGACGTCGAGCTCCAGGACCTTCACGTTCTCGGGCTTGGGGAGCTTCTTGGCGATGCGCTCGGTCAGCGACGGCCGCGGCCAGGCGGTGAGGATGATCTCCGCGCCCTGCTCCTGGGCCAGCTTCGCGGTGTGGAAGGCGATGGAGGACTCCATCAGCACACCGGTGATCAGGATGCGCTTGCCCTCGAGAATTCCGCTCATGGTGATCAGTGACCCATGCCCAATCCGCCGTCAACCGGGATGACGGCTCCAGTGATGTACGAGGCGTCGTCGGAGGCGAGGAAGCGCACCGTGGCGGCGATCTCCTCGGGCTGCGCGTAGCGGCCCAGCGGCACCTGGGACACGATGCCCTTGCGCTGCTCCTCGGTGAGCACCTTGGTCATGTCGGTGTCGACGAAACCGGGCGCGACGACGTTGAAGGTGATGTTGCGGGAGCCGAGTTCCCGGGCGAGGGAGCGGGCGAAGCCGACCAGGCCGGCCTTGGAGGCGGCGTAGTTGGCCTGCCCGGCCGAGCCGAGGAGTCCGACGACCGAGGAGATCAGGACGACGCGGCCCTTCTTGGCCCGCAGCATGCCGCGGTTGGCGCGCTTGACGACCCGGAACGTGCCGGTGAGGTTGGTGTCGAGGACGGAGGTGAAGTCCTCCTCCGACATCCGCATGAGCAGCTGGTCCTTGGTGACGCCGGCGTTGGCCACCAGCACCTCCACCGGGCCGTGCTTCTCCTCGATCTCCTTGTACGCCTGCTCCACCTGCTCGGCGTCGGTGATGTCGCACTTGACGGCCAGGAAGCCGGCCGGCGGCTCTCCGGACCGGTACGTGACCGCGACCTTGTCGCCGGCCTCGGCGAACGCGCGGGCGATGGCGAGGCCGATGCCCCGGTTTCCTCCGGTGACGAGAACCGAGCGGCTCAACGGATCACCCTTTCGAATAGCGGTCTGGTACGCCGAAAACCTATCGGTCCCGCCCCTTGCGCGAAGAATCGGGCCCTGACAGTGGCGTCCGCACGCCGCTGTCGGGTCCCTACAGAAAGCCCTGGGCATCGCGGCCGAAAGCGCGACATGATCGGGGGCGACCGGTCTCAACGACAGGAGACATTCGTGCCTCATTCCATCGACGCGGCCTTCACGGCGCTGCCGCTGCGCGCGCTCGCCGACGCGGCGCTCGCCCGGGCGCGCGCACTCGGCTCCGACCATGCCGACTTCCGACTGGAGCGGGTGCGCAGCGCCTCGTGGCGGCTGCGGGACGCCAAGCCGTCCGGCTCCTCGGACATCACGGACCTCGGCTACGCGGTGCGGGTGGTGCACGGCGGGGCCTGGGGCTTCGCCTCCGGGGTCGACCTGACCATGGACGGGGCCGCGCGGGTCGCCTCGCAGGCGGTCGCCATGGCGAAGCTGTCCGCCCAGGTGATCGCCGCGGCCGGCTCCGACGAGCGCGTGGAGCTGGCCCCGGAGCCGGTGCACGGGGACAAGACGTGGATCTCGTCGTACGAGATCGACCCCTTCACCATCCCGGACGCCGAGAAGAGCGCGGTGCTCGCCGACTGGAGCGCGCGGCTGCTGCGGGCGGACGGGGTGGCGCACGTGGACGCGTCGCTGCTCACCGTCCACGAGAACAAGTTCTACGCGGACACGGCGGGCACCGTCACCACGCAGCAGCGGGTGCGGCTGCACCCGCAGCTCACCGCCGTCGCCGTCGACGAGACGACCGGCGAGTTCGACTCGATGCGGACGATCGCGCCGCCGGCCGGGCGGGGCTGGGAGTACCTCACCGGCACCGGCTGGGACTGGGACGCGGAGCTGGAGCGGATCCCGGAGCTGCTGGCCGAGAAGATGCGGGCGCCGAGCGTGGAGGCGGGGACGTACGACCTGGTGGTCGACCCCTCGAACCTCTGGCTGACCATCCACGAGTCGATCGGCCACGCCACCGAGCTGGACCGGGCGCTCGGCTACGAGGCGGCGTACGCCGGGACCTCGTTCGCCACCTTCGACCAGCTGGGGAAGCTGGCGTACGGCTCGTCGATCATGAACGTGACCGGCGACCGCACCGCCGAGCACGGACTCGCGACGATCGGGTACGACGACGAGGGCGTCGAGGCGCAGAGCTGGGACCTGGTGAAGGACGGCACGCTCGTCGGCTACCAGCTGGACCGGCGGATCGCCAGGCTGACGGGGCTCGGCCGGTCCAACGGCTGCGCCTTCGCCGACTCCCCCGGGCACGTCCCGGTGCAGCGGATGGCGAACGTCTCGCTCCAGCCGGACCCGGGCGGCCTCTCGACGGAGGACCTGATCGGCGGGGTCGAGCGCGGGATCTACGTGGTCGGCGACCGGTCGTGGTCGATCGACATGCAGCGGTACAACTTCCAGTTCACCGGCCAGCGCTTCTTCCGCATCGAGAACGGCAGGCTGGCAGGGCAGCTGCGGGACGTCGCGTACCAGGCGACGACGACGGACTTCTGGGGCTCGATGGAGCAGGTCGGCGGCCCGCAGACGTACGTCCTGGGTGGCGCCTTCAACTGCGGCAAGGCGCAGCCGGGCCAGGTCGCGGCGGTCTCCCACGGCTGCCCGTCCGCCCTCTTCCGCGGTGTCAACATCCTCAACACGACGCAGGAGGCCGGTCGATGAACGCGCACCACGCAGTCCGCCGGGGGTCCGGGAGTCGTCCCCCGGGCAAGCACAGTCTCACCACGACGCAGGAGGCCGGTCGATGAGCCGCGTCAGCAAGCCGTACGAGATCGTCGAGCGGGCCCTCGGGCTTTCGCGCGCCGACGGGTGTGTCGTCATCGCCGACGAGGAGTCCTCGGCCAATCTGCGCTGGGCGGGCAACGCGCTGACCACCAACGGCGTCACCCGCGGGCGGACGCTCACCGTCATCGCGACGGTCGACGGGGCGCAGGGCACGGCGTCGGGTGTCGTCTCGCGTTCCGCCGTGACCGCCGACGAGCTGGAGCCGCTGGTGCGGGCCGCCGAGGCGGCCGCCCGGGCCGCCGGGCCCGCCGAGGACGCGCAGCCGCTGATCGAGGGCATCGACGAGTCTCCCGACTTCACGGACGCCCCGGCCGAGACGGGTTCGGGGGTCTTCACGGACTTCGCGCCGGCGCTGGGCGAGGCCTTCGCCCGGGCCCGGGCCGGCGGCCGCGAGCTGTACGGCTTCGCCCACCACGAGATGACGTCGACCTACCTGGGTACCTCGACGGGGCTGCGGCTCCGCCATGACCAGCCCAACGGGACGCTGGAGCTGAACGCCAAATCTCCGGACCGCTCGCGTTCGGCGTGGACCGGACGCTCCACGCGCGACTTCAAGGACGTCGATCCCGCGGCGCTCGACGCCGACCTGGCGCGGCGGCTCGGCTGGGCGGAGCGCCGGATCGAGCTGCCGGCCGGGCGGTACGAGACGCTGCTGCCGCCGACGGCCGTGGCCGACCTGCTGATCTACCAGCTGTGGTCCTCGACCGCCCGTGACGCGGTGGAGGGCCGGACGGTCTTCTCCAAGCCGGGCGGCGGGACCCGCCTGGGCGAGACGCTCTCCCCGCTGCCGCTGACGCTGCGCAGTGACGCCAACGAGCCCGGTCTGGAGTCCGCGCCCTTCGTCATCGCCCACTCCTCCAGCGACGACTCGTCCGTCTTCGACAACGGCCTGCCGCTGGCGCCGACGGACTGGGTCCGGGAGGGCCGGCTGGAGAGCCTGATCACCACCCGGCACACCGCGGCGCTCACCCGCCTGCCGCTGGCACCGGGTGCCGGGAACCTGATCCTGGACGGCGGCGGCGAGCGCTCCCTGGAGGAGATGGTCGCGTCGACCGGGCGGGGACTGCTGCTGACCTGCCTCTGGTACATCCGCGAGGTCGACCCGGCCACGCTGCTGCTGACCGGTCTGACCCGGGACGGCGTCTATCTGGTCGAGAACGGTGAGGTGGTCGGCGAGGTAAACAACTTCCGGTTCAACGAGTCGCCGGTGGACCTGCTGTCGCGGGCCTCGGAGGCGGGGCGGACCGAGAAGACGCTGCCGCGCGAGTGGAGCGACTGGTTCACCAGGGCCGCGATGCCGGCGCTGCGGGTGCCGGACTTCAACATGAGCTCGGTCAGCAAGGGCGTCTGACCCCCATAGACTGAGGGACGGCATGACCCCCATCAACCGAGGAGACGGACGACCGTGACGGACATCGTCGACGAGCTGAAGTGGCGCGGGCTCTTCGCCCAGTCCACTGACGAGGACGCATTGCGCAAGGCTCTCGCGGACGGTCCCGTCACGTTCTATTGCGGCTTCGACCCGACCGCGGCCAGTCTCCACGTGGGTCACCTGGTCCAGGTGCTCACGGTCCGCCGGCTCCAGCAGGCCGGTCACCGGCCGCTGGCGCTGGTGGGCGGGGCCACCGGCCAGATCGGGGACCCGCGGCCGACGGCCGAGCGCACCCTGAACGACCCGGAGACGGTCGCGAACTGGGTGAACCGGCTGCGTACGCAGATCGAGCCGTTCCTCTCCTTCGAGGGGGAGAACGCGGCGGTCATGGTGAACAACCTGGACTGGACCGCCGGAATGTCGGCGATCGAGTTCCTGCGGGACATCGGCAAGCACTTCCGGGTCAACAAGATGCTGACGAAGGACTCGGTCGCCCGGCGGCTGGAGTCCGAGCAGGGCATCAGCTACACCGAGTTCAGCTACCAGCTGCTGCAGGGCATGGACTTCCTGGAGCTGTACCGTCGCTACGGCTGTGTGCTGCAGCAGGGCGGCAGCGACCAGTGGGGCAACCTGACGGCCGGGCTGGACCTGATCCACCGCCTGGAGCCGGACGCGGTCGTGCACGCGCTGGCGACGCCGCTGATGACGAAGGCGGACGGGACCAAGTTCGGCAAGACCGAGGGCGGGGCCGTCTGGCTGGACCCGGAGATGACGACGCCGTACGCGTTCTACCAGTTCTGGCTGAACGTGGACGACCGGGACATCTCGAAGTACCTGCGGATCCTGTCGTTCAAGACCGTCGCGGAGCTGGAGGAGCTGGAGAAGGTCACGGCCGAGCGGCCGCAGGCCCGTACCGCCCAGCGGGCCCTCGCCGAGGAGCTGACGGCGCTGGTGCACGGGGCCGAGCAGTGCGCGGCCGTCATCAACGCCTCCAAGGCGCTGTTCGGGCAGGGCGACCTGGCCGAGCTGGACGAGGCGACGCTGTCCGCCGCGCTCTCCGAGCTGCCGCACGCGCGGGTGGCGGAGCTCGGGCAGGTCGTGGACCTGTTCACCGAGGTCGGTCTCGCGCCGAGCAGGTCGGCCGCGCGCCGGACGGTGAAGGAGGGCGGGGCCTACGTGAACAACGTGAAGGTCACCGCCGAGGACGCCGAGGTGTCGGCGGACGAGCTGCTGCACGGCCGCTGGCTGGTGCTGCGCCGGGGCAAGAAGAACCTGGCCGCGATCGAGGTCGGCGCCGGGAGCTGAGGCCCCGGGCGCCGCGGCACGACGGCGGCCCGCCCTACGCCGTGCGCGTGTGGCGGGCCGCCGTCGTGTCACTCGGTGCCGTCGGACGGGTCACGCCCGCCGTCTGTTGCCCTTGATCGAAGCCCACAGCATGTCGCCGACGCCCACCACCGCGATGGCTCCGATGAGCTGGAGCAGGTGGCGTGTCCAGTCGATGCCCTTGGTCTCGTTGACCCCGATCCAGGTCGCGACGGCATTGCCGAGGACACTGCCGAGGATGCCGAAGATCGTCGTCAGCCACAGCGGGATCTGCTGCTTTCCCGGAATGATCGCCTTGGCGATCAGACCGAGCACCAGACCCACGATGATCGCCCACAGCCAGCTCATGTCGCCTCCTCGTGCGGCGCGCTCTGCGCATGTGGGGCCAGTCTCGGCCGGGCGGAGATTCCGCGCATGCCGGACGGGGCCATACGTGCCCCGGTCTCCTGCGGGCCGGACGGCGGGCGTACCGTGGAGACGAGGTCCGGACCGGTCGGCGTCCGGCGTGAATGCCGGGTGGTGAGTGCGATGCGCAAGCGTGGCGGAACCGAGGTCTTCCGCATCACCGGGGCCCGTCAGGGGCTGGCCGACGATGTGCGGGGCCGGCAGCGGCGCTATGTGATCTCGATGTCCATACGGACGCTGGCCGTCATCGCCGCCGCCGTGCTGTGGAACGTCGAACGGCACGTGGCCGTCGTGGCGCTGGTGCTCGGCGCGGTGCTGCCGTACATCTCCGTGGTGATCGCCAACGCGGGCCGGGAGAGCGCGCCGTCCCTTCCCTCCACCTTCGTACCGGCGCCGACCCGGCCCGAGCTTCCGCACGCGGAGGGTCCGACGGAGCCCCGCACGGAACGCTCGTACGGGCAGAGTTGATCAGTAACGCCCCCAAAAAGCTCAAGAAAAGCTCAGATCAATCATGAAGTTCCGGTGCACCACACCCCGTGTCCCGTGACATACTTCCTACGCGCTCCGCATCCCCCGTCGGAGCGACGGACCGATGCCGGGCAGCTCCCCCCGTGGCTGCCCGGCATCGCCCTTGTTGGACAATGTCCCGGTGATCAATCCGGTGAGTGAAGAGACCCCGATCTGCTCCGCCAAGGGCTGCCGCGTGGCCGCGGTGTGGGTGCTGGCCTGGAACAATCCGAAACTGCACACGCCGGAGCGCCGCAAGACCTGGCTGGCGTGCGAGGAGCACCGCGAGCACCTCTCCCAGTTCCTGGGCGTACGGGGCTTCCTCAAGGACGTCGTGCCGCTGGCCGAGTGGGAGGCCGGCGCCGAGAACTCCCGTGGCGATGACGCCGGTTCCGGGGAGACGGGCTCCGGGGGCTCAGCCGCCGATCGCTGACATCGGGCGCTCGGGCTGCAGGAAGCTCGGGTCGTCCAGACCCGAACCGGCCTTCTTGCCCCACATCGCCTGCTTCCAGATCCGGGCGATCTCCTCGTCCGGCGCCTCGGAGCGCAGCGCGGCGCGCAGGTCGGTCTCCTCGGTCGCGAACAGGCAGGTGCGCACCTGGCCGTCGGCGGTGAGCCGGGTGCGGTCGCAGGCCCGGCAGAAGGGGCGGGTGACGGAGGCGATCACGCCGACCGTGTGCGGTCCGCCGTCGACGACCCAGCGCTCGGCGGGGGCCGATCCACGCTCCTCGTCGCCCTCGGGGGTCAGGGTGAAGCGGGTGCGCAGCGACTCCAGGATGTCCCCGGCGGTGATCATGCCGTCGCGCTTCCAGCCGTGCTGGGCGTCGAGCGGCATCTGCTCGATGAAGCGCAGTTCGTAGGCGTTCTCCACCGCCCAGGCCAGCAGGTCGGGAGCCTCGTCGGCGTTGAGCCCGGGCATCAGGACGGCGTTGACCTTGACGGGGGTGAGCCCCGCGTCGCGGGCGGCGGCCATGCCGTCGAGCACGTCCTGGTGGCGGTCGCGCCGGGTCAGGGTCTTGAAGACGTCGGGCCGCAGGGTGTCCAGGGAGACGTTGACCCGGTCGAGACCGGCCGCCTTCAGGGCGGCGGCCGTGCGCTTGAGACCTATGCCGTTGGTGGTGAGGGACATCCGGGGGCGGGGCTCCAGGGCCGCGCACCGCTCGACGATGCCGACCAGGCCGGGGCGGAGCAGCGGCTCGCCGCCGGTGAACCGGACCTCGGTGACGCCGAGGTCGGTGACCGCGACGCGCACCAGCCGGACGATCTCGTCGTCGGTGAGGAGGTCGGGCTTGGCCAGCCACTGCAGTCCCTCCTCGGGCATGCAGTACGTGCAGCGCAGGTTGCACCGGTCCGTCAGCGAGACACGCAGGTCGGTGGCGACCCGGCCGTAGGTGTCGATGAGCACTGTGGCCCCCTCCCCTTCGTCTCGCGGATGGTGTCGTCGGTATGTTCCGAGCCTACGCGAGCGCACCGACAACACGCATGGACGATTGTCACCAGGACCGGCGCGGCCGCGTCGTAGAACTCTACGACGCGACCGACCGCCGGTCGCGTACCGTATACGATTCAGTGCGCTCCGACACCGGTGAGGGACTTGACCTCCAGTTCCGCGTACTTGCCCTTGTCCGGGCCCTCCTTGGAGAGGAGGGAGCCGAGCCAGCCGAGCAGGAATCCGAGCGGGATGGACACCAGGCCCGGGTTCTCCAGCGGGAACCAGTAGAAGTCCACGGTCTTGAACATCGAGGTGGGCTTGCCGGAGACGACCGGCGAGAAGAGCACCAGGACGACCGAGGAGACCAGGCCGCCGTAGATCGACCAGAGCGCGCCCTGGGTCGTGAACCGCTTCCAGAAGAGGCTGTAGAGGATCGTCGGCAGGTTGGCGGAGGCGGCGACGGCGAAGGCGAGGGCCACCAGGCCGGCGACGTTCAGGTCGCGGGCGAGCGCGCCGAGCGCGATCGAGACGATGCCGATGAGGACCGTCGCCCAGCGGGCGGCGCGGACCTCCTCCTTCTCCGTGGCCCTGCCGCGCCGGATGACGTTGGCGTAGATGTCGTGGGCGAAGGACGAGGACGAGGCCAGGGTCAGTCCGGCGACCACCGCGAGGATGGTGGCGAAGGCGACGGCCGAGATCACCGCGAGCAGGATCGCGCCCCCGGTGGATCCGGCGCCGCCGCCGACCTCCAGGGCGGCCAGCGGGGCCGCGGTGTTGCCCGCCTTGTTGGAGGCGACGATGTCGCTGTTCTTGAGCAGGGCCGCGGCGCCGAAGCCGAGGACGATGGTCATGAGGTAGAAGGCGCCGATGATGCCGATGGCCCAGTTGACCGACTTACGGGCGGCCTTGGCGGTCGGCACCGTGTAGAAGCGGATCAGGATGTGCGGCAGGCCGGCCGTGCCGAGGACGAGCGCGATGCCGAGCGAGAGGAAGTCCAGCTTCGAGACGCCGCTGACCCCGTACTTCAGGCCGGGCTCCAGGAATGCCTGGCCCTTGCCGCTGTTGCTGGCGGCCGCGCCGAGCAGGTCGGAGAGGTTGAAGCCGAACTTCAGCAGGATGAGGAAGGTGATCAGGAGCGTGCCCGCGATCAGCAGGACGGCCTTGACCATCTGCACCCAGGTGGTGCCCTTCATCCCGCCGATGGTGACGTACACGATCATCAGCACGCCGACCAGGGCGACGATGGCGACCTTGCCGCCGTCGCTGGTGATGCCGAGCAGCAGCGAGACGAGCACGCCGGCGCCGGCCATCTGTGCGAGCAGGTAGAAGATCGAGACGACGATGGTGGAGGTGCCCGCGGCGGTACGGACCGGGCGCTGGCGCATCCGGTAGGCCAGCACGTCGCCCATGGTGAAGCGGCCCGAGTTGCGCAGCGGCTCGGCCACCAGGAGCAGCGCCACGAGCCAGGCGACCAGGAACCCGATGGAGTAGAGGAAGCCGTCGTAGCCGAAGAGCGCGATGGCGCCCGCGATACCGAGGAAGGACGCGGCGGACATGTAGTCGCCGGAGATCGCGAGGCCGTTCTGGAAGCCGGTGAACTGGCGGCCGCCGGCGTAGAAGTCGGCGGCGCTCTTGGTCTGGCGGCCGGCCCAGACGGTGATGACCAGGGTGGCGACGACGAAGGCGCCGAAGAGGGTGATGATCAGCGGCCGGTGCTCGCCGGTGGCGTTCTCGGCCGCCAGCGAGACGGTCTGGTACAGGCTGCTCACGCGTCGGCCTCCATACGGGACTTGATGGCCTCGGCCTTCGGGTCGAGGCGTTCGGCCGCGTGCCGCGAGTAGAGCCAGGCGATGAGGAAGGTGGTCAGGAACTGGCCGAGGCCCAGGACCAGGGCCACGTTGATGTTGCCGAAGAGCCGGGTCCCCATGAAGCCGCCCGCGTAGTTGGAGAGCAGCACGTACAGCAGGTACCAGGCGATGAAGGCGACGGTCAGGGGGAAGGCGAAGGAGCGGTACGTGCGGCGCAGTTCGCCGAACTCCGCACTCTCCTGCACCTCGACGAACGCCTCCGTGGTCGGCTGGGCGGGGGCGCCGAGGACGGCGTCCCCGCCTCCTCGGGGCGGCGGCGGTGCTTCGGTGGCCACGGATTCTCCTCGGGACGCGGGTGCGTTGGGCAGGGACAAAGGGGCCTCACTCGGGTGAAAACGGAGCTTCGGACGGAGCTCCTCCCCTGCACAACGGCACGGCGGACGGGGCGACTCGGTTCACCGCCGGCGATTTTCTTCTCCGGGATCTTCATCAAGTCCTCTCAACTCATTGAACGGCCGGGTTGATCAGCGATAGCTTCACTCGTCATGCACCTGCCCGCCCGCAATCGGCGTTCGGGCAGTACATACGGATGATGTGGAGAACCCATGGCTCATCTGGGATCGAGACGCGGTCGAGTACTCGCTCTTCCGGTCGGTCTCGCGCTCACGGCCTCGCTCGGCTTCCTTCCGACCGGCGCATCCGCCGCGGAACTGAGCGATGCCCCGGCGACGGCCGCCGTGGCGACGGACGGCCCCAAGCTGTCGTACGTCGTCAACATCGAGGGAGGCCGCTGGACGGCCGCCTCGGTGAAGAAGGCGATCGCCGCGGCCGGCGGCACGGTGGTCATCTCCTATGACCAGATAGGCGTGATAGTCGTCCACTCGCAGAACCCCGAGTTCGCGAAGACGATCCGCGAGGCCAGGGGTGTGGTGTCGGCCGGCTCGACCCGCACCGCGCCGCTCTCCGTCCAGACCGACACCTCGGTCGACGAGGGCGGTCAGGCGCTCACCGCCGCCGAGGCCACGGTCGCGGCCGCCGGCGCCACCGACGCGCAGGACCCGCTGGAGCCCCTGCAGTGGGACCTGCCCGCCATCAAGGCGGACAAGGCCCACCAGCGGACGCTGGGCAGCAAGAAGGTCACGGTCGGTGTCATCGACACCGGTGTCGACGACACCCACCCGGACCTGGCGCCGAACTTCGACACCGCCGCCTCGGCCAACTGCGTCACCGGCGCCCCGGACACCACGCCGGGCTCCTGGCGCCCCAACCCGGGCGAGAGCGACCACGGCACCCACGTCGCCGGCACCATCGCCGCCGCCAAGAACGGCATCGGCATCACCGGTGTCGCCCCGGGCGTGAAGGTCTCCGGCATCAAGGTCTCCACGCCCGACGGGTTCTTCTACACGGAGGCCGTCGTCTGCGGCTTCGTGTGGGCGGCCGAGCACGGCGTCGACATCACGAACAACAGCTACTACACCGACCCGTGGCTGTTCGCCTGCAAGAACGACGCCGACCAGAAGGCGCTGATCGAGGCGGTCACGCGCGCCACCCGCTACGCGGAGCGCAAGGGCACCGTCAACGTCGCCGCGGCCGGCAACTCCAAGATGGACCTGGCGGCGGACGAGATCACCGACGCCACCAGCCCGAACGACACCACGCCGGTGACCCGGGTCATCGACCCGCAGGAGTGCCTCGACTACCCGGCCATGCTGCCGGGCGTGGTCACGGTCTCCGCGACGGGCGCCAAGGACCTCAAGGCCTCGTACTCCAACTACGGCCAGGGGATCATCGACATCGCGGCGCCCGGCGGCGACCGCACGGAGTACCAGACACCGGACGCCCCCGCGGTCAACGGGCGCATCCTGTCGACCACGGTCCAGGGCGGCTACAACTACAAGGCCGGCACGTCGATGGCCTCGCCGCACGCGGCCGGTGTCCTCGCGCTGCTGAAGTCGACGCACCCGTACGCGAGCCCGGCGGCGCTCAAGGCCCTGCTGTACGCGCAGGCCGACGACCGCGCCTGCACCAACCCCTACGACATCGAGGGCGACGGCAAGATCGACGCGGTGTGCGAGGGCGGCAAGAACAAGAACGGTTTCTACGGCGCGGGGCTGATCGACGCCCTTGACGCCGTGCGCCGCTAAGGAGCACCCGGAAGGTACCGGCGTCCGCCCGCGGGCGGGGGTCGCGACCCAGGCGGGACTTCCGGACACGACTCAGGTCGACACGAGGGCCCCGGTGCGGCAGTCCGCCGCACCGGGGCCCTCTGCCATGGCACCGGGTGCCATGATGCGGTCATGGACCTCACGGTGGGCGGTGCCACGGAGCGGTTGTGGACGATGCTGGGCGGCGACCCCGCCCTCCTCGACCGGGTGGCTTACGGCGGCCCCTCGGGGCTGTTGCCGGCCCGGCTGCCCGTCATGGACCTGGCCCGGGCCACGGTCGCGGTCGCCGGGCTGGCCGCCGTGGAGCGGCAGTGCGGGCGGGGAACGGCCCCGGCCGGCACCGGCGCGCTGGTCCGGGTGGACGACGGGGCCGTCGCCACCGCGTTCGTGAGCGAGCGTCACCTCCGGATCGACGGACGGGCGCCGGTCGCCTTCGCACCGCTCTCCCGCTTCTGGCGGGCCCGGGACGGCTGGGTCCGTACGCACGCGAACTATCCGCACCACCGGGCCGCGCTGACGGCGGCGCTGGGCGTCCCCGACGCGTCGGTGCAGGCCGTGGAGGCGGCGATCGCCGAACGCGCGGCCGTGGAGGTCGAGACGGCGGTGTACGCGGCCGGGGGCCTCGCCGTCGCCCTGCGCACGCCCGAGGAGTGGGCCGCCCACGAACAGGGCCGGGAGGTGGCGGCGCGCCCGCTGCTGACCGGTGAACGGCTCGACGACGCGGCCCCGAGGCGGTACGCGGGCGGCGCCCGGCGGGCTCCGTCCGGTGGCCCGCTCACCGGGCCCGGCGGGCACCCCCTGCGGGTCCTGGACCTGACCCGGGTGATCGCCGGCCCGGTCGCCACCCGCACGCTCGCCCTGCTCGGCGCCGACGTGCTGCGCGTCGACCCGCCGGGCCGTCCCGAACTCCCCGACCAGCACGCGGAGACCGGCGTCGGGAAGCGGACGACCGCCCTGGACCTGGACAGCCCCTCCGGCCGCCGTGCCTTCGACGGCCTCCTCGACGCCGCCGACGTCCTGGTCACCGGCTACCGGCCCGGCGCCCTGGACCGCTTCGGTCTCCACCGCCCGGGACTGGTGACGGCCCGCCTGTCCGCGTGGGGCGACTACGGCCCGTGGGGCGAACGGCGCGGTTTCGACAGCCTGGTGCAGGCGGCGACGGGGATCGCGACGACCGAGGGCTCGCCGGAGCGGCCGGGTGCGCTGCCGGCCCAGGCCCTGGACCACGGCACCGGCTATCTGCTGGCGGCCGCGGTGCTCCGGGCCCTGACCGACCAGGACCGGGAGGGCGGGACCCGTCTCGTACGCCTGGCGCTCGCGCAGACGGGGCACTGGCTGGCGACCGCGCTCCCCCGCTACGAACCGGAGCGGTATCTGACCGAGACGGACGGCCCGCTCGGGCTGCTGCGGTACGCGCGCTCTCCGGTGACGTACGACGGGGGCCCGGCGGACTGGTCGCGCCCGCCGGGCGTCGCGGGCGCCGACGCCCCGGTCTGGGACCGGGAGGTGTGAGAGCCGGGACGAGGAGGTGGTCCCCTACGGCTTGACGAGGACCTTGAGGGCGGTGCGCTCGTCCATGGCCCGGTAGCCGTCGGGGACGCCCTCCAGGCCGACGGTCAGGTCGAAGACCGGGGACGGGTCGACGCGGCCGTCGAGGACGTCCGGGAGCAGTTCGGGAATGTACGCGCGGACCGGCGCCACACCGCCGCGGAGCGCGATGTTGCGGTCGAACATGACGGAGAGGTCGAGTCCGGTGCCGCTGCCGTGCGGGACGCCGACGTAGCCGATGGAGCCGCCGTCCCGGGTGATCGCGACGGCGGTGCGCATGGACTGCTCGGTGCCGACGGCCTCGATGACGGCGTGGGCGCCCTGACCGCCGGTGAGTTCGCGCACGGCGGCCTCGGCGGCCTCGCCGCGCTCGGCGACGACGTCGGTGGCGCCGAAGGCGCGGGCGATGTCGGTGCGGGCGGCGTGGCGGCCGAGCGCGATGATCCGCTCGGCGCCCAGGCGCCTGGCGGCGAGGACCCCGCACAGGCCGACGGCGCCGTCGCCGACGACCGCGACGGTGGAGCCGGGCCGCACGCCCGCGCCGAGGGCGGCGTGGTGGCCGGTGCCGAGGACGTCGGAGAGCGCCAGGAGAGCGGTGAGCAGCCGGTCGTCGGAGGCGGCGTCGGCGGGAAGCGCGACGAGCGTGCCGTCCGCGAAGGGGACGCGGACGGCTTCGCCCTGACCGCCGTCGGAGCCGACCGAGCCCCAGAACCCGCCCCGGGGACAGGAGGTCTGCAGCCCTTCCGCGCAGTAGGCGCAGGTCCCGTCGGACCAGACGAAGGGGGCCACGACCAGGTCGCCGGGGCGGAAGCCGGTGACGTCGGCGCCGGCCTCCTCGACGACGCCGAGGAACTCGTGCCCGATCCGCTGCCCCGGCTGCCGGGCGGCCTCGCCGCGGTAGGCCCACAGGTCGCTGCCGCAGACACAGGCGCGCAGCACCCGCAGGACGACGTCGGTGGGCTGCTGGATCACCGGGTCCGGAACGTCCTCCACGCGCAGGTCGAACGGGGCGTGGATGGTGGTGGCGCGCATGACGGACGGTCCTTGCTCTCGATCGGCGGTACGCCTTTCACCGTACGCCCGGTCCGCTGACCGGACCGACCGGGCCGCGCGTACCGACGCGAGGTCGCCGGCCCGTCGGCCCGTCGGCCCGCCGGCGAGGGCGGCGGACCACTCGGTGGAGCACGCGGCAGACCACCCGGCGGGGCGTCCCGCGCACCGGCCGGGCGGCGCGGCGGACCGCCCGGCGCGGTGAGCGCGCGCCGAACTGCCGTACCAGTCGCTCCCCGTGGGCGCCGGCCGTCATCCCCGCGGGGGGATTCGGCCACGGGAAGGACACCGGGGACCGCGTTGTCAGCGGCGGCCCGTATTCTCAGTGACCATGCTCGACGACCGCACGACAGCGACGACGTGGCCGGCCGCGTACCCGCAGGGGTACGCGGTCGTCGACGTGGAGACCACCGGACTCGCCCGCGACGACCGGATAGTGTCCGCTGCCGTCTACCGCCTGGACGCCCAGGGCGATGTCGAGGACCACTGGTACACGCTGGTCAACCCCGAGCGGGACCCCGGACCGGTCTGGATCCACGGCCTGACCACCGACGTCCTCGAAGGGGCGCCGCTCTTCCCGGAGATCGCCGCCGAGTTCTCGGCGCGGCTCGACGGCCGGGTCCTCGTCGCTCACAACGCCATGTTCGACTGGTCGATGATCGCCCGGGAGTACGCCCGCGCCGAGCGCACCGCCCCCGTGCGTCAGCGGCTGTGCACCATCGCCCTGTCCAAGGAGCTGGCGCTCCCGCTGCCCAACCACAAGCTGGAGTCGCTCGCCGCGCACTTCGGTGTCGTCCAGCAGCGGGCGCACAACGCGCTGGACGACGCGCGCGTGCTGGCCGAGGCGTTCCGGCCGAGCCTGCACACGGCGGCGGAGCGGAACGTCCGGCTGCCGCTGCTGGAGTGCCGGCCCCTGACGGAGTGGGCGGCCGCGCCGGCCACGCCCCGGATCGGCCACCAGTCCTCGTACCGCGCGAACGGCTGGCGCCCCTCGCGGAAGCGTCCGCCGTGCCCGTACCCGAACCCCGGGCGGTACACATCGGGTGAACTACTCAAACAGGGCATGCGGGTGGCGTTCTCCGGCGACACCTCCGTCGACCGGGAACTCCTCGAGGACCGCGCGGTGGAGGCGGGTCTCCACGTGGCGTCGAGCGTCTCGCGGCTGACCAGCCTGCTGGTGACGAACGACCCGGACGCGGCCACGTCCAAGACGGTCAAGGCGAAGTCCTTCGGCACCCCGATCGTCGACGAGGCCGCCTTCACCCAGCTGCTGCGGGACGTCGCCCCGGCAGACGGGTGAACGGCCGGGCGTGCCGCCCGGACTTCGCGCGCGGCGGACCGCACCCTGTGGCGCATGGCACGTTGTGAGGTCTGCGGAAACGATTACGGCATGTCCTTCGAAGTGCACGCGCAGGGCGCCGTGCACGTCTTCGACTGCTTCTCCTGCGCCATTCACCGCATGGCGCCCATCTGTGAGCACTGCCGGGTCCAGATCATCGGCCAGGGGGTCGAGGTCCAGGGCAAGTGGTACTGCGGCGGTCACTGCGCCCGCGCGGAGGGAAAGGCGGGCATCGTCGACCACGTCTAGGGAGTGCCGGCACGGCCGGCACGGACGCCGCCCAGGCGGTGTCCGGTCCGATCCGAGGGGGCGGGCCCGAGCGCCCGCCCCCCGGTCCCGGACGGATCCCGCCCGCCTCGCGGGCCCGGCCGCCTCCGGCACCCGCCGCGAGCGGGCCCGCCGCGACGTTGTACCGTCGACGGCGTGTACCGCTTCCTGTTGTCCCGGCAGTGGGTGATCCTCACCCTCATCGCCCTCGTCCTCATCCCCGTGATGATCGAGCTGGGTTTCTGGCAGTTCCACCGGCACGAGCGCCGGGTGGCCCAGAACACCCTGATCGCGGACAACCTCAAGGCCCGGCCCGTACCCGTCGAGTCGCTGACCTCCCCCGGTCACACCGTCCCGCGGGCCGACTACTGGCGTGCGGTCACCGCCACCGGCACCTTCGACACGGCCCACGAGGTCGTCGTCCGCCGCCGCACCTCCGCCGACGAGCGGATCGGCGTCCTCGTCCTGACCCCGCTGGTCCTCCGGGACGGCCGTACCGTCCTGGTCAACCGCGGCTGGGTCCCCGCCGCCCCCGACCAGAAGGCCTACCCCGAGGTCCCGCCCGCCCCCCGGGGCGAGGTCACCGTCACCGGCCGCCTGAAGGCCGACGAGACGACCGGCGCCAGTGGCATCAAGGACCTGCGCGGGCTGCCGGACCGTCAGGTCATGCTGATCAACAGCGCGCAGCAGGCCGAGCTGCTGGGCCGCGAGGTCCTGGGCGGCTATCTGGAGCAGACGGCACCGGAACCGGCGGGGAATTCCCCCGAGCTGATCCCGGAGCCCGACCACGACTCGATCGGCGCGCACATGGCGTACGCCGTGCAGTGGTGGCTCTTCGCGTCGGGCGTGCCGGTGGGCTGGGTGATCCTCGTCCGCCGGGAGAAGCACGACCGCGAGACCGCGGGCGGCACGGACGGGGGCGCCGCGGCTCCGGAGCCGGCTCCCGCTGCGGTGTAGCCCACTGCCGCCATCTGATTGACCGTCGCCTCTCGCGGGAACACGCCAGAGCGTGACGCAACGTATCGACGACTACGCCCTCATCGGCGATCTCCAGACCGCCGCGCTCGTCGGACGCGACGGATCGATCGACTGGCTGTGCCTGCCGCGCTTCGACTCGGCCGCCTGCTTCGCCGCGATCCTCGGCGACGAGGACAACGGCCGCTGGCGGATCGCCCCGACGGGGGCGACGCACTGCACCCGCCGCGCGTACGCGGGCGACTCGCTCGTCCTGGAGACCTACTGGGAGACCCGCACCGGCACCGTCAAGGTCGTCGACTTCATGCCGCAGCGCGACACGTCGCCCGACGTCATGCGGATCGTGGAGGGCGTCAGCGGTTCGGTGGAGATGAGCGCGGTGCTGAAGCTGCGCTTCGACTACGGCTCGGTGGTCCCGTGGATACGGCGCACCGACGGCCACCGGGTCGCCATCGCGGGACCGGACTCGGTCTGGCTGCGCAGCGAGCCGCCGGTCAAGACCTGGGGCCAGCAGTTCTCCACCTGTTCGGCGTTCACCGTGAAGGCGGGCGAGAAGGTGGCGTTCGTCCTCACCTGGCACCCCTCGCACGAGGCCCGCCCCCCGCTGATCGACCCGTACGAGGCGCTGGAGGAGTCCCTGGCGGAGTGGCGGGAATGGTCGTCGCGGTGCACGTACCAGGGCCCCTACCGTGACGCGGTGATGCGCTCCCTCATCACCCTGAAGGCGCTGACCTACGCCCCGACCGGCGGCATCGTGGCCGCGCCCACCACCTCACTGCCGGAGGAGATCGGCGGCGTACGGAACTGGGACTACCGCTCCTGCTGGCTGCGCGATTCCACCCTCACCCTCGGAGTGCTGCTCTCCGCCGGCTATGTGGACGAGGCGGCGGCATGGCGCGACTGGCTGCTGCGCGCCGTGGCGGGCGATCCGGCCGACCTGCAGATCATGTACGGGCCCGCCGGGGAGCGACGGCTGCCCGAGATGACGCTGCCGTGGCTGCGCGGCCACGCGGACTCGGCGCCGGTCCGGATCGGGAACGCGGCGGTGGAGCAGTTCCAGCTCGACGTGTACGGCGAGGTCATGGACTCGCTCCACCGGGCGAGGGAGGCCGGCATTCCGCCGCAGCGGCACGCCTGGAACCTCCAGCTGAGCCTGCTGGGCTTCCTGGAGTCGACCTGGCGGGAGCCGGACGAAGGGCTGTGGGAGGTGCGCGGGCCCCGCCGCCACTTCGTCCACTCGAAGGTGATGGCGTGGGTGGGGGCGGACCGCGCGGTCCGCGCCCTGGAGGCCGACCCGACGCTGCCGGGGGACGTCACGCGGTGGCGGACGATGCGGGACGCGATCCACGCCGAGGTGTGCGAGAAGGGGTACGACCCCGTGCGCAACACCTTCACGCAGTCGTACGGCTCGCGGGAGCTGGACGCGGCGACCCTGCTCATCCCGCAGGTCGGGTTCCTGCCCCCGGACGACCCGCGGGTCGTGGGGACGGTGGACGCGGTGCGCAAGGAGCTGACCCAGGGCGGACTGCTGCTCCGGTACAACACCGAGGGCGTCTCGGTCGACGGTCTGCCGGGACAGGAGGGGACGTTCCTCGCCTGCTCCTTCTGGCTGGCGGACGCGCTCTGGCTGATCGGGCGCCGGGACGAGGCGAGGGAGTTGTTCGAGAGGCTCCTGGAGCTGTGCAACGACGTGGGGCTGCTGGCGGAGGAGTACGACCCGGTGGCCCGTCGGCAGCTGGGGAACTTCCCGCAGGCGTTCAGCCATGTCGGCCTGGTGGGCACCGCGTTCGCGCTGAGCGGGGCGGAGTCCGCGCCGCCGGGCGAGGAGGTCGCGCCGCCCGGGGCGCAGACGGCAGGATAGGTCCATGGATCTTGGACTGAAGGACCGTGTGTACGTGGTGACCGGGGCGACGCGGGGGCTCGGCCGGGCCTCGGCCGAGGCACTGCTCGCGGAGGGCGCGAAAGTGGTGATCACCGGGCGCGAGGAGACGTCGGTCGCCGAGGCGGTGGACGAGCTGGGCCCGGGCGCGGCGGGCGTCGCCGCCGACAACGCCGACCCCGCGGCGGCCGGACGGGTGATCGCGGAGGCGCGGTCCCGCTTCGGGCGGTTCGACGGGATCCTGGTCAGCGTCGGCGGTCCGGCGCCGGGCTTCGGCGCGGACAACAGCGACGAGCAGTGGGCGTCGGCGTTCGACACGGTCTTCCTCGGCGCGGTGCGGATGGCCCGGACGGCGGCGGAGACGCTGACCGAGGGCGGGGTCATCGGCTTCGTCCTGTCGGGCTCGGTCCACGAACCGATCCCTGGGCTGACGATCTCCAACGGCCTCCGCCCGGGGCTCGCCGGTTTCGCCAAATCCCTGGCGAACGACCTGGGGCCGCGGGGCATCCGCATCGTCGGCGTCCTGCCCGGGCGCATCGACACCGACCGGATCCGCTCGCTGGACGCCCTCTCGGGCGACGCGGAGGCGGCCCGCACGGCGAGCGAGTCGACGATTCCGCTGCGCCGCTACGGCACGCCCGAGGAGTACGGCCGCACGGCGGCGTTCCTGCTGTCGCCCGCGGCCTCGTACGTGACGGGCGTGATGGTGCCGGTGGACGGCGGCGCCCGCCACGGCTTCTGAGCCGGACGGGCCCGGGGCGGCGGCCGGCGGCCCTGGGGAGGAGCCGGAGCGGTCACCCGGCCGGCCCGCCCGGTGCCGGCCAGGGCGGCCCGCTGGAGCGCCGGGGCGAAGCCGAGGACCGGCGGGCCCGCAGGCGGCAGCCGTCGGACGATGCGCTCAGCTGACCCGGCGGGCCCGGTGCTTGACCGCGCGCAGCCGGGCCTCGGCCGGCAGCGACTCCAGGCCGGCCGAGGTACGGGCGTGGGCCAGGGCCTCGTCGGTGAGGGAGGTCAGGGTCTCGCCCGGGGATGCCTGCGGTTCCAGGAGCAGGGCGACGCGGGCGCGCGGGGCCGTGCGGCGGCCCGTCAGGGCGATCCGGGCGCGGGAGACGCCGTCCTGCGCGGCGGCGTCCGCCTCCAGGACGTCCACCAACGCCCGGCCCCGTACCACCGCGCCCTCACCGTCGCCGGTCTCGACCAGGATCTCCGCGAGGCGGGCCCGGCGGAACTGGACGATCAGCCACCACAGGGCCAGGAGCACCAGGACGCCGAGGACGGCGATGACGACCGGCCACCACCAGCCCTCGTCCGCCCACCGTCGCCGGTCCGCCTCGGTCAGGAGGACGTCGGACGGGCCGGACCACGGCCACCAGGACGGCACGGACAGGTCGAGCGAGGCGGCGAGGACCGCCCCGCCGATCACGACAAGCAGCAGGCCCACCAGGCCGAGCACGATCCGGTTGACCCGGCGGAGAACGACCGTCATCCCCTCATCCCTTCTTCGGCGGACGAGCCACCCGTACCGTCGGCACCGGTGGTTGGGCGAGCCCGAGTTCCTCGATGCCCGTCGTGACCACGCGCTCCAGATCGCCGCGCACCTCGTCCAGTTCGCGGAAGTGCGCGACCGCCCGCACCGCGGCCTTCCGGCGCTTCACGCGGACCCGGACGGACTGCACGCCGGAGACCTCCATCGCCCGGTCCCGCAGGATGAGCGCGGCGGCGTCTCGGTCGAGTCCCGCCCGTACGTCGGCGTGTTCGCGCCGCATCGGCAGCACGGCACGCAGGCCGGGGGTGGCGGCGAGCAGGAGCAGCCACAGGCCGACGACCACGGCCGCGACGGCTCCGACCCGGATCCAGACGTCGTCCAGGGGGCGGGTCGCCAGTTCGTCGGCGAGGACGGTCCGCCATCGCATGGCCGTGCGCTCCGCCCTTACCGCGGCGATGTCGTAGAGGAGGAGTCCCGCGCCGCCGAGGACGACGGCCGCGAGGAGGGCGGCGGGGATCCGCCGTACGGCCCAGAAGCGGGGGGCGGGCGCGGTCGCCGGCCGCTGCTCCGGGGCGGGCACGCCACCGGTCCCGGCCCCGGCCGTGTCGTCGGCCTGGCCTGCCGGCTTGTCTTCGGCGTGGGCATCGGCGTTCATCGCACACTCCTCTTTCCGAACGCCTTGGCGGTGCGCGGGGAGTGCAGCCGCTCCACGTGGACGGCCACCTCGGGCACGTCGAGGCCCGCGAGCTCCCGCACCCGCTCGGTCACCCGCCGGCGCACGTCGCCGCACTGCCGGCCCAGATCGGTGGGATAGCCGAGTTCGAGGCTGATGGACACGCGTGCCGTGTCCCGGTGCACGACGACGGAGGCGTGCGGTGTCGTGCCGCCCGGCGGCAGGGTGCCGAGCGCCTCCCGGGCCGCCCGCGCGGCGATCTTCGCGACGACCCGGTCGGCGATCGTCGTCGCCCCGCGCCCGGCCGTCTCCTCGTGGTCCACGGCCACCCCGCGTCACCTCCGCCGGTCGCCGCGTTCACGGCTCCGGAAGAACTCTCCGGGTTCGAGGTCCCCGTCGAGGAACCGCCCTCCGATGAACCCGATCGCCCCCAGTGCCGCGACCAGGACGAACGCCCCGAAGCCGCCGAAGTACCCGGCGAAACCGAGGGCCATACCGGCCACCAAGCCGATCAACGTCATGCTCATACCGACCACCGACCCTTTCCGCCGAGCGCCCGCGGCTACTGAAGCCGCTGCTCCGGCTCCTCTTCCTCGTCCTCGGGCAACTTCACATCGCTGACCGCGATGTTCACTTCGACGACCTGCAGGCCGGTCATGCGCTCCACGGCGGCGATGACGTTCTCGCGCACCTCGCCGGCGACGTCGGAGATCGAGACGCCGTAGACGACGACGATCTCCAGGTCGAGAGCGGTCTGTACCTCACCGACCTCGGCCTTCACTCCCCGGGTGGCGTTGGACTTGGTGCCGCCACCGGGGACCTTGTCGCGCACGGCGCCGAAGGTACGGGACAGTCCGCTCCCCATGGCGTGGACCCCGTCGACGTCTCGGGCGGCGAGGCCGGCGATCTTCTCCACGACCCCGTCGGCGATCGTGGTCCGGCCGCGGGTGGCCGGGGCGCCGCCGCCGCGCTTGGTCATGGACGGTTCCTCAGGGCGTGCGGTCTCGCTCATGGCCGTTCATCCCTTCCGGGCAGTTATGGGCTTCCGTGCCCACATTAAGTGCGCTTGCCCCATTTCGCGCCGGGAATGCGGCAGGCTGGACCCATGACGACGGCTGAGAGTTGGGCGACGGCGGTACGGAGACGTCTGGGCCCGGGCAGGCTGCTGCCGCTCGGGGAGGCGACGGACGGCGCGTGGCTGACGGAGCGCGCGGCGCGAGGGGTGCTGCTCTCGGCCGCGGCGGCGGTGCGGGGCGCGGCGCCGGGGTCGCTGCGGGTGGGCCTGGTGGCGCCCAGCGGCGAGGAGCCGCTTCCCGTTCCGCCGGGCGGGTTGCCGCCGGGGCCGCTGCGGATCACGGCGGAGTTCGCGGCGACGGCCGGGATCCCGCTGCCGGGACTCGCGGAGGCGGTGCGGCAGGCACTGTTCTCCGCCGCGGGGACGGTGCTGGGCCTGGCGGTGACGGAGGTGGACCTCCGGGTGACGGGTCTCGTGGAGACGGAGGACGGCGGTCGGGACGAGCCGTCGGCCGCTCCCCCACCCGGGCGAACCTCTCCGGCCGCGGAGGACCCGGCGGCCCTGGAGGCGCTCGCGGTCGACGGCGTGGCGGCTCTGACGGACGTCCTGGGCGCTCCGGTCCATCGGAGTGAGGGCGCTCTGCGCGTGGAGCTGGCGGTGACGGCCGGCCACCGCGCCCTCGACGTCGCGCGAGCGGTCCGCACGCGCCTGACCGCGAGCGCCCCGCGGGGGACCGCGGTCACGGTCCTGGTCTCGGAGATCCGGTGACGTGACCACGGCCGCGGGAGGCCGGGCCCCGCGGAAGCACGCGGACGGACCCGGGATCCGGTGACATCACCACGGCCGCCGCAGGCCGGGCCCCGCGGCAGCACGTGGACGAACTCGCCGACGACCCGAGGGCGGGCCGGGCGAGTGGGTGCGGAGGGCGCTCAGTCGCCGAGGCCCGCGAGGTCGCGCAGGCGGCGGGCCTGGGCGGCGCGTTCGGCGGTGCGCTGCTCTTCGTAGGAGCGGCCGGAGACGCCCTGGAGCAGCGCCTTGGTCTCGACGACGGCGTCGCGGGGCGCGGCGAGCAGGGCGCCGCTCAGGTCCCGTACCGCGTCGTCCAGTTCGGAGGCGGGCACGGCGATGTTGGCGAGCCCGATCCGCTCGGCCTCGTCGGCCTGGACGAAGCGGCCGGTGGCGCAGATCTCGAGCGCGCGGGCGTAGCCGACGAGGGAGACGAGCGGGTGCGTGCCGGTGAGGTCCGGCACGAGGCCCAGACTGGTCTCGCGCATGGCGAACTGCACGTCCTCGGCGACGACCCGGAGGTCGCAGGCGAGGGCGAGCTGGAACCCGGCTCCGATGGCGTGTCCCTGGACGGCCGCGATCGACACGATGTCGCTGCGGCGCCACCAGGTGAACGCCTCCTGGTACTCGGCGATGACCGCGTCCAGGTCCTCGTCCGACCCGCGTGCCAGGTCCAGGAAGGACGGCTCCCCGTCGAAGCCCTCGGGCGTGAACGCCTGCCGGTCGAGCCCGGCGGAGAAGGACGCGCCCTCACCGCGCAGGACCACGATCCGCACGCTGCCCGGCAACGACCGGCCGGCCTCCGCCAACGCCCGCCACAGAGCGGGAGACTGGGCGTTGCGCTTCGCCGGATTGGTCAGGGTCACCGTGGCAACGGCGTCCTCGACGGTGAGCCGTACACCGTCCTTGTCGAACACGAGCACAGAGTCGAGCGAAGTCATGGGGCGCCTCCGGTTCCGGTGCAGCACTGCTAAGTGACTGCACAGTAACCACCCGGCCGACCACACGGTCGACCGGGTGGCCACCGCGAGAGACGGTGGGCCGGACGAGCCGCGCCCCGATGTCAGGCCGAGGCTGCCTTCTTGCCCCGTGTCGCTCCGCCGCGTCCACGCAGCGTGACTCCGGACTCGCTGAGCATCCGGTGGACGAATCCGTAGGAGCGACCGGTTTCCTCGGCCAGCGCCCGGATGCTCGCACCGGAGTCGTACTTCTTCTTCAGGTCTGCCGCGAGCTTGTCGCGCGCGGCGCCGGTCACCCGGCTGCCCTTCTTCAGAGTCTCGGCCACCCGTGCCTCCTCATGGGAAGTGCGCTCTGGACTTCTCATGATCACCCCTTCCGGACGTCCTGGCCACCCATTCGACAAGGTCTGTGGCACGAGGTTCGTGGACGGGGAGGGATTCACAGCGACCGGAATGCCATATTCCGTAGGGCGCGACCACCGCCTCACGGCCCGACGGGGCGCGAAGTGCCAGGTCAGCGGCGCGCCGGGGGAACGCGCGCGGGCGCGGCCCTGACGGAAGGATTCCGCACAAGGTCGCGCCCGAGGGATGAGACGCCCTCACTCAGATGAAGGATCGGCGATGAGCCGAATGATCCATACCGAGATGATCAGGCGAGGGCCACCAGGTCCGCGTAGTCCGCACCCCACAGGTCCTCGACGCCGTCCGGGAGCAGGATGATCCGCTCCGGCTGGAGCGCCTCGACGGCACCCTCGTCGTGGGTGACGAGCACGACCGCCCCCTTGTAGGTGCGCAGCGCGCCCAGGATCTCCTCGCGGCTGGCGGGGTCGAGGTTGTTGGTCGGCTCGTCCAGGAGCAGCACGTTCGCCGAGGAGACGACGAGGGTCGCGAGAGCGAGACGGGTCTTCTCACCGCCGGAGAGCACGCCGGCCGGCTTGTCCACGTCGTCGCCGGAGAAGAGGAAGGAGCCGAGCACCTTGCGCACCTCGACCAGGTCGAGGTCGGGGGCGGAGGAACGCATGTTCTCCAGGACCGAGCGCTCCGGGTCGAGCGTCTCGTGCTCCTGGGCGTAGTAGCCGAGCTTCAGGCCGTGGCCGGGGGTGACCTCGCCGGTGTCGGGCTGCTCGACGCCGCCGAGCAGTCGCAGCAGGGTCGTCTTGCCCGCGCCGTTGAGGCCCAGGATGACGACGCGCGAGCCCTTGTCGATGGCGAGGTCCACATCGGTGAAGATCTCGAGCGAGCCGTAGGACTTCGAGAGGCCCTCGGCCGTCAACGGGGTCTTGCCGCAGGGCGCCGGGTCCGGGAAGCGCAGCTTGGCGACCTTGTCGGAGACCCGGACCGCGTCCAGGCCGGACAGGAGGCGCTCGGCACGCTTGGCCATGTTCTGCGCGGCGACCGTCTTGGTCGCCTTGGCGCGCATCTTGTCGGCCTGGGAGTTGAGGGCCGCGGCCTTCTTCTCGGCGTTCTGGCGCTCGCGCTTGCGGCGCTTCTCGTCGGCCTCGCGCTGCTGCTGGTAGAGCTTCCAGCCCATGTTGTAGACGTCGATCGCCGAGCGGTTGGCGTCGAGGTAGAAGACCTTGTTCACGACCGTCTCGACCAGGTCGACGTCGTGGGAGATGACGATGAAGCCGCCGCGGTAGGTCTTGAGGTAGTCGCGCAGCCAGACGATCGAGTCGGCGTCGAGGTGGTTCGTGGGCTCGTCGAGGAGGAGGGTGTCGGCGTCCGAGAAGAGGATCCGGGCCAGCTCGATCCGGCGGCGCTGACCGCCGGAGAGCGTGTGCAGCGGCTGGCCGAGGACGCGGTCGGGCAGGCCGAGGGCGGCGGCGATGGTGGACGCCTCGGCCTCGGCGGCGTACCCGCCCTTGGTGAGGAACTCGGTCTCCTGGCGCTCGTACTGCTTCATGGCCTTCTCGCGGGTGGCCCCGGAGCCGGTCGCGATGCGCTCCTCGTTCTGCCGCATCTTGCGCAGCAGCACGTCGAGGCCGCGCGCGGAGAGGATGCGGTCGCGGGCCAGCACGTCGAGGTCGCCGGTGCGCGGGTCCTGCGGGAGGTAGCCGACCTCGCCGGAGCGGGTGATGGTGCCCCCCGCGGGCATGCCCTCGCCGGCGAGGCACTTGGTGAGGGTGGTCTTGCCCGCGCCGTTGCGGCCCACGAGGCCGATGCGGTCGCCCTTGGCGATGCGGAAGGAAGCGGACTCGATGAGAATGCGGGCGCCGGCGCGCAGCTCGATGCCGGAAGCGGTGATCACGGACAGACTCCAGGGCGGGTTTGGACGGCGGAAGGGCTCTCGAAGGCGGTTCGACGCCGCTAATGCACGAGGAGAATGGCCATACGGCCAGTCTAACGGGCCCATGCAACTGCTTTTCGGCCATGCTCCCGCGACGGTCACAGCCCACCGTTCCCGCACATGCCGGTCAAAAGGGGCGATCCCCTGCGGGCTGCTCGATACTCGGGCCCAGGGCGGCGGCCCCCGCCGCGGCAGAGACGCGGAGGGCGGTGGCCCGTGCAGTTCGACGACGACGCCAATCTGGACACCTCGGAGGTGCGGGACGTCCGCGGCAGCCGCATCCCCGGCGGCCGGGCCACCGTCGGCGGCGGTGTCGTCGCGTTCGTCGCGCTCATCCTCGGCATGCTCTTCGGCGTGGGGCCCGAGCAGCTGGGCCTGACCTCCGGCGACCCGGCGCCCGTGGCCACCTCGTCGTCCGCGGCCGAGGTGGAGCGCAGCTGCCGGACCGGCGCCGACGCCAACGCCCGCGACGACTGCCGGATCGTCGGGGTCGTCAACAGCGTGCAGGACTTCTGGCGGGCGGAGTACGCCCGCCGGGGCGGCCGGTACGGGGACGCGCGCACGGTGGTGTTCAGCGACCGCGTCGGCACGGCCTGTGGCACGGCCACGTCGGCGGTCGGGCCGTTCTACTGTCCCGGCGACCGGCAGGTCTATCTGGACCTGGGCTTCTTCGACGAGCTGCGGACCACCTTCGGGGCGAGCGGCGGCCCGTTCGCCCAGGCGTACGTGGTGGCGCACGAGTACGGCCACCACGTGCAGAACATGATGGGCACGCTGGCCGGCGCCCAGGACGGCCGGCAGGGCGCCGGCTCCCAGGCCGTGCGGGTCGAACTGCAGGCGGACTGCTACGCCGGCGTGTGGGCGCGGCACGCGACGACCACCCCGGACGAGAAGACCGGGCGGCCCCTGCTGACCGGAGTGACGGAAGCGGACATCCGGGACGGGCTCGACGCGGCGGCCGCGGTGGGCGACGACCGGATCCAGGAGAGGTTCCAGGGCCGGGTGACCCCGGAGAGCTGGACCCACGGCTCGGCGGCGCAGCGGCAGCAGTGGTTCTCCACCGGCTTCAGGACCGGCGACATGGCGCGGTGCGACACCTTCCGCTGATTGTCGGCGGCGACTGCGAGACTGAGATCCAGGTCACATTCCGACGTGGACCGACGAGAAGGAGTGATCGGGATGGCTGAGGCACCCCATATCTGTCCGACGCTGGCGTACCAGGACGCGAAGGCCGCGATCAAGCTGCTGACCGAGGCGTTCGGCTTCACCGACACCGCGGTGTACGAAGGCGAGGACGGCAAGGTCATGCATGCCGAGCTGTCGTACGGCAACGGCATGGTGATGCTCGGCAGCAAGGGCACCGGGAGCGAGTTCGACAAGCTGATGGCCGACGCCGGCCCGGTCGGGGTGTTCGTCCACGTGGACGACGTGGACGAACACCACGCGCGTGCGGCGCAGCACGGGGTCGAGATCCTGATGCCGCCCACGGACCAGGAGTACGGCTCGCGGGACTACATGGCCCGGGACGCCGAGGGCAACATCTGGAGCTTCGGGACGTACACCCCGGGTGTCGCCGCCGGATGAGGGCCGGCCCGCCGGGCCCGCGGCCCCGCGGCGTCCTCTCGGGACACGGCCGGGGTCACGATCCCCCGGTGTGGACCTGGAAGGCCGCCCGGCGGACCGCCTTGGCCAGGGCCGGGTCGGGGTGCGCGGCGGCGAGGGCGACGAGGACCTGGACCGTGCGCGGGTGGCCGACCGCCCGGACCTCGTCGAGGAGGGCCGGAACCGTGCCCTGCACGGCGGAGTCGAGATGGCGCACCAGCAGCGCGCTCTCGCCGTGGTCGGCGACGGCCGCGGCGGTGTCCACCCAGAGCCAGGTGGCCTCCTCGCGGGTGAGCACGTCCGGGGCGTCGTCGGGGTCGGCGCCGTCGTACTCGGCCAGCCAGAGCAGGGCGTACGGGCGGAGCGAGGCCTCCTGCACGGCGGCCCGGACCTCGGCCTCGGCGGGGGCTCCCACGACCCGGAGCGCCTCGAAGGCGAGGCCGCGCAGCAGGGCGTCCTCACCGCGGGCCACGGCCAGGAGTTCGGTCACGGCGCTGGAGAGGGTGCGCGCGGCGAGCCAGGCGCGGTACTCGTCGCGGGCGGGGCCCGGAGTGAGGCGGGCGCAGCCGCGGAGCATGTCCTCGGCGGACTGCTCGATGTTGCCGGCCGGGCTCTGGGCCGCGACGCAGATCTGTTCCAGCTTGACCCAGACCGCCCAGTTGCCCAGGGGGGTCAGGGTGGCCTGGCCGTCGCCCAGGGTGAGCGCGCCGACGGCGGCGAGACCGTCCAGGGCCCAGTCGAGCAGGGCGGGGAGGCCGTCGGTGCCGCCCTCCGCGGAGTCGGCCGCTCCGCCGTCGGCGGAGGCGTCGGTGCCGGGCGCGGGGGCGGCGGCCCCCTGGGCGGGGACCTCGCAGCGCTCCTCGCGCAGCTCCTGGACGCGCTGCCGGAGCAGGTCCAGCAGGGCCGGGACGAGCACCGGCCCGGCCGAGAGCTGGAGCAGGGAGAGCACCTGGGGGACGGCCTCGACGACCTCGGCGACGGCGCTGGGCGGCACGTCCCCGGGGGCGGGGTGGACGAGGGACCAGGCGTCGAAGAGGGCGACCCAGCCGCGCAGGACGGCGGAGTCGTCGCGGTCCCAGGCGTGCAGCCGCCAGCCGGGGCGCGCGGTGGCGCCGTGGAGCTCCACGAGGCCGGCGAGCCGGGCGCGGTCCCAGCCGGTGCGCACCTGGCCGGGCGTCAGGTCGAGGGCCGCCGCGGCGCGTTCCTGCGCGGAGCGGGCCTCGAGGCCGGCCGGAGGGGTGTAGTCGGCCTCGCGGTCGACGGCGGCCCAGCGGGCGATCCGTACGGCGTCGGCCAGGACGGTCCGCGCCTGGCGGGCCAGTTCCGCGCGGGGCGGAGTGCCCTCGGGCGGCCTCGGCGCCGGCCGGGTGCGCCGCGTCGTCACGGCCCGTCGGGCGGTGGCCAGTGCCCGCGGACGGACGAGTCGGAGTCTGGAGTTGCGCGCCATTTGCTCATCAGGCTTTCGAGACGTCACGAGGGCAGTCTTCCCGCTGACGGCCCGAAAGCCCAATCGGAATGCGGATCATCGTCAGACGTGGCGGCGCGGCGACGCGGGGCGCGGCCGGGCACGCCCCGGAGCGTGTCCGGAATGTACGGGCACCCACCGGAAGGCCGAGCCCGGCGGGCGGGCCGGGGCGGGACTCCCGGGACACGCCCTGGGGGCGTCCTGCCGAGCGGGCCGGATCGGCGACCCCGGCAGGACACGCCTTGCGTCGCCCCCTAGAGCAGCGGGGTGAGGAAGCGCCGCAGGGTCTCCTCGTAGCGGACCGGGTCGGCGTTCCACATGGCGGCGTGGGGCGCCTGGTGGACCGGCTGAAGGGTGACCAGTTCGGGGCGGCGCGCGGCCAGTTCGAGGGAGGCTTCCCAGGGGGCGAGGGTGTCGTCGGGGCCGTGGAAGACCAGGGTCGGCACGCGGAGGCCGGCCGGGTCCGGGGGGTCCGGCAGCCGGTCGCCGCGCCGCCCCGACCTGCTCTGGGCCGCGTGGACGGCGAACGGCAGCAGTGGCCGGGGAACCCGGCGGGCCGCGGCGAGGTGGCGCAGCGTGGCCTGCGGGTCGAGGACCGGGGAGTCGAGCACGAGGCCGCGGACGCTGTCCCGTACGCCCGAGTCGGCGGCGGCCCGCAGGGCCATGGTGGCGCCGGTCCCCCAGCCGTGCAGCACGACGTCCACGGCGCCCCGGCGGACGGCGTAGCGGATGGCCGCGTCGACGTCCCGCCACGCGGAGTCGCCGAGGTGGGCGAGCCCGTCCGGGGAGGCCGGCGCGCCCTCGTCGCCGCGGTGGGCGACGCACAGGACGGGGATCTGCCGGCGGGTGAGGAAGGGGACGAGGTTGAGGGGGTGCCGGCGGCTGGTTCCGAGGCCGTGCACGGCGATGACCCAGGTGGGGCGGGGGCCGGGGATCAGCCAGCCGGGCAGGCTGCCCAGCTCGCCGGGGATCTCGACGTCCTCGTAGACGACGCCGACGGCGGTGCGGGGGGTGCCGGAGTGCAGCTCGGGGGTGAGCCGGACGCGGGCGCCGGGTTCGAGGGTGCCGAGCTCGACGCGCTCCAGACGCCGCACGACGGTGTCGGCGGTGTGCGGGACGCGGTCGAGGACGGGGCCGACGAAGCCGTGGAAGTCGGGACCCTCGATGCCGTACGTCCCGGGACGCAGGGAGGCGAGGCTGCGGGTCAGGGTGACCGTGCCGGGGCCGGTGGCGTGCACGGTGAGGCGTGGGTCTCCGGGCATGGGCCGCCCGGACGCCGCCTTGAGGGCGGCGTCGCCCGCGTAACGGCCGACCGCCACCGCGGCCGCGCCGACACCGATCAGAGTGGTGACGGCCGCTGCCGTCGCTGTAGCCGGGCGCACCGTCCCAGTGTCGGTACGCGGGCGGCGGACTGCCACCCGGGAAGCACGGCGGGCCGGGCGCGACGCCGCGCGGGAGGCGCCCTGGCGGCGGGTCGCCCCTCGGGGACCGCGTGCGACCGGCGCGTTGTCCCAGGGGACGCGCGAACGGCCACGGGAGAGTGACATGGGTCACTCCGGCGGGTCCCTCGTGCGGTTGAACCGGTGCACGCGCGGTCCACGGGCTGACACGGGGCGTGCGGAGCGGAAAGGAGGGAAGTCGCGTGTGCCCCGGTACGGCCCGGATTACCCGGGGTTGCGCGGTGACCGCATCGTGGACGGAAACCGCCTCCGGGACCGTAAGCGGAATGCGCCGACACCGGATCGGGTCACCACACCGCCCGGCCCAGTTCATCTTCCGTTCACCCAGGTTGCTTACGTTCGACGAGCCACTGACGTCAAACGATTGCCTGGGTAAATGGAACACATCACGCTGCTGCTCGCGATTGTGGTCGTGACAGCTCTCGTGTTCGATTTCACGAACGGTTTCCACGACACCGCCAACGCGATGGCGACGACCATCTCGACCGGTGCCCTCAAGCCCAAGACGGCGGTGGCCATGTCCGCCGTGCTCAACCTGGTCGGCGCGTTCCTGTCCGTGGAGGTCGCCAAGACGATCTCCGGCGGGATCATCAACGAACAGGGCATTCGTACCGAAGTGATCTTCGCGGCGCTCGTCGGCGCCATCCTCTGGAATCTGCTGACCTGGCTGCTCGGCCTGCCGTCCAGCTCCTCCCACGCCCTCTTCGGCGGACTCATCGGCGCGGCCGTGATGTCGGCCGGCTGGTCGGCCGTGAACGGCTCGACCATCGTCACCAAGGTCCTCATCCCCGCGATCGCCGCGCCGCTCGTCGCCGGCCTCGCCGCGATGGTGGCCACCCGCCTGACGTACCGCATCGGCGCCAGGACCGACGAGAAGCACACGGCCAAGGGCTACCGCGCCGGCCAGATCGCCTCCGCCGGTCTCGTCTCCCTCGCCCACGGCACCAACGACGCGCAGAAGACGATGGGTGTCATCACCCTGGCGCTGGTCACCGGCGGCGTCCTCGTCCCGGGCTCCAACCCTCCCATGTGGGTCGTCGTCTCCGCCGGTGTCGCCATCGCTCTCGGCACCTACCTCGGCGGCTGGCGCATCATCCGCACCATGGGCAAGGGCCTCACCGACCTGCGGCCGCAGCAGGGCTTCGCCGCCCAGACCAGCGCCGCCACGGTCATCCTGGCCTCCTCGAACCTGGGCTTCTCGCTCTCCACCACCCAGTCCTGCTCGGGTGCCGTGATGGGCGCGGGCCTCGGCCGCAAGGGCGGCGTGGTCCGCTGGTCGACCGCCACCCGGATGTTCGTCGCCTGGGGCCTGACCCTTCCCGCGGCGGGCCTGGTCGCCGCCGGCGCCGAGTTCCTCACCCAGCAGGGCACCTGGGGCATCGTCGCCGTCGCCGTCCTGCTGATCGCCGGCTCCGGAGTCATCTGGGCGCTCTCGCGCCGCAAGCCGGTCGACCACCACAACGTCACCGACGACGACACCGACGAGCCCGCGGGCGTCGTGACCACCGCCATCGCGGCCGTCACCCCGCCGCCGGCCGGTTCCGTCGCCGCCGTCGCGGACGAGGACCTCAAGACCACCATCCCCTCGCCGGCCCCCACGGACCCGGCAGCCCCCGCGGCCCCCGCCGCCGCGGTGTAAGGACGAACCACATGAAGATCGACTGGGCAGCTCTCGGCTCCGTCTTCGGAGTCAGCCTCGTGGCGACCGTCGCCCTCGTGGGCCTGTTCACCCTCGGCATCGTCGGCCTCTCCAAGCAGGAGCAGGCCGCCGCCCGGGGAGGCTCCGCCACCCTGGCCCGCACCGGCGCGTACGCCTGCTTCGCACTCTGCGCGGCGGCCGTCGCGTACGGCATCTACCTGATCGTCGTCTGACGCGTCACGACACCACCGCCGGGCGGGTCGCACCGAAAGGTGCGGCCCGCCCGGACGTCGTTGTGGGGCTTCGCACACTCTCCCGCCGCAGGTCAAGGGTGAGTTGACGGCTGTTCGCGCCGCGTGGTGGACTTCCGGGGCCATTTACGGCGGCAGAAGAGGAAGTCCGGTGCGAATCCGGCGCGGTCCCGCCACTGTGACCGGGGAGCTGATCCCCGGGAGCCAGGAACTCTCACCGCCGGTCACGTCGAGCCAGGGCGCGGACCCTGAGTGAGGACACAGCGCCATGCCTGGCCGCAGAGCAGCCACCGGTGTATTCGCGTCCACGGACGTCTTCGCGTACGGCGCCTCCGCCGGACTGGCCGTGGACCTGCTCCTCGGCGATCCGCGCCGCGGCCATCCCGTCGCCGCGTTCGGCAGGACCGCCGGAGCCGTCGAGAGCCTCCTGCGGCGCGACCACCGCGGGTGGGGCGCGCTGCACACCGCCGTCTGCGTGGGCGGCACGGCCGCCCTGGGCGCCCTCGCCGCCCGTACCGTACGGAACCGGCCCGCCGCGTCCGCCGCCCTGACCGCCGCCGCCGTGTGGGCCGTCGTCGGGGGCACGACCCTGGGCCGGGAGGCCCGGGCCGTCGGCGGGGCGCTGGCCGCCGGAGACCTGGACGTGGCCCGCGAGCGGCTGCCGCATCTGTGCGGCCGCGATCCGCAGGCCCTGGACGGTCCCGCGATGGCCCGCGCGGTCGTGGAGTCCGTCGCCGAGAACACCTCCGACGCGGTCGTCGGCGCCCTGGTGTGGGGCGCCGTGGCCGGTGTCCCGGGGCTCGTCGGCTTCCGGGCCGTGAACACCCTGGACGCCATGGTCGGCCACAAGTCCCCCGCCTACCGCCGCTTCGGCTGGGCCTCGGCCCGGCTCGACGACCTCGCCGGCTGGCCGGGAGCGCGGCTGACGGCCGTGCTCGCCGCGGCCGCGGGCGGCGATCCCCGCGGGGCGCTGCGGGCCTGGCGCGCCGACGCGGCCGCGCATCCGAGCCCCAACGCCGGCCCCGTCGAGGCCGCCTTCGCCGGAGCGCTCGGCGTGCGGCTGGGAGGGACGCTGTCGTACGGCGGCCGGGTGGAACACCGGCCGGTGCTCAACGCGGAGGGCCGGGACGTGGACGTGGCGGACATCGAGCGTGCCGTACGGCTGTCGCGCCGGGTGACCTGGCTGACGCTGGCGGTCTGTGCGACCGGACGGGCCCTGGCGGGCGCGATGAAGCGGAGGAACGCATGACAGGCGGGGGGCTGCTGGTCGCCGGGACCACGTCCGACGCGGGCAAGAGCGTCGTCACGGCGGGGATCTGCCGCTGGCTGGTGCGCAAGGGGGTGAAGGTCGCGCCGTTCAAGGGGCAGAACATGTCCCTGAACTCCTTCGTGACCAGACAGGGCGCGGAGATCGGCCGGGCGCAGGCCATGCAGGCGCAGGCCGCGCGGGTGGAGCCGACCGCCCTGATGAACCCGGTGCTGCTCAAGCCGGGCAGCGACCGCTCCAGCCAGGTCGTGCTGATGGGCAGGCCGGTGGGCGAGCTGAGCGCCCGGGGATTCTTCGGAGGGCCCGGCGGGTCGTCCCCCGGGAAGCTGCTGCACGGAGGACGGCGGCAGGAACTCTTCGAGCCGGTCCTCGCGTGCCTGGAGGAGCTGCGGAGCACGTATGACGCCGTGATCTGCGAGGGGGCGGGCAGTCCGGCCGAGATCAACCTGCGGCGCACGGACATCGTGAACATGGGCATCGCGCGGGCCGCGCGGCTGCCGGTGCTCGTGGTCGGCGACATCGACCGGGGCGGGGTGTTCGCCCAGTTCTTCGGGACCACGGCGCTCCTGGCGCCCGAGGACCAGGAGCTGATCGCGGGCTATCTCGTGAACAAGTTCCGGGGGGACGTCTCGCTGCTCGAACCCGGGCTCGACATGCTGCTCGGCCTCACGGGGCGGCGGACGTACGGCGTCCTGCCCTACGCCCACGGCCTCGGCATCGACGAGGAGGACGGACTGCGGGTCTCCCTGCGGGGCGCGGTGCGCGAGTCCGTCGTGGCGCCGCCGCTCGGCGAGGACGTGCTGCGGGTCGCGGTCTGCGCCGTGCCGCTGATGTCCAACTTCACCGATGTGGACGCGCTGGCGGCCGAACCGGGCGTGGTCGTGCGGTTCGTGGACCGGGCCGAGGAGCTCGTCGACGCGGACCTGGTGGTCGTGCCGGGCACGCGCGGGACCGTGAAGGCGCTGGCCTGGCTGCGGGAACGCGGCCTCGCCGACGCGCTGGCCCGGCGCGCGGCGGAGGGCCGGCCGGTGCTCGGCATCTGCGGCGGCTTCCAGGTCCTCGGCGTCCGCATCGAGGACGACGTCGAGTCGAAGGCGGGCGCCGTGGACGGGCTCGGGCTGCTGCCCGTCCACGTCCGCTTCGCGCCCGAGAAGACCCTGGCCCGGCCGGTCGGGGAGGCGCTGGGCGAGCGGGTGGAGGGATACGAGATCCACCACGGCATCGCCCGGGTGGACGGCGGCGAACCGTTTCTGGACGGCTGCCGGGTCGGCTCCGTCTGGGGCACCCACTGGCACGGCTCGCTGGAGAGCGACGGCTTCCGCCGGGCGTTCCTGCGAGAGGTCGCGGCGGCGGCCGGGCGCCGTTTCGTACCGGCGCCGGACACGAGCTTCGGAACCCTGCGCGAGGAGCAGCTGGACCGCCTCGGCGACCTGATCGAGGAGCACGCGGACACGGACGCGCTGCTGCGGCTCATCGAGAACGGCCCGCCGGCCGGGCTGCCGTTCATCCCTCCGGGCGCACCGTGACGCCCCGCCCCGCCCGACCCCCACGAGTTGAAGGAGTGACCGCCCGATGAGCACCCGGTATCCGTTCACCGCCGTCGTCGGCATGGACGACCTGCGGCTGGCGTTGCTGCTGAACGCCGTCAGCCCGGCGGTGGGCGGTGTCCTCGTACGCGGCGAGAAGGGCACCGCCAAGAGCACGGCCGTCCGTGCGCTGGCAGACCTGCTGCCTGAGGTGCCGGTCGTCGCGGGCTGCCGCTTCAGCTGCGACCCGGCCTCTCCCGACCCCGGCTGCCCCGACGGGCCGCACGATGACGCCCCGGCCGCCGCGCGGCCCGCGCGGATGGTCGAACTGCCCGTCGGCGCCTCCGAGGACCGGCTGGTGGGCGCGCTGGACATCGAACGGGCCCTCGCCGAAGGCGTGAAGGCCTTCGAGCCGGGGCTCCTCGCGGACGCGCACCGCGGGATCCTCTACGTCGACGAGGTCAACCTCCTCCACGACCACCTGATCGACCTGCTCCTCGACGCCGCCGCCATGGGCTCCTCCTACGTCGAGCGCGAAGGCGTCTCCGTGCGGCACGCGGCCCGCTTCCTGCTCGTCGGCACGATGAACCCCGAAGAGGGCGAGCTGCGGCCGCAGCTGCTGGACCGCTTCGGTCTGACCGTGGAGGTGGCGGCTTCCCGGGAACCCGAGCAGCGGGTCGAGGTGGTGCGCCGCAGGCTGGCGTTCGACGACGACCCCGCCGCCTTCGCCGCCCGCTGGGAGGGCGAGGAGAGCGCGCTGCGGGACCGGATCACGGCCGCGCGGGCCCTGCTGCCCCGGGTGGTGCTCGGCGACGCGGCGCTCCTGCGGATCGCCGCCACCTGCGCGGCGTTCGAGGTCGACGGCATGCGCGCCGACATCGTCATGGCCCGCACGGCGACGGCGCTCGCCGCGTGGGCGGGCCGGACGGACGTCACCTCCGACGACGTACGGCAGGCCGCGCTGCTCGCCCTCCCCCACCGCAGGCGGCGCAACCCCTTCGACGCGCCCGGCCTGGACGAGGACAAGCTGGACGAGACGCTGGAGCGGTTCAAGGCCGAGGACGAGGACCCGGATCCGGATCCCGAGGGTCCGGGCCCCGACGGTCAGGGTCCCGACGACGGGCCGGGCGGAGGCGGAGGCGGGGTGCCGCCGCAGGGCGAGGGGCCCGACGGGTCCGCTGAGAGCGCCGGCCCGGCCGAGCCGCCCCGCGAGGCGGAGCCGGAGGCGACGCCCGAGCCCGAGCCGGCGGCCCAGGACGGACCGGCCCCCGCGCCCGGCGGTGGCACCGGTCAGCGTGCCGCCGTCCGAGCCGCCGAACCGTTCCGTACGAAGATGCTCAGCGTGCCCGGACTGGGCGAGGGCGCGGCCGGGCGCCGCTCCCGGGCCCGTACCGAGCACGGCAGGACGACCGGGGCCGTACGCCCCCGGGGCGCCCTCACCAAGCTGCACCTGGCCGCGACCGTGCACGCCGCCGCACCGCACCAGAAGGCGCGCGGACGCTCCGGCCCCGGCCTGGTGGTGCGGCGGGACGACCTGCGGCAGGCCGTGCGCGAGGGCCGCGAGGGCAATCTGGTGCTCTTCGCCGTGGACGCCTCCGGGTCCATGGCGGCCCGGCAGCGGATGAGCGCCGTCAAGGGCGCCGTGCTCTCCCTCCTCCTCGACGCCTACCAGCGCCGTGACAAGGTCGGCCTGGTCACCTTCCGCGGCCGGGACGCCGAGGTGGCGCTGCCGCCGACCTCGTCCGTGGACGCGGCCGCGGCCCGGCTCGAACAGCTTCCGACAGGTGGCCGTACGCCCCTGTCGGCCGGGCTCCTGAAGGCCCACGACGTCCTGCGGGTCGAGCGGCTGCGCGATCCCTCGCGCCGCCCCCTGCTCGTCGTGGTGACCGACGGCCGGGCGACCGGCGGCGGCCGCGACCCGGTGGCGCTCGCCGCCCGCGCCGCGCGCCTGCACGCCGCCGACGGCACCGCCGCCGTGGTCGTGGACTGCGAGAGCGGGCCGGTGCGGCTCGGCCTCGCCGGGGATCTCGCCCGACAACTGGGCGGAACCGCCGTGACCCTGGACGAGCTGCGCGCGGACTCGATCGCCGGGCTGGTCAGAGACGTACAAGTCAACCGCTCTACGAGAAGGGCCGCCTAATGCCGCAGGGACAGCCGACCGTCGTGCCCGACGACGGTCTCACCACCCGTCAGCGCCGCAACCGCGCGCTCGTGATGGTGCACACCGGCGTCGGCAAGGGGAAATCGACCGCCGCGTTCGGCATGGCGCTGCGCGCCTGGAACCAGGGCTGGCCGGTCGGGGTGTTCCAGTTCGTCAAGTCCGCCAAGTGGCGGGTCGGCGAGGAGAACGCCCTCAAGGCGCTCGGCGAGACCGGCAAGGGCGGCACCGTCACCTGGAACAAGATGGGCGAGGGCTGGTCCTGGATCCAGCGCGAGGTGGCCGAGGGCGAACAGTCGCACGAGGACAAGGCGCGCGAGGGCTGGGAGCAGGTCAAGCGCGACCTCGCCGCCGAGGCGTACAAGTTCTACGTCCTCGACGAGTTCGCCTACCTGCTGCACTGGGGCTGGATCGACACCGCCGAGGTGGTGGAGGTGCTGCGGAACCGTCCCGGGCAGCAGCACGTGGTCATCACCGGCCGCAACGCCCCGCAGGAGCTGGTGGACTTCGCGGATCTCGTCACCGACATGTCGAAGGTGAAGCATCCGATGGACGCCGGCCAGAAGGGCCAGCGGGGCATCGAGTGGTAGCACGTCTCGTCATCGCCGCGCCGTCCTCCGGCGCGGGCAAGACCACGGTCGCCACCGGTCTGATGGCCGCGTTCTCGGGCCGTGGTCTGGCGGTCTCGCCGCACAAGGTCGGCCCCGACTACATCGACCCCGGCTACCACGCGCTCGCGACCGGCCGCCCGGGCCGCAACCTCGACGCGTACATGTGCGGTACGGGCCTGATCGCGCCGCTCTTCGCGCACGGGTCGCGCGGCTGCGACCTGGCGGTCGTCGAGGGCGTCATGGGCCTGTACGACGGGGCCGCCGACCAGGGGGAGCTGGCGTCGACCGCGCAGGTCGCGAAATTGCTCAAGGCGCCGGTGGTGCTGGTCGTGGACGCCTCCTCGCAGTCCCGTTCGGTGGCGGCGCTGGTGCACGGCTTCGCCTCCTGGGACCCGGAGGTGCGGATCGGCGGCGTGATCCTGAACAAGGTCGCGACCGACCGGCACGAGCACCTCCTGCGGGAGGCGCTCGGGGAGTCGGGGGTCCCGGTCCTCGGGGTGCTGCGGAGGGCGCCCGCGGTGGCGACTCCCTCGCGGCATCTCGGCCTCGTGCCGGTGGCCGAACGGCAGGCCGCCGCGCTGGCCGCGGTGGCGGCGCAGGCCGAGCAGGTACGTGCCGGGTGCGACCTCGACGGGTTGCTGGCTCTCGCGCGCAGCGCCCCCGAACTGTACGCCGCAGGGTGGGATCCCTCCGTCGCAGGGCGTCCGTCCGCCGGTGAGCGGACCGTGCCCACCCGTTCCGCCCCCGCGGAACAGCCGGCCGCCCGCAGGCCGGTCATCGCGGTGGCCGGGGGCGCCGCGTTCACGTTCTCGTACGCCGAGCACGCCGAACTCCTGCGGGCGGCCGGGGCGGAGGTCGTCACCTTCGACCCGCTGCGGGACGAGGCGCTGCCCGAGGGCACCTCGGGGCTCGTGATCGGGGGCGGGTTCCCCGAGATGTACGGCTCCGAGCTGTCCGCCAACGAGCCGCTGCGCAAGGCCGTCGCCGAGCTGGCGCGCTCCGGTGCGCCCGTCGCCGCGGAGTGCGCGGGTCTGCTGTACCTCGCCCGGTCGCTCGACGGGACGCCGATGTGCGGGGTGCTCGACGCGGACGCGCGGATGTCGGAGCGGCTGACGCTGGGCTACCGCGACGCCGTGGCCGTGAGCGACAGTCCGCTGGCCGCGACCGGGGCGCGGATGCGCGGGCACGAGTTCCACCGGACCGTGATCGAGCCGGGCGCGGGCGCCCGGGCGGCCTGGGGGCTGCGGCAGCCGGAGCGGCGGGTGGAGGGCTTCGTGCAGCGGGGCGTGCACGCGAGCTATGTGCACACCCACTGGGCCGGTGCGCCCGGAGCGGCCGCACGGTTCGTCGAGCACTGCGCGAACGGTCCCGTGGCGTGAGATCAGCCGGAGACGCCCACCACGAGCCAGATGAAGGCCACGCCCCCCACCGTGCAGAGCAGGGTGGAGAGGGCGGGGTGGTCGTGGTGGGCCTCGGGAAGGATCTCGGCCGCGGCGAGGTAGAGCAGGGCTCCGCCGAAGAAGCCGAGGTAGCTGCCGAGAAGTTCCTCCGGAAGAGTGAACAGCAGGGTGGACGCGGCTCCCACGATCGGTGCGCACGCGTCCGCGACGAGCATCAGGACCGCCTTGCGGCGGGCGTTCCCGTACAGGCTGGTGATCGTGTACGTGTTGAACCCGTCGGCGAAGTCGTGGGTGATGACGGCGAGCGCGACGGTGGCCCCCATGCCCCCGCCGACCTGGAAGGCGGCGCCGAGCGCGACGCCGTCCATGAGGCTGTGGGCGACCATGGCGGCGGCCGCGGTGAGTCCCACCTGCGGGACGCGTTCACCGGCGGCGACCCCGTGTGCCGCCTGGCGGACGGCGAGGAGGCGTTCCACCACGTGGGCGAAGAGGAAGCCGCCGACGAAGAGGAGCAGGGCCTGCGACACGCCGAAGACCTCCGTCCCGACCGCCTCCAGGGCCTCCGGCAGGAGGTCGAGTCCGACCACGCCGAGCATCAGTCCGCCGGCGAGGCCGAGGACCAGGTGGCGCCGGTCGGTGACGCGCCCGGCCGTCCATCCGCCGAACAGCGTCATGAGGAACGCGCCGAGCGCGACGAGAACGGCCATGCGCCCTTGCTATCGGATCGCGTGGCCTCCGCGCACGTCCGCGCTCGCGCGGGTGCCGTCGTGGCGGGCGTGGGGGCCCGCTCGGGGGCGTCGGCGGACGAGGTGCTCGCCCTGCTGGAGCAGGTGTTGCGGGAGGCGGGGCTGACGGCCGCCGACGTGGCGGCGCTGGCCACGCTGGACGCGCGGGCCGGGGAGCCGGGTGTCGCGGGCGCGGCGGAGCGCTGGGGGCTGCCGGTGCGGGCGTTCGGGTCCGAGGTGCTGGCGTCCGTACCCGTACCGCATCCGTCGTCGGCGGCGGAGGCGGCGACGGGGACGGCGTCCGTGGCGGAGGCGGCGGCGCTGGCGGGAGCGGCGGAGCTGTCCGGCGCGGGGGCGGACGCGGCCACCGCCGCCCCGGGGGGTGCGGGGGCCGAACTCCTCGTTCCGAAGCGGAAATCGCGTGGAGTTACGTGCGCGCTCGCCCGTTCCCTCCCGTTTGTGGCGAACGAAGAGTCCACCGGCGCACGGTTGTTGTCCCGGGGACACGGGTACACCGGTGGGAAGGCGGCGTTCGACCCGGTCCCCGAGCTCCGCACTCCCCCCACTCACCACCCCACGGCGGCCATGTATACGCATACGCATTCCGACGCCCATGATCTGCGTCATCACGGTGACGCGGAGGTACGGGACGAGAAGTTGATCGACCTCGCGGTCAATGTCCGGACGCACACGCCTCCGGAGTGGCTGCGGGAGCGGATCGCGGCCTCCCTGGCGGGTCTGGCGGCCTATCCCGACGGGCGGGCCGCCCGGGCGGCGGTCGCCGAGCGGCACGACCTGCCGACCCGGCGGGTGCTGCTCACGTCGGGTGCGGCGGAGGCGTTCGTGCTGCTCGCGCGGGCGCTGCCGGTGCGGCGGCCGGTGGTGGTGCATCCGCAGTTCACCGAGCCCGAGGCGGCGCTGCGCGACGCCGGGCACGAGGTGGGCAGGGTCCTGCTGCGGGAGAAGGACGGCTTCCGGCTGGATCCCGCCGCCGTCCCGGAGGACGCCGACCTGGTGGTGATCGGGAACCCGACGAATCCGACGTCGGTGCTCCATCCGGCGGAGACGATCGCGTCGTTGGCGCGGCCGGGGCGGACGCTGGTGGTGGACGAGGCGTTCATGGACGCGGTGCCGGGCGAGCGGGAGGCGCTGGCGGGGCGGACGGACGTGCCGGGTCTGGTGGTGCTGCGGAGCCTGACGAAGACGTGGGGGCTCGCCGGGCTGCGGGTCGGTTACGTCCTCGCCGAGCCGGAGACGGTCGACGCCCTGGAGCGGGCGCAGCCGTTGTGGCCGGTGTCGACGCCGGCGCTGGTGGCGGCGGAGGCGTGCATGTCGCGGCTGGCGCTGGCCGAGGCGGAGCACGCGGCGCACCGGATCGGGGTGGAGCGGGCACATCTGCTGGCCGGACTCGCGGAGTTCGACGAGGTGCGGGCGGTCGCGGCGGCGGAGGGCCCGTTCGTGCTGCTCCGGATCGAGCGCGCGGACGCGGTGCGGGAGCGGCTGCGCGCCCTGGGCTTCGCGGTCCGCCGCGGCGACACCTTCCCGGGCCTGGACCGGAACTGGCTGCGGCTGGCGGTGCGGGACCGGACGACGACGAACCGTTTCCTGCAGGCGCTCGACCAGGCGCTGCTCGCGGCGGGCTAGCGGGGCGGAGCGCGGGAGCGGCCCGTGAGGACGGCGGGAGGGGTGGGTGGTGCCGTCGCACCGCCCACCCCTCCCCCCTTCACCCGCTGCCCCGTCCGCACCCCCCGGTGCGTCCCCCCTGAGACCCCCCTCGGGCAGGTGGGCGGCGGGTCGTCCGGCCGCGGACCGGCCGGTCAGCCCCGGGCGCGGATCCGGGCCAGGACGAGGCCCGCGCCGCCGAGGCCGAGCAGGAGCGCGGCGCCGCCTGCCAGATAGGGGGTGGCCGAGCTGCCGCCGGTCTCGGCGAGGTTCTGTTCGGCCGGGTTCGAGCCGCCGTTCTGCGTCTCCACGCCACCGCCGTCGGCGGGTCCGGCGGAGGGCTCCTGGGCGGGCCGCTCGGTCGGCCGCTGCGTGGGCCGGGTGTCCTTCGGGGTCTCACAGGTCGCCTCGGCCAGGGTCAGCACGCCGTCGACCTCGGCCACGTTGAGCTTCAGCGGGTTCACGGCGACCTTCAGCTCCAGGGCGGTGGCGGCCGCCGTGCGCGAGGTCGTGGCCGTCTTCGACAGGTCGAGGGTCACCTCGCCGATGCCGGGGACGGTGACCTTCGTGCGTCCGCCGCTGGTGAGCGTGGTCTTCTTGCCGAGGACCGTCACGTGCCCGAGCACGTTGGACTCGGCGACGGGCTTCCTGCCCGCCTCGCAGACGGCCTTGGAGGTGACCTTCTCGACCTCGATCAGCGAGAGGGCCGGAAGGCCGGGGACGTGCACGCGGGCCTTGGCGAGGTTGACGTAACCCTCGGCGCGCTTCCCCTCCACGGTCGCCTTGGCGGTGGCCACGTCGGCGCGCAGGACGTCGACCGGCTTGCCCTTCTCGACGCCCTCCAGCGTCACGGTGAGCGCCGTACGGTCCGCGCTCGCCGGCGCCTGGACCTCGTTGAGGGAGGCCCGGAGCGGCACGTGCACGGCCTTGTTGAGCAGGGAGACGTCGAGGCCGGTCCGCAGGACGGCGGCGGTGGCGCGTCCTTCCCCGCCCGTGGCGTGGGCGGCGGGGGCCGCGAGGACCACGGGGCCGACGGCCAGCGCGGCGGCGGTCGCGGCGGCGGCGGTGCGGCGTACGGGCAGGCGGAAGGTGTTGCTGTTCAAGGTGGTGGAACCCCCACAGGAGACATGGCGTCGCCGGCCGCTCACCACGGGGACATGTGGCCGGCGCGGAGTCGACGACTCGAGACACCGGAATCTTTACGCACGGAGAGTGAACCGGCGGACACCTGGCGTCAGTTCACTCCAAAGGGGGGTTTCCGCTTTCGCTTTCGATTCTTTCGGCACACGCGTTCCCTCGCGCCCCGCGCGTCGCACGCACCGAGGGCGCACGACGCACGGGGGAGGCCTTCCAACGAGGGCCGACGGCAGGAGGTAACGGCCTGTCAACCCGGCGCCCCGCCGGGAGCCGTCAGGCGGCGCGCCAGTAGCCGAGGGAGTGCACGCGCTCCTTGGGGAGCGCCAGCTCCTTGCGCACGTACGTACCCAGCGTGCGGGTCGTGGCCGTGTCGCAGGCGATCCACACGTAGGGGTCGCTCCCGGTCAGCGCGGGCAGCTCGGCCTTGACGCGCTCGACGAGCGCCGCTCCCCCGCGCTCGCGCGGGACCCGGCGCACCTCGTGCAGGTCCGGGTCGAGCCGGATCGGAAGGTCCTCGTCGGAGTCGTGCGCGGTCTCGAACCAGAGGGTGGCGGGAACACCGGGGACCGCGTCGAGCAGGGAGTTGACGGCCGGCAGCGAGGCGGCGTCGCCGATGACGAGGAGACGCTCCGGACGCGGCTCGGGGGCGGTGAAGCCGGTGCCCTGGAGGGTGGCCTCGATGGTGTCGCCGGGGGCGCAGGTGCGGGCCCAGCGGCTCGCGGCGCCGTCGTGGAGGGCGAACTCCAGGCTGAACGTGCCGGACGCGGGGTCCGGGTCGACGAGGGTGTAGGCACGCTGGTGCGGTTTGCCGCCGTCCTCGAACCAGAGCCGCACCCACATCGTCGGGTGCACTCCGGCGGCGGCGAGCAGTCCGCCGTCCGTGAGGTGCACCCGGCGGTAGTGCTCGGTGACCTGCTCGGCTCCGGTCACGGTGAACGTGAAGTCCTTGCCGCGCATCAATTTGAGGACGACGCCCTCCCAGCCATGCCCCACCGCGGTCTCCTCCCCTGAAGTCCTGTAGTAATTTAGGTCAGCCTAACCTAAGAAATGCCGGATCGGAGCGGAGTCGCTGTGAGCATCGAGGTCTATCGGGACGCATGGGGCATTCCGCATCTGCGCGCCGCCGATCCGAACGAACTCGCCCACGCGCAGGGTCTTGTGACGGCCCGGGACCGCGCCTGGCAGCTGGAGGTCGAGCGGCACCGGGCACTCGGCACCACGGCGGCGTTCCTCGGGGCCGACGAGCTGGTGTGGGACTCCTTCGCGCGGCAGGCACGCCTCGCCGACACCGCACAGCGCTGCTTCGAGCGGCTCGACCGGCTCGACGCCGGGACGGCGGGGTGGGTACGGGCGTACGCGGACGGCGTCAACGAGGGCCTCGCGGACGGCGCGCGGCGGGCGCCGGAGTTCGCCGCGACGGGGCTCGCCCCCGGACGCTGGGAGCCGTGGACGCCGCTGGCGGTGTGGCTGAGCACGCACATCCTGTTCGCGGGGTTCCCGGCGAAGCTGTGGCGGGAGGAGGTCGCCCGACGGCTCGGCGAGGAGTGGACGGAGCTGTTCAACACGGACGGCCCCGCGACCGCGGGCTCCAACGGCTGGGTCGTCTCCGGTGGCCGCACCGCGAGCGGGTCGCCGATCGTGGCGGGCGATCCGCACCGCTTCATCGAGGCCCCCGGGGTCTACCAGCAGATCCGCCTCGCGTGCCCGGAGTACGACGTCGTGGGCTTCGCCGTGCCGGGCGTGCCGGGGCTCGCCCACTTCGGCCACACGGGCGGCGTGGCGTGGGCGATCACCAACGCCATGGCCGACTACCACGACCTGTACCGGGAGCGCCTGCGCCGGACGGACGACGGCGGGGTGGAGGCCCTCGGCCCCGACGGCTGGCAGCGCGCGTCGGTGCACACCGAGACGGTCGAGGTCGCGGACGGCCCGCCGGTCGAGGTCGAGGTGGTCGAGACGGCACGGGGGCCGGTGATCATCGCCGACGCGGGCGGGGGCTCCGCCACGGACCCGGACGCCGACGGCTCCTGGGAGGCGATCAGTCTGCGCTACCCGCCGCGGGTGACCGGTGAGCTGGGCTTCGGTGTCCTGCCCGAGCTGCTCGCCGCGCGGACCGTCGCGGACGTGGACCGGGCCGTCGACGGATGGTGCGAGCCGGTCAACGTCGTCCAGGCCGCCGACACGTCCGGCGGCCTGCTGCACCGGGTGGCCGGCCGGGTGCCGGTCCGCCACCGCGCCAACGGGCTGCGGGTGGTGCCCGCCTGGGATGCCGCACACGCCTGGCGGGAGGACGCCTCGGCGCCGACGCCGCGCGCCGACGTCGACCGCGACGGGCACGCGGTCATGGCCAACGCCCGGGCCCTGGCCGCCCCCCTCGGCGTCGAGTTCGCGCCCCCGCACCGGGCCGCCCGCATCGACGCGCTGCTCGCGGAGTCGCGGGCCTGGACTCCGCGGGCCATGACGTCCGTCCACACCGACACCGACAACCCCTCCGCGGCCCCCCTCCTGGCGGCGATCCGCGCCACGGGCGCCGAGCCGCGGACGCGTGTCCCCGCCGAGACGGCACCGGGCACCGTCGCCCCGGCCGAGGGGGCGCCCCGCGACGAGGCTCCCGCGGCGGCCGGCGCGACCGGCTCCACCCCGCTCTCCCCCGCAGCCGCCGCCGTACGGGCGCGGTTGCTCGCCTGGGACCGGCGGATGGAGGCCGGGAGCACCGACGCCGCGTTGTACGCCGCGGTGCGGGGTGCCGTCGTGCGGCGGGTGGCCGCGCACCCCGTCTTCGCGCCGCTGCGCGAACCCGCGCCGTACCCCGCCCTGTTCCAGCCGTGGCTGGCGCTCGGGCCCCGGGTGGCCTTCGCCCTGGAGACCCTGCTCGTCTCCGGACCCGTGCCGGCCGAGGACATCGCGGCGAGCGTCCGGGAGGCGCTCGAAGAGGTCGCCGAGGGACCGGAGCCGGCGGCCTGGGGCGCGACCCACCGGCTCGCGCCCTGGCAGGCCCTGCCGGACCCGGACGACGCCCAGTGGCCCGGTCTCGGCGGGGACCACGACTGCGTGCTGTCCACGTCCAGCGTGCCCGGCTACACCGACCGCAGCGCCCGCGCCTCGGCCGCCCGCTACGTCTGGGACCTCGCCGACCGGGCCGACAGCCTCTGGGTGGTGCCGTTCGGCGCCTCCGGCGTCGCGGGCGACCCCCACCACCGTGACCAACTCCCGCTGTGGCTGCGGGGCGAGCTCGCCCCCGTCACCACCGACTGGCACCACCTCACCAAGGAGCACCCCCGTGACGACCACTGACCCCCTCCACCTCCAGACGGTCGAGGGCTTCGGCACGGTCCGCGTCGACCCCGTCGACCCCGACCGCGACGCCGTCCTCATCCACGGCTGGGTCAACGAGGACCGGGCCCGGTTCTGGGGGATGGGCGGCACGACCGTCGAACAGGTGCGGGAGGTCTACGCGCACCTGGACTCCCTGACCACGCACCACGGCTTCCTGGTCCGGCGGGACGGCGTGCCGGTCGCCCTGTTCCAGACGTACGACCCCGCGGCGGACCGGGTCGGCGAGTGCTACGACGTGCTGCCCGGGGACGTCGGCGTCCACCTGCTGATCGCGCCGAGCGCGACCCCTGAGCGGGGTTTCTCGGCCGGGTTGCTCACCGCCCTGACCGCCTTCACGCTGGCCCGTCACGTCCGCGTGGTCGCCGAGCCCGACGCGGCCAACGAGAAGGCCATCGCCCGGCTGGTGCGGTCCGGCTTCGAACTGGGACCGGAGGTCGTGCTGCCGGAGGTGGACCTCCCCGAGGTCTTCCTGCCGGAGAAGAGGGCGCGCCTCGCGTTCTTCTCCCGCCGCCAGCCGGCGGGTGCGGGGGAACCGCGCCGGATCGTGACCGACAAGAGCGCGGCCGAACCGGCCAGGACCGGCCGGAGCCGCCGGTCGGCCCCGGTCCCTCCGGCCGCGACCGGTCCGGCATCCGGCGCCGACGACTCCGGGCGTCGCCGGCCCGTCCCGCCGGTCCGGCCCGGTGTCAGCCGATCACCCGTCCGTTGACGATCACCCGTCGCGGCGCCGCCAGGACGCGGACGTCCGCGCGCGGGTCGTCGTCGTAGACCACCAGGTCGGCCGGGGCCCCCTCCTCCAGCGAGGGGCGCCCCAGCCAGGACCGGGCTCCCCAGGCGGTCGCCGAGAGGGCCTCGATCGGCGGGATGCCCGCCTTGACGAGCTCCTCGACCTCGGCCGCGACGAGGCCGTGGGCCAGGGAGCCGCCCGCGTCCGTGCCGACGAAGACCGGGACGCCCGCGTCGTACGCCGAGCGGACGGTGTCGTAGCGGCGCTCGTACAGCCGCCGCATGTGCGCCGACCAGCGCGGGAACTTCTCCTCGCCACCGTCGGCCAGCCGCGGGAAGGTGGCGATGTTGACGAGCGTCGGGACGATCGCGACACCCCGCTCGGCGAAGAGCGGGATGGTCTCCTCGGTGAGGCCGGTGGCGTGCTCGACGCAGTCGATGCCCGCCTCCACCAGGTCCCGCAGCGACTCCTCCGCGAAGCAGTGCGCGGTCACCCGCGCCCCGAGCCGGTGCGCCTCCGCGATCGCCGCCTCGACCTCGGGGCGCGGCCAGCAGGCGGTCAGGTCGCCCGCGTCGCGGTCGATCCAGTCCCCGACGAGCTTGACCCAGCCGTCACCGCGCCGGGCCTCCCGGCCGACGTACTCCACCAGGTCCGCCGGTTCGATCTCGTGCGCGTAGTTGCGGATGTAGCGGCGGGTGCGGGCGATGTGGCGGCCGGCGCGGATGATCTTCGGGAGGTCGTCGCGGTCGTCGATCCAGCGGGTGTCGGAGGGCGAACCGGCGTCGCGGATGAGGAGCGTGCCCGCGTCGCGGTCGGTGAGGGCCTGCTTCTCGCTCGTGGCGTCGTCGACGGGGCCGTGCCGGTCGAGGCCGACATGGCAGTGCGCGTCGACGAGGCCGGGCAGGGCCCAGCCGGTCACGGTCAGCGTCTCGTCCGGCCGCCCCGAGGGCCGCGCGAAGGTGATCCGTCCGTCGACGGCCCACAGCTCGTCCCGCACGTCCTCCGGGCCGACGAGCACCCGCCCCTTCACATGCACCACCACGTGATCGCTCATGCCTGCACTGTACGAGGGGCGTGCGAGCGGCCGGAACGGGCTCCCGCCCCGCGCCGGCCCGGCGCGGACCCCGGCGCCCGGGGCCCTCTCGGTACGCTGGGCCGAAGCTCCACCTGCGTCGAACTGAGTCGAAGAAGGCACCGCCGTGACCGTGACACACCCGTTCCTGGACCTGGCCCCGCTGACCGCCGCGCACTTCGCGTCCATCGAGCGGCGGGTCGCCGCGCTGCTCTCCACCGAGCAGGACGTGGTGATCACCCAGGGCGAGGCGCTGCTCCCCCTGGAGGGCTGCATCCGCAGCGGCGCGCGGCCCGGCTCGACCGCGCTGAACGTCGTCACCGGCCCCTACGGGCAGACCTTCGGCGACTGGCTGCGGGACTGCGGCGCGACCGTCGTGGACCTGGCGGTGCCCTTCCACACGGCGGTGACGGCCGCGCAGGTGGAAGGGGCGCTCGCCGAGCACCCGGAGATCGACTTCGTCTCGCTGGTCCACGCGGAGGCGGCCACCGGCAACACCAACCCGGTGGCGGAGATCGGCGAGGTCGTACGGGCGCACGGGGCGCTGTTCTACCTGGACGCGGTGGCGTCGATCGGCGCCGAGCCGGTGCTGCCCGACGCCTGGGGCGTCGACATGTGCATCATCGGCGCGCAGAAGGCGATGGGCGGTCCGGCCGGCGTGTCGGTCGTCTCGGTCAGCGAGCGGGCCTGGGAGCGGTTCGCCGCGAACCCGCGGGCTCCGCGCCGCTCGTACCTCTCCCTCCTCGACTGGAAGGAGCGCTGGATCGACGGCGGCCGCAGGGCGCTGCCGCACGCGCCGGCGCAGCTGGAGATGCTGGCCCTGGAGGCGTGCCTGGAGCGGATCGAGGCCGAGGGCCTGGACGCCCTCATGGCGCGCCACGCGGCCGCGGCGGCGGCTACCCGCGCGGGCGCGCTGGCGCTGGGCGGGGGCCTGGAGCCGTATGTGTACGAGGCGGCGGACGCGGCCCCGGTCGCGACGACGCTGCGGTCCCCCGCGGGTGTGGACGCCTCCGAGCTGGTGGCCCGGGCGCTGGCCGTGGATCCGTCGCTGCCGCTGATCGCGGGCGGGGGCGCGCTGGCCAAGGAGATGATCCGGGTCAACCACTACGGCGCGGCCGCGAACCGGGACGTGGTGCGCTCCTCGCTCGAGGCGCTGGGCACCGCGCTCGACGCGACGGGCCGGACGGCCGATCCGCGGGCCGCGCTGCGCGCGGTCACGGAGGTCTGGGCGTAGCCGACACGTCCGGCCCGAGCGCGGGCCGGGCCCGCGAAATGCCGCGACCGGGTTCCCGGCCGCGGCATTTCGCATTTCCGAAGAGAAAAGCGGGCGCATACCGCGCAAGCGAATTCCCTTTCAATACGCCTTTACGTCACCGGATTCTTATGCCCCAAATCCGCGACCGCAAACTCGGGAGTTTCATCAGCCTTTCCCGAGGTTGTTGATGTTGTGACGGACTCCACATCGCGCCCGATTTGCGGGGGTATTTACGGGCAAATAGGACCGTTCTCGCGCTCGCGCGAATAACATGCTCCACGCGCTTTGCCCACCCCTGCGGGAGGTGCAATCGAGAATTTCGCTGGGTAAATTCCCTCTGCATGACCGCCGCACAAGCAGCCATGACCGTAGAAAGCCCACGAGTAGAGGACGGAGCCGCGATCTGGCGTATCGCCCGCGATTCCGAGGTACTGGACCTGAACTCCTCGTACAGCTATCTGCTGTGGTGTCGCGACTTCGCGGCCACGTCCTTGGTCGCACGCGACGCCGACGGGGAGCCGATCGCCTTCGTCACCGGATACCTGCGGCCCGACCGTCCCGGCACCCTCGTCGTCTGGCAGATCGCCGTCGGCGACGGGCACCAGGGACGGGGCCTCGCCGGGGTGCTCCTCGACGCGCTGACCGCGCGGATCGCGCCCGACGCCGTCGAGACGACCGTCACCCCGGACAACACGGCCTCCGACCGGCTCTTCACCTCCTACGCCCGGCGCCACGGGCTCCGCCTGGAGCGCGAGGTCCTCTTCGACGGGGGGCTGTTCCCCGACGGCGCCGCCCACCAGCCCGAAGTCCTGTACCGCATCGGCCCCTTCCAGCCCACAGGAGAATCGCTGTGACCATCACCCCGCCCGCGCACCCGGCCCCCACCGCCCTCGGCCGAGCGGCCTATGACGGCGCCGACTCCGCCCTCAGCGTCTTCGAAAGCCTGGAGTCGGAGGTGCGCAGCTACTGCCGCGGCTGGCCCACCGTGTTCGACCGCGCCCAGGGCGCCCACCTCGTCGACGAGGACGGGCACACCTACCTCGACTTCTTCGCGGGGGCCGGTTCGCTCAACTACGGCCACAACAACCCCGTGCTGAAACGGGCCCTCATCGACTATCTGGAACGCGACGGCATCACGCACGGTCTCGACATGGCGACCACCGCCAAGCGAGGCTTCCTGGAGACCTTCAAGGAGGTCGTCCTCGAGCCCCGCTCGCTGCCGTACAAGGTGATGTTCCCGGGACCGACCGGCACCAACGCGGTGGAATCCGCACTGAAGCTGGCCCGCAAGGTGAAGGGCCGCGAATCCGTGGTCTCCTTCACCAACGCCTTCCACGGCATGTCGCTCGGCTCGCTCGCCGTCACCGGCAACGCCTTCAAGCGGGCCGGCGCCGGTATCCCGCTGGTGCACGGCACCCCGATGCCGTTCGACAACTACCTCGACGGCCAGCTCCCGGACTTCCTCTGGTTCGAGCGGCTGCTCGACGACCAGGGCTCCGGACTCAACAAGCCCGCCGCCGTGATCGTGGAGACCGTGCAGGGCGAGGGCGGCATCAACGTCGCCAGGGCCGAGTGGCTGCGGGCGCTCGCCGACCTGTGCCGCCGCCAGGACATGCTGCTGATCGTCGACGACATCCAGATGGGCTGCGGGCGGACCGGCGCGTTCTTCTCCTTCGAGGAGGCCGGCATCACCCCGGACATCGTCACCCTGTCGAAGTCGATCAGCGGGTACGGCCTGCCCATGTCGCTGTGCCTGTTCCGGCCGGAGCTGGACGTGTGGGAGCCGGGCGAGCACAACGGCACGTTCCGCGGCAACAACCCCGCCTTCGTCACCGCCACGGCGGCGCTGAACGCCTACTGGGCCGACGGCCAGATGGAGAAGCAGACGACGGCGCGCGGCGAGCAGGTCGAGCAGGCGCTCCTCGCCCTCTGCGAGGAGAACTCCGCCGACGGCGCCCACTACCGCGGCCGTGGCCTCGTGTGGGGCCTGGAGTTCGCCGACCGCACGCGGGCGTCGAAGGTCTGCGCGCGCGCCTTCGAGCTGGGGCTGCTGCTGGAGACCTCGGGCCCCGACAGCCAGGTCGTCAAGCTGCTGCCGCCGCTCACCATCTCGCCCGACGAGCTGGACGAGGGGCTGCGCACGCTGTCCCGCGCGGTCCACGAGACCGCCTGATCCACCCGTACACCCTGAGGAGTTGCACCCACCGTGATCGTCCGATCGTTCAAGGACATCGAGAACACCGACCGCCATGTCAGGGCCGCGTCCGGCACCTGGGAGAGCAAGCGGATCGTCCTCGCCAAGGAGAAGGTCGGCTTCTCGCTCCACGAGACCGTTCTGTACGCGGGCACCGAGACGTCCATGTGGTACGCCAACCACATCGAGGCCGTCCTGTGCGTGGAGGGCGAGGCCGAGCTGACGAACGACGAGACCGGCGAGACGCACTGGATCGAGCCCGGCACCATGTACCTGCTCGACGGCCACGAGCGCCACACGATGCGCCCGAAGACCGACTTCCGGTGCGTCTGCGTCTTCAACCCGCCCGTCACCGGACGGGAGGACCACGACGAGAACGGGGTGTACCCCCTGCTCACGGAGGAGGCCTGATCATGACCGACGTACTCACCGACAGCACGAACACGACCGACCTCTACCCGACCCGCGGCGCCGCCGAGGTCCTCACGCCCCGGCGTGACCCGGTGGTGTGGGGACGGGGCGGCCCCGGCCTGGAGTCGTACGAGCGGGACGGCTTCCTCGCCCAGCCGGACCTGCTGACCGACGACGAGGTGGCGGTCTACAAGGGCGAGCTCGACCGGCTGATCGCCGACCCGGCCGTCCGCGAGGACGAGCGCTCGATCGTGGAGCCGAAGTCCGGGTCCGTCCGGTCGGTCTTCGAGGTCCACCGGATCAGCGAGGTCTTCGCGCGGCTCGTGCGGGACGAGCGCGTGGTGGGCCGGGCCCGTGAGATCCTCGGCTCGGACGTGTACGTCCACCAGTCGCGGATCAACGTGAAGCCGGGCTTCGGCGCTTCCGGGTTCTACTGGCACTCGGACTTCGAGACCTGGCACGCCGAGGACGGGCTGCCGAGGATGCGGACCGTGTCGGTGTCGATCGCGCTGACCGAGAACCACGACACCAACGGCGGCCTGATGATCATGCCGGGCTCGCACCGGACGTTCCTCGGCTGCGAGGGCGCCACCCCGAAGGACAACTACAAGCGTTCGCTCCAGATGCAGGACGCGGGGACGCCGTCCGACGAGGCGCTGACCCGCATGGCGGACGCGCACGGCATCCGGCTGTTCACCGGCCGCGCGGGCTCGGCGACGTGGTTCGACTGCAACGCCATGCACGGCTCGGGCGACAACATCACGCCGTATCCGCGCAGCAACGTCTTCATCGTCTTCAACAGCGTGGAGAACACGGCCGGCGAGCCGTTCGCCGCGCCGGTGCGACGACCGGAGTTCATCGGCGCGAGGGACTTCACGCCCGTACGGTGACGGGCGCGGGCCCCGGGTGACGACCGCGGACGCCCCCGGACATCAGGCATGGCCTGGCGTCCGGGGGCGTCCGCGCGTCCGGCCCCGCCGGCGGTCAGCCGCCGATGACCTCCAGGGCGCGGTCCACGTCCGCCGAGCCGTTGTAGAGGTGGAAGGAGACGCGCAGGTTGCCCGCGCGGGCGGACGTCAGCACGCCGGCCTCGCTCAGTGCGGCCTGCCGTTCGCCGAGGCCGGGGACGGCGACGATGCCGGATTCGTCCGGCACGGGCGTGTGCCCGAGAGCGGTGAGCCCGTCCCGGAAGCGGGCACCGAGCGCCTTGTTGTGCGCCTCGATCCGCTCGATGCCGACCTCCTCGAGCAGCGCCAGCGAACGGGCGGCGCCGTGGTACGAGAGAAAGGCCGCCGGCTCGTCGAACCGCCGGGCGGAGCGGGCCAGTTCACGGACCGGACCGTAGCTGTTGGCCCACAGCTCCTCGCCGGTGACCCAGCCGGCGTGGATCGGCAGCAGCGAGTCCTGCGCCTCCTCCGTGACGGTGAGGAAGGACGCCCCGCGCGGGCAGAGCAGGTACTTGTACCCGCCCGCCACGGTGTAGTCCCAGTCCCCCGCCCGCAACGGCAGCCAGCCGGCCGACTGGGTGGCGTCCAGCAGGGTGCGGGCGCCGTGGGCGGCGGCCGCCGCCCGGATCGCCGCCGTGTCGGCCGTGCGGCCGTCCGCCGACTGCACGCAGGAGAAGGCGACGAGCGTGGTCTCCGGCCGGACGGACTCCGCGAGCCGCTCCAGGGGCACGAACCGCGTCTTGAGGTCGCCTCGGACGGTGAACGGGGTGATCAGGGAGCTGAAGTCGCCCTCGGGAAAGAGGATCTCCGCGCCGGCCGGCATCGACTGGGCGATCATGCCGATGTGGACGGAGACCGAGCTGCCCACGGCGACCCGGTCCGGCCCGACGGCGGCCAGGCGGGCGAAGGCGGCCCGGGCCTCGTCGACGACGTCGAAGCTCCCGGCGCCGTCGGGGCGCCCGGCCGCGGTCTCCTCGGCGAGTACGGTGATCGCCTCGATGGTCCGCCGGGGCAGCAGCGCGCAGGCGGAGGTGTTGAGGTAGGTCTGCTTCGGCGCGAACTCGGCTCCGCCGAGAGGGTCCAGGGTTTCCATGGGACCAGCCTGGATTCCCCCCGACCTCACGTCAATGACGAGAGATCGGAGGGAAAACCCAAGCGTCGCTTATACGTCACACTCTCCGTCGACGTCACAGGCGGCGCCGTCGGCGGCGGGGCCGCCGGCCGGCTGCGGCACCCGGCCGTCCCACGCCTGCTCCAGGGCCCGGGTGAAGACCTCCGCGGGCTGTCCGCCGGAGATGCCGTAGCGGCGGTCGAGGACGAAGAACGGCACGCCGTTCGCGCCGAGTTCGGCCGCTTCCCGCTCGTCCGCCCGCACCTCGTCGGCGTACGCGCTCGCGTCGGCGAGGACCGCGCGCGCCTCGGTCCCGTCCAGACCGGCCTCCACGGCGAGCGCCACCAGGGTCTCGGCGTCGAAGACGGACCGCTCCTCGCCGAAGTTGGCGCGATAGGCGAGGTCGAGCAGCTCGTCCTGCCGGCCGCGGACCTTGGCCAGGTGCAGCAGCCGGTGGATGTCGAAGGTGCTGCCGTGGTCGCGGCCCTCGGTGCGGTAGGCGAGGCCCTCGGAGTGCGCGGTGGAGGCGACGTGGGCCTCCATGGCGCGGGCCTCCTCCAGGGTGCGGCCGTACTTCGCGGCGAGCATGTCGATCACCGGCGCCGTGTCGCCCTGGGACCGGTTCGGGTCGAGCTCGAAGGAGCGGTGCACCACCTCGACGTCGTCCCGGTGGGCGAAGGCCGCCAGCCCCTTCTCGAAGCGGGCCTTGCCGATGTAGCACCAGGGGCAGGCGATGTCGCTCCAGATCTCGACGCGCATGTTCTTGCTTCTCTCCGGGGTGGCGGGTGGTGTCGTGGGATGTTCCCAGGTCGGAACGTTCCCGTCCGCCGGATTCATTCCGGCCGGAACGGCCCGGCGCGCACGGGCGGACCGTGCGCGCCGGGCCCCGCCGGGACCTCAGCGGCGCGGCAGCCCCAGTGGGTTGCCGTCGCGCAGCTCCGGCGGCAGCAGGTGCTGGGGGGTCGACTGGTAGGTGACCGGGCGGAGCCAGCGTTCGATCGCGGTGGCGCCGACCGAGGTGGAGGTGGAGGTGGTGGCCGGGTACGGGCCGCCGTGGTGCTGGGCGCCCGCCACCGCCACGCCCGTCGGCCAGCCGTTGACGAGGACGCGTCCGGCCAGCGGCGTGAGCTCGTCGAGCAGGCCGGGGGCCTCCGGGTCGTCGTCGGTCGCCATCTGCAGGGTCGCCGTGAGGTTGCCGGGAAGCCGGGAGAGGATCTCGCTGATCTCCTCGCGGGAGGAGTAGCGGGCGACCACGGTGACCGGGCCGAAGCACTCCTCCAGGAGCAGCTCGTGCCCGCCCTTCAGCAGGGTCCCGGCCTCGACCGTCAGGACGCCCGCGCTGACGGTGTGCTCGCCGCCGGCGCCGGGGGTGAGGGGCGCGGCCACCCCGGGGAGCCCGGCCCGCTCCCGGACACCGTCGACGAAGGCGCTGCGCATCCGGTGGTCGAGCATCACGCCGGGCTCGGTCTCGCTGACGGCGGCCGTGAGCGCTTGGATGATCGCGTCGCCGGCCTCGCCCGCGGGAGCCAGGACGAAGCCGGGCTTGGTGCAGAACTGGCCGGCGCCCAGGGTCATGGAGCCGGCGAGGCCCGCTCCGAGCTCCTCGGCCCGCTGTCGGGCCGCCGCGTCGGTGATCACGACGGGGTTGAGCGAGCCGAGTTCGCCGTGGAAGGGGATGGGCACGGGGCGGGCCGCCGCCGCGTCGAAGAGCGCCCGCCCGCCCCGTACGGAACCGGTGAAGCCGGCCGCGGCGACCAGGGGGTGGCGGACCAGCTCCACTCCGGCGTCGAAGCCGTGCACCAGGACGACGACGTCCTCCGGCAGCCCGACCGCGGTCGCGGCGCGGCGCAGCAGGGAGGCGCAGAGCTCGGAGGTGGCCGGGTGGTCGGGATGGGCCTTGACCACGACGGGGCAGCCGGCCGCGAGCGCGCTCGCGGTGTCGCCGCCGGGGACGGAGAAGGCCAGCGGGAAGTTGCTGGCGGCGTAGACGGCGACGACGCCGAGCGGGATCTTCCACCGCCGCAGGTCGGGGGTGGGCGGGGTGGTCGTCGGATCGGGCAGGTCGATCCGCACGTCGAGGAAGGCGCCCTCGTCGACCACGGCCGCGAAGGACCGCAACTGCGCGGTGGTGCGCGCGAGTTCGCCGGTCAGCCGGACCGGCCCGAGGGCGGTCTCGGCGTCGGCGGCCTCGATGACGTGGGCGGCCGCCTCGTCGAGGAGGTCCGCGGCGGTGCGGAGCAGGGCGGCCCGCGCCGTACGGTCGGCGAGCGCGTCCCGCACCGCGTGCGCGGCCCGTACCGCCTGGTCGACCTCCGCCGCTGTGGCCTCCACCGCAACCTCTTCGCGCGGCTTCCCCGTCCGGGGGTCCACACTCCACACTGATTCAGCCGCCACCGACACGCCCCTCTTCACGACCTGTTCGCTATTCTGAACACGGTTCCTGTAGATGAATGGGACTCTATTGACGGGCGGGCCGTCTCCACAAGAGGCGGCGGCGAGAGGGGCGAGGGTGATGTCGACGGCCGACACCGGTGGGTCACAGGTCAAGTCAGCTGTACGGACGGTGGAACTGCTCGAGTATTTCGCCGGGCAGCCCGGGATGCACTCCCTCGCCGCCGTCCAGGAGGCGGTCGGCTACCCCAAGTCCAGCCTCTACATGCTGCTGCGCACCCTGGTCGAGCTCGGCTGGGTGGAGACCGACTCCACGGGGACGCGGTACGGCATCGGCGTCCGGGCCCTGCTGGTCGGCACGTCGTACATCGACGGCGACGAGGTGGTGGCCGCCGCCCGGCCCACCCTGGACCGGCTCTCCGACGACACCACCGAGACCATCCACCTGGCGCGGCTCGACGGGACCAACGTCGTCTACCTGGCGACCCGTCAGTCCCAGCACTATCTGCGGCCGTTCACCCGCGTCGGCCGTCGGCTCCCGGCCCACTCGACCTCGCTGGGCAAGGCACTGCTGGCCACCCACAGCGACGAGCAGGTGCGCAAGATGCTGCCGGAGACGCTGCCGGCGCTGACCGAACACACCCTCACCGACCGCGAGAGGCTGATCGAGGAGCTGCACCTCATCCGCGAGCAGGGATACGCGGTGGACCGCGAGGAGAACACCCTCGGACTGCGCTGCTTCGGCATCGCGATCCCGTACCGGACACCCGCGCGGGACGCGATCAGCTGCTCGGTTCCGGTGGCGCGGCTCACCCCGGGACACGAGCAGATGATCAAGGACGCGCTGTTCGACGCCCGCGACCGGCTGACGCTGGCGACCCGCAGGCTCTGACCGGGGCCGCCCCGGGCCTGCCTTCCGGGCCGGCGGTGCGGGTCGGGCCCGGCGCCCCGTGGGCCGCGGCTCGGCGACGCGGAGAGGTGCGGTGCGGTGCGGTGCGGGCCGCGGCTCGGCTGCCCGTCACCGCTCGGCGAGCGCCTTCCGCCACACCGGGCTGTCGACGTAGTGGTTGTCGAAGCGCTCGGAGGACTCCCTGATCTCCTCGAAACCCGCCTCCCCCCGCATCACCCGGCCGAGCAGCCGTAGATAGTCGAAGCGGGCCATGCCCGGGGTGAAGACGAACAGCACGTCGGCCTCGGCGCCCGGCGCCGCCGCGAAGGCGTGCGGGGTGTGCGGCGGCACGAGGAGGAAGTCACCCCGCTCCAGGACGCTCAGCTCCTCGCCGACCAGGACCTGGAGCGAGCCGCCGAGCACGTAGAACATCTCCGAGGCCTTGGTGTGGAAGTGTGCCGGGGCACCGACGGCCCCCTTCGCGAAGGACGAGCGGTAGCTGGTGAGCAAGCCGCCGGTGGTGTCGGAGTCGGCGAGGAGGGTCATCACGCTGCTCGGGTCGGCCGTGGTCTCGGCGTCGGCGGCGCGGGTCAGGAGCGGGGCGAAGGGCTTCGGCGTGGTGATCTCGTTCATGAAGATCACCCTAGGTCTCCGACTGACCCGGCGGGAGGTGCATTCCATGGCCGAAAAGGCCGGTCAATCGCCGGTTCCGAGAGCCCGGCGGCCGGCGCTTCCCAGCGCGGCGGAGGCGGTTCACCCCGGGGAAGGCGGCGGGAGCGGGCCCCTCACCACGGTGACGACCCGCCTCGGGGGCGCCCCGAGGGGGCGGGGAGTCCGTCCGGACGGGCACATGAAGGTTGGCTGAGAAACCGGACACATCCGGAACGCCCCCCACCCGTTCGTTCGTCCCGCATATGGGATGAACAAGACGATCAGGCGCGCCTCGGTCTTCGCGCTGCTCCTGGTGCTCGCCCTGCTGGGCCGGGCGACCTGGATACAGGCGTACGAAGGCAAGGCCCTCGCGGACGACAAGAGCAACCGGCGGAACATCATGGCGCAGTACGCGCAGCCGCTCGGCAACATCATCGTGGCCGGATCCCCGGTCACCGGTTCGAAGAAGACGGAGGGCACCGACCTCGCGTACAAGCGGGACTACACCGACGGAGAGCTGTACGCGGCCGTGACCGGCTACAGCTCGCAGGCGTACGGCTCCACCCAGCTGGAGGGCATCTACTCCGACGTCCTGGACGGTACGGACACCCGTCTGAAGAATCCGCTGGATGCCCTCACCGGCACGGCGCAGGAGCCCGGTGACGTCCTGACCACGATCGACCCGGCCGTGCAGAAGGCCGGCTACGAGGCGCTCGGCGACAACAAGGGCGCCGCCGTCGCCATCGACCCGGAGACAGGCCGGATCCTGGGCCTGGTGTCCACGCCCTCGTACGACCCATCCAAGATCGCCGGCCTCACCGACGGCTCCGACTGGCGGGAGCTGACCACCGACGAGGACAAGCCGCTGGTCAACCGTGCCCTGCGGCAGCCGCTTCCGCCCGGATCCACGTTCAAGCTGGTCGTGGCCGCGGCCGCGCTGGAGGAGGGGCTGTACGGCTCGGTGGACACGGCGACCGAGAGCCCCGACCCGTACACGCTCCCCGACACCCGGACGGTCCTGAAGAACGAGAACACGTCCGCGCCGTGCGAGAACGCGACCATCCGCACCGCGCTGCGGTACTCCTGCAACAACGTCTTCGCCAAGCTGGCCGTCGACCTCGGCCAGGACAAGGTGAAGGCGACGGCGGAGAGGTTCGGGTTCGGCGACGCCGAGCAGGACGTGCCCGTGCGGGCCTACCCGAGTGTGTATCCGACCGGGATGGACGAGGCGCAGACGGCGTTGACCGGCATCGGCCAGTTCGACGTGACGGCCACCCCGCTGCAGATGGCCATGGTGTCCGCGGCGATCTCCAACGACGGGCTCATGGCGTCGCCGCACATGGTCTCCGAGGTCGTCGACTCCGACGGGGACGCCCTGGAGTCCTTCGAGGACGGGAAGACCGAGCGGATCGTCTCCTCGTCGACGGCGGAGCAGCTGCGCAGCGCGATGGTGACCGTGGTGGAGAAGGGCACGGGCACCAACGCGGCGATCGCCGGCGCGGAGGTGGGCGGCAAGACGGGCACCGCCCAGCACGGCGAGAACAACAGCAAGACGCCGTACGCCTGGTTCACGTCCTTCGCGAAGGACGCGGACACCGGCAAGGAGGTCGCGGTCGCCGTCCTGATCGAGGATTCGGGCGCGGCGCGCTCGGAGGTCAGCGGCAACGGGCTGGCGGCTCCGGTGGCGCAGAAGATGATGAAGGCGGCGCTGAAGTGACCCCGCGGGCCGCTCAGCCCAGCGGTCTGGCCATGAAGAGGGCGGTCTCGCCCTCGGACGCGGTGCCGGTGTAGAGCGTGGTGTCCAGACCGCAGAGCCGGAACCCCATGCGCCGGTAGGCGCGGACGGCCGGGACGTTGACGCTGGTGACCTCCAGCCAGGCGGTACGGGCCCCCTGCTCGCGGCCGTACGCCAGGGCGCGGCGCATCAGCTCGCCGCCGATGCCGCAGCCGCGGTGGGCGGGGTCGACGGTGATCCGCCGGACGACGAGGCGGCGGTTCCACCGCTCGACGGCGACGGCGACGCAGCCGCGGACGGTCCCGTCGGCGTCGACGGCCACGATCTCGTGCGCCTCGTCCGCCTCATCCGCCGCGCCGTCGCCGGGCTGCCCGTCCTCCGGGTCCTCCGGGAAGACCTTGGTCAGCGGCGGGTCGACGGCGACCATGCGCAGGCCGAAACCGACGTCTCCGGCGGCGACTTCGTAGACGTGCTCCGTCGTGAACGAGTCGTCGAGCGCGGCCACGGCCGATTGGTCCCCGGGGGTCGCGACACGATATGCAAGGTCACTCATGACCCGAGCATAGATTCGATCCCGCGGAGGACACCGCCGTGCCCATGCGCCTGCCCCGTTCCCTGTCCGGCTGGACCATGGCCGTCTTCGGGCTGCTCGCCGCGGCCCTGGGGGTGGTGGGTCTCGTCTCCCCGGACGCCCTGCTCACGCTCATGGGCTTCGCGCCCGTACCCGGCGGGGAACGCGCGGACGGGGACCACACCCTGGTCTTCATGACCGCCTCCTCCATGGCGGCGCTGAACATGGGCGTCTACTACGTCCTGGCCGCCCTCGCCGACTGGAAGGCCTTCTTCCGCTGGACGGTCCCGTTCCGGCTCCTCACCTGCGCCGTCTTCACCCTGGCGGTGCTGGCGGGCCGCGCTCCGGCGGGCTTCCTCGGCGTCGGCCTGTGGGAGGGCCTGGGCGCCGTGGTGACGGGAGCGGCGCTGCGCCACGAGAACCGCGGCCGCGAGAAGGCGGTGGCCTGACCGCTCCGGACACGGCCCGGGCCTCCGTCCGACGCGCCCCGGGCACCTCGGGGCCGGGGCGCGGGCGGAGGGACGGACGACGGCCTCCGCCGGGCCGGTGACGGGGCGCCTCGGCGGACGCGATGCCCCGGCCCTTGGTGACGCGGACGGGGACGTGCCTCTCAGGCGAGGGCCCGCAGGGCCTCCCGTACCACCGCGAGGTCCGCGTCCGAGGCCAGCCCCGCGTGGTAGAGGCGGAGTTCGGTGGCCCCGGCGTCCGACGCGCGCTTCGCGTCGTCGGTCAGGGTGCCCGGGGAGCCTCCCATGCCCCTGACGACCGGGAAGTTGGCCGCGAGGACGGTCCCCGGGGCCGCGTGCGCGGCGAAGCCCGCGACCGAGGCGGCCGGGGTGACGACGCCGTCCGCGAGGGCGAGGACGTGGGCCGGGTCGGTGCCGACGTTGGCTCCGCAGCGGTGCGGGAGCGGGTCGGCGTGGAGCAGGACGCGGAAGCCGGGCGGGGCGGCCGCCCGGACGGCGTCCACCGCGGCCTCCTGGAAGGCGCGGGCGGTCCGGGTGCGCCACGACAGGGCGGCGTCGGCGTCGGCGGGGTCGAGCCGCCCGGCGGACCCCCCGGCCCACACCGGCTCCAGGGCCGCCCGTACGGCGGCCGCGAGCGCGTCGGGGTCCGCGCCCTCCTCCCCGTACCCCTGTCTGCACGACGCGCAGAAGCAGAGGGACATGAGGTACTGCTCCGCGTCGCCCAGGGGCACGCCCGCCGTCTTGTCGTGGGCGTGGAGGTGGGCCAGTCCGTACCAGCCGCAGGACTCCAGCTCGGTGCCGGCCGCTCCGGGCCGCACCGCCGCCTCGGCCGCCAGGTCGACCAGGAACGCGCGGACCCCGGGCATGCCGACGCACGGCGCCCAGGGGTAGCGGTCGCCGTACGCGTTGACGACCGAGGTCTCCGGACGCTCCGCGCCCAGCCGGGAGTTGTGGGCGAGGACGACCCAGCTGTGGACCTCCAGGCCCGCGTCCGCGAGCGCCTCGGCGGCCTCTCCGTACGCGTCGCCCGGCGCCCACTCCCCCGCCCGGTACGGCCGCGGGTCGCGCCCGGCCCAGCGGGCCGGGTCCGGCGGGTAGAGCACGGCGGCGTGCTCGGCCGTGACGACGCGGTGCGCCGGGTGGCGGGGGGTGAGCGCCCGCGTGGAGTGGTACGCGGAGGCGAGGGTCACCTGCGCGACGCCCAGCTCCGCGAGCAGGCCCGGCGCCGCCGGGTCGCCGACGACGTCCCAGGGGTAGACGAACGTCCCGGCCCTCACGACGCTCCGCCCAGCAGCGCCCGCCCGCGCTCGATGATCGCGGCCAGTTCCTTGAGGTGCTCGGGCGCCGGCTCGCTCAGCGGCGGCCGCACCTCCCCCACGTCCAGACCGCCCATCCGGACCGCGGCCTTGACCAGCGAGACGGCGTAGCCGCGTCCCTGGGCGCGCAGTTCGACGAGCGGCCGGTAGAAGCCGTCGATGAGCCGTTCCACGGTCGCGTCGTCGCCGGACGCGAGGGCGCGATGGAAGGCGAGGGCGATGTCGGGGGCGAAGCAGAAGACGGCGGAGGAGTAGAGCGTGACGCCGATGCCCCGGTAGGCGAGCCCGGTGAGTTCGGCGGTGGGCAGGCCGTTGAAGTAGAGCAGGTCGAGGCCCTCCGCCCGCACGGCGCTGACGATGCGCTGCATGAGGTCGAGGTCGCCCAGGCCGTCCTTGAGGCCGATGACCCCGTCGAGGCGGGCGAGCGCGACGACGGTCTCCGGGGTCAGGATCGCGTTGTCGCGCTGGTAGACGATGACGTCGAGCGAGGTCGCGGCGGCGAGCGCGGAGTAGTGCCGCAGCAGCCCCTCCTGGTCGGCGACCACGAGGTACGGGGGCATGGCGAGGAGCCCGTCGGCGCCCGCCTCCTCGGCGAGGCGGGCGTACTGGATCGCGAGCGCCGTGCCGTAGCCGGCGCCGGCCACGACGGGGACCCGGCCCGCGGTCTCCTCGACCGCGGCGGCGACGCAGGCCCGGAACTCCTCCGGGGTGAGGGCGTGGAACTCGCCGGTGCCGCAGCAGGCGAAGACGGCGGCGGCGCCCGCCTCGACGCCGGCGCGCACATGGGCGCGGAAGAGGTCGAGGTCGACGGCGCCGTCCGGACCGAAGGCGGTGACGGGGAAGAACAGCAGGCCGTCGAGCCGGTCGGCGAGCGGGGCTGAGGTCACGGGCGCTCCCTGGGAAGTCCGTCGTGCACCGTCGTGCACAGTTCTGATTATCGTCCATATTCATGAACAAGCTCACGCTAAGGCAGGCGTCGAGCGCCGGTCAAGGCGCAGACCCTTGGCCACAGGGACGCTTGACGGTCCGCCATGGACTCTTGACGACCCGTGGAGCACTCCTTAGCGTGTCCATGGTTGTGAATGCGATCTATGGACGGAGACTCCGCTACATGTCCACACCCCGCACCGTCCTGCTCACCGGCGCCGCCGGTGGCGTCGGCACCCTGATGCGGGAGCTGCTGCCCGCCCACGGATACACCCTGCGGCCGCTCGACGTCGTGCCCGTCGACGGCGCACCGGACGCGATCGTCGCCGACCTCGCCGACCGCAAGGCGCTGCGGGAGGCCGTCCGGGGCGTGGACGCCGTCGTCCATCTCGCCGGGATCTCCCTGGAGTCCACCTTCGAGAAGGTCATGGCCGCCAACGTGACCGGCCTGCACCACCTCTACGAGGCCGCGCGCGAGGAGGGGGTGCGCCGGATCGTCTTCGCGTCCAGCAACCACGCCGTGGGGTTCACTCCGCGCCCGCGCGGCGACGATCCCCTGGTCCCGGTCGAGACCCCGCACCGGCCGGACACCTTCTACGGCCTGTCCAAGTGCTTCGGCGAGGACATGGCCCAGTTCTACTGGGACACGCACGGCATCGAGACCGTCTCGGTGCGGATCGGCTCGTGCTTCCCCGAGCCGACCTCGGTGCGGATGCTGTCGATGTGGCTGAGCCCGGCGGACTGCGCCCGACTGCTGCACGCGGCCCTCACCGCAGAGAAGGTGGGACACACCGTGGTCTACGGCTCCTCCGCCAACACCCGTCTGTGGTGGGACCTCTCCTCCGCCAGGGCGCTCGGGTACGAACCCCAGGACGACTCCGAACCGTTCGCGGAGCGGATCATCGCCGAGCGGGGCCTGCCGGCCGACGACGATCCGGCGGAGGCGAACCTGGGCGGCCACTTCTGCACCGACCCGCCGCGCTGGCCCTCCTGAGCCGACGCGGACGGCGGGAGGCCACGCGGGCCCGGTCCGACATGCGCGGGAGCGCCGGCCGGGCCCCGGTCACGGCATGCAGGGCGCACCCGGCCCCGGCCCGCCAGGGCCGCCGTCCCGCAGCTCCTCGTGGACCCGGTGGGGCCGGACCTCGCGGACGTACGCCATCGGTGGCATCCGCACGTACGGCCGGGCCGTAGGGAACCCCCACCGGTGAGCCGCACGGATATGCGCATGACGGGCCCGTCCCCGACCGGCAGGATGCCCGTCATGCCCCAGCCTTTCGGATTCGGCTACGAGCGGCGCGCGGACGGCGCGGTGCTCCTCACCCACCGCGGTCGCGCCGCCGGCACCCTGCGCGGCGGCCGGGCCGAGAGGTTCCTGGCGGAGGTGGAGTCGGGCGACGCCCAGATGGTGATGGCCCGCTGGACCGGCGCCTACAAGTTCGGCAACGAACGCGTCGCCCGCGACCATCCGCGTAACCGAAGTGGCCGAAGGGCGGGAAGGTAAGGGAACGGCAAAGCGGTCTCGCTCGTTACCCCTGGCATGACCGCTATGACCCCCGGCTCGAACATTCCTCTCTCCGCCGCGCGCGTGGCGGTGGACGTCGCCGCTCCGGTGCGGCTCGACGTCTCGGGCCTGCTGCTCACTCCCGAGGGCAAGGTGCGCTCGGACGACGACTTCATCTTCTACAACCAGCCGGCCGGCCCGGGCGTGGCATACCGCTCCGGCGGCGGCGCGGCGCCGGACGCGATCGTCGTGGACACCGCAGCGGTACCGGCCGGGATCGAGAAGATCGTGGTCACCGCGAGCCCCGACGCGGCGGGCCAGTCCTTCCAGGGCATCGAACCCACGGCGACGATCCGCAACGCCGACGACGGCAGCGTCCTCGCGACCTTCACCCCGCCGCGGCTCGGCACGGAGACGGCGCTGGTGGTCGTGGAGATCTATCTGCGCAACGGCGCCTGGAAGGCGCGGGCCGTGGGCCAGGGCTACGCTGACGGGCTCGCCGGCATCGCCACCGACTTCGGCGTCTCCGTCGACGAGGAGCCCGCGGCGCCCGCCGCCGCGGCCCCGGCCGCGCCACCGGCCCCGCCGGTCGCCCCGCCCGTGACCGCCCCCGCCGACCCCCGCGTCGCCGCCGCGGCCCCTCCCGCGCCCCCCGCCGCCCCCGGCAAGATCAACCTCGACAAGGGGCGCGTCAGCCTCCAGAAGAACCAGACCGTCTCGCTCGTCAAGGGCGGCCGGCCGCTCCTCTCGCAGGTCAAGATGGGCCTCGGCTGGGAGCCGGCGTACCGCGGCAAGGACATCGACCTCGACGCCTCGGTCATCGCCTACGGCCCTCAGCGCAACCACCTGGACAGCTGCTACTTCGGCAAGCTGTCCATCCTCAACGGCTCGATCAAGCACTCCGGGGACAACCTCACCGGTGAGGGAGCCGGCGACGACGAGGTCATCGTCGTCGACCTCGGCCGCCTCCCGGCCGACGCGACCGGCCTGGTCTTCACGGTGAACTCGTTCTCCGGACAGAAGTTCACCGAGGTCGCCAAGGCGTACTGCCGGCTGATGGACGCGGCGACCGGCGAGGAGCTGGTCCGCTTCGACCTGACCGGCGCCGAGCCGCAGACCGGCGTCATGATGGCCAAGCTCATCAAGCAGTTCTCGGGTGAGTGGGAGATGACGGCGCTGGGCGACTTCGTGAAGTCCCGGACCGTCCGCGGCATGGTGAAACCGGCCGCCCAGGCGCTCTGAACCACGCTCCCGTCCGCGGAGCACCACGAGACGCCGCGCTCCCCCGGGAAACCGACGCGCACCGTCCACGGCGGGCCGTGGACGGTGCGCGCGGCGGTCAGAACAGCGCGCTGTAGGCGTTGAGGGCGGGCTGACCGCCGAGGTGGGCGTAGAGGACGGTCGCGTCACGGCCGATCTCGTCCCGTGTCACCAGGTCGATCAGGCCCGCCATCGACTTCCCTTCGTAGACGGGGTCGGTGATCATCCCCTCCGTACGGGCGGCGAGCCGCATCGCGTCGAGGGTGGCCTCGTCGGGGATGCCGTACACCCCGGCGTGATACCGGTCGTCCAGCTCGACGTCCGCGGCCGTGATCTCCCGCTCGACACCGATCAGGGCGGCGGTGTTCCGGGCGATGCGGGTGATCTGCTCGTGGGTCGCTCCGGGCTTCGCCGAGGCGTCGATGCCGATGATCCGGCGTGCCGGCCCGCCCTCCTCGGCGAGCGCGGCGAAGCCGGCGACCATGCCGGCCTGGGTGGAGCCGGTCACCGAGCAGACGACGACGGTGTCGAAGAAGACCCCCAGCGTCCGCTCCTGCTCGGCCACCTCATAGGCCCAGTGGGCGAAGCCGAGCCCGCCGAGGCGATGGTCGGAGGCGCCGGCCGGGATGGCGTACGGCTTGCCTCCGCGCTCCTCGACCTCCCGCAGGGCCAGCTCCCAGCTCTCCTTGAACCCGATGCCGAACCCGGCCTTCACCAGGCGCACATCGGCGCCCGCGAGGCGGCTGACGAGGATGTTGCCGACCTTGTCGTAGACCGGGTCGGGCCAGTCCACCCAGCTCTCCTGGACCAGCACGCACCTCAGCCCGGCGCGGGCGGCGACGGCGGCGACCTGGCGGGTGTGGTTGGACTGCACCCCGCCGATGGAGACGAGCGTGTCGCAGCCCTGCGCCAAGGCGTCGGCCACGAGGTACTCCAACTTGCGGGTCTTGTTGCCGCCGTAGGCCACACCGGAATTGCAGTCCTCCCGCTTGGCCCAGAGGGTGGCGCCGCCGAGGTGGTCGCCGAGCCGTTCGAGGGGGTGGACCGGGGAAGGACCGAACAGCAGGGGATAGCGGTCGAAGTCGGCGATCGGCATGGCGGCTCCCGGGGTCGTGACGTGCCGTGCGGAACGTGCGGGCGTACGACGTGCTGCGCGTGACGGGACGTGCTGCTGCGGGGCGGGGCAGGTCGCTGCGGGGCGTGTGGGACGGGCGGGGCGCGCGTGACCTTCGCCGGACGGACTACAGGGGCTGGGGTACGCGTCCGCGTACGGCGGTCACGTCCGCGGCGTCGTCGGCGAGTTCCTCCAGGGCGCGCCAGATCTCCGTCGTCACCCTGACGGCCTCGTCCGTGTCCCCCGCCGCGCACGCCGCGATCAGGCGGTCGTGCAGCGCGGCCGAGCCACAGGCCCCGGTGTCGCCGAAGAGGCGGCGCTCGACGCGGCGCAGCAGCGGGGTGTACCGGTCGATGGTGGCGGCGACGGCGTGGTTGCCGCTGGCGCTCACGAGGACCTGGTGCAGCTCGTCGTCGGCACGCAGGGCGGCCTCCACGTCGGCGGAGCGCACGGCGGCGGCGAAGCGCACGTTGGCCTCGCGCATGGCCCGGATGCCTTCGGGCCCGAGCAGCGGCACGCCGGTGCGGGTGGCGAGTTCGTGCATCACCCGCACGACCGCGGCGGCGTCCCGGACGACCCGGCTGACGAGGCGGGTGACCCGGGTGTAGCTCTGGGGCTTGGTCTCCACGAGCCCTTCGTCCGCGAGCCGGGCCAGGGCCTCGCGCACGGGTGCGCGCGAGAGCCCGAGCCGCTCGGCGAGATCGGCGTCCTTGACCACGGAACCGGGCGCGAGGTCCCCGCGCACGATGGCGTCGCGCAGGGCCTCGTACGCCTGGTCACGCAGAAGCGTCCGGCCCACGGGCCGCAGTGCGTCCATGGGCTGACATGTTAGGTGTCAGTCAGCGGGCCTGACCAGGTCGACGGGGCCGCCGCGAACTCCCCGGCGGGGCCGGGGAGGGGCCTCGTCGGCGGCGACCGCCTCGGGGCGGTGGCGAGCGCGCCCGCGGTGCCGGTGAGCGCGAGACCGGCACCCTCGGCGGCGGACCTCCTGGTGGACTCTCTACGGTGGAGGGGCATGGCGTACGTCTCCCCGAGGTCCTCGGACGTCGGGGCACACGGTCCCGTGCGCGTGCGAACGCCGGGCGAACAGAAGGGCCTGCCTCCATGAATTTCCCCGCGTCCGGTCGACGGGTCCTGATCAGCGGTGCGTCGCGAGGCCTCGGCCGTGCGGTGGCCCAGGCCTTCGCCGCCAACGGCGACCGGGTGGCCGTCCACTACGGCTCGCGCGCCGAGGAAGCGCGGGCCACCCTCGACTCGCTCGACGGCACGGGCCACACCCTGGTGGGCGGCGACCTGGCGGAGCCGGCGGGGGCGGCGGGGGTGGCGGACTCGGCGGCGGAGGCGCTGGGCGGGATCGACGTGCTGGTGAACAACGCGGCCGTGAACATCCGGCACCCGCTGCCGGAGACGCCGTACGAGGAGTGGGTGGCACTCTGGCAGCGACACGTCTCGGTGAACCTGCTCGCCACGGCGAACCTGAGTCATCTGGCGGCGCGGCGGATGATCGAGCAGGGCGGTGGCGGACGGATCGTCAACATCGGTTCGCGCGGGGCGTTCCGGGGAGAGCCCGACCACCCGGCGTACGGGGCGACGAAGGCGGCGGTCCACGCCCTGGGCCAGTCGCTCGCGGTCTCCCTCGCCCCGCACGGCATCGGCGTCGCCTCCGTCGCCCCGGGGTTCTTCGCCACCGAACGCGTCGCCCCCCGCCTCACGGGCCCGGAGGGGGCGGCCATCCTGGCACAGAGCCCGTTCCACCGCGTCGCCTCGGCCCACGAGATCGCCGAGGCGGTCCTCTGGCTCGCGTCCCCGGCCGCGGAGTGGTCCTCGGGCACCATCCTCGATCTCAACGGCGCCTCCCACCTGCGCACCTGACCCGCGCGCCGGTAGCGGGCCCGCGCCCGAGCCACGGGCCCCGGCCCTCACCGTCGTCCGGCGCGATGCCCCTGAGCCGGGCCAGGGCCGCCGTCGGGCGCCCGGGGGCGCCGTCAGGTCAGGCGCCCGGGCCCGCTCGCCCCGTCATGCCCCCGCGCGGGACCTCGCCTTGAAGGCGGCCTTGCGGGCCTCCTTCGCCGCGCCCTTGTCCCGGTGGAGGCGGCCCAGCGCCTCCAGGACCTCCGCCGTCGCCGGGTGGTCCACCCGCCAGGCCGCCTCGAAGAAACCGCTGTGACGGCCGGTCAGGCCCTCGGCCAGGTCCTGGAGCTCCTCCAGGTCGCCGTCCGCCTCCAGCTGCGCCGCGATCGTGTCGATCGCCAGCCAGAAGATCATCGACTCGGGCGGCGCCGGGATGTCGGTCGCCCCCCGCTCCGCCAGCCAGACCCTCGCCAGGCCCCCCAGCTCCGCGTCGTCCAGCACCTCGCGGACCGCGGGCTCGGCCCCCTCGCCGACCAGGGACAGGGTCTGCTGGCAGTGCAGGCGCCGCAGCGGCGACCCCGCGTCCGCGCCCCGCGCGGCCGCGAGCAGCTCGCGCGCCGCCGTCAGCGCGTCCCTCCCTGCCAGCCATCCCACCGTCTCGGCGCGCGCCGCCGACAGCGGGTAGTGCGCGATCCCGTCGAGCAGCGCGTCGGCGCCCTTGTCGGCCAGGTCGCCGACCGCCGGCGCGTCCACGCCCGCCTCCAGCATCCGGGCCCTGACGCCGTACCGGCCGAGCGGCGTCAGGCGCACCATGCCGTACCGCGTGACGTCCTCCTCGTCGACCGGCGGGGCCGGCTCCTCGCCCTCCTCCGCCATCAGCGCCTCGTCGACGGGCTGGTACTCGACGAGCCCGATCGGTTCGAGCAGACGGAACTGGTCGTCGAGACGCATCATCGCCTCCGACACCTGCTCCAGGACGTCGTCCGTCGGTTCGCCCATGTCGTCCGGCACGATCATCGACGCGGCGAGCGCGGGCAGCGGTACGGGTCCGTCGCCCGCCCCGGCCTCGCTGACGGTCAGCAGGTACAGGTTGCCGAGCACGCCCTCCAGGAACTCCGCCTCCTCCTCCGGGTTCCAGTCGAGCAGTTCGAAGTCGATCTCGCCGTCCTCGCCGATGACCTCCGCGAGGTCCTCGAGCACCGGCGCGGTGGCGTCGGCGAAGACCACGTCCAGGGCGTCCAGCCAGATGCCGAGGACGTCGAGCGGCGCGCCGCCACCGGTGAGGAGCGCGAGGTTCTCGCCCGCGGTGACCGTACCGACACCCGTCGCCTCGTCGTCCGCCGCGTCGCCGGACCCTTCGTGCGCGCCGTCGTCGGAGCCCTCGTCGCCGGCGGCGTCCCCGTCGTCGGTCTCCACGAGACCGGTGTCCACGGCGACCCGCCAGGCCTCGCTCGCCTCGGCCGCGCCGTTCTCGTCCGCCGCCAGCCCCAGCGCCTCGGCGGCCGCGGGCAGTTGCTCGTCGAGCAGCTCGCCTCCCACGCCGACCCTGGTCTCCGGCCCGGCCCAGCGGGCGAGCCGCACGGCGCGGGCGAGCAGGGGGGCGGCCAGGGCGTCCCGCGCCAGCTCCGCGTCCGAGTGCAGCTGAACGGGCGGCAGGGTGGGGCGGTCCGATGCCATGAAGGGTCTTCTCCTCGAAGCGATGGGGGGTGGGGGCCCGAGTCGGTCAGAGACGGCCTTCAGGGTAGACGCAATCGCGGCGAGGTCATCCGGTTCACGATTCCGTCAGCCTTCGTACACCCGTCGACCCTTGACAAGTGGGGCGCGCAGCCAAGAGATTGACGCGCGTAGATACATCGACCGATCCTCCAAGCACCTCCGGAGCCCCTTGATGCCTTCCTCCATACCGAGATCCGCGGCCGTCGCCGCCGTCGTGTCCGCCGCGCTGGCGGCCGGACTCCTCGCAGGCTCCTCCGCCTCGGCGGAGACGACCCCGGCGCAGACCGCCGCGGGCGTCCGCGTCCACGACATCCAGGGCACGACCCGCATCTCGCCCCTCGTCGGCCGCCAGGTCACCGGTGTCACGGGCATCGTCACCGGCGTGCGCACCTATGGTTCGCGCGGGTTCTGGATCCAGGACCCGCAGGGCGACGACGACCCGGCCACCAGCGAGGGCCTGTTCGTCTTCACCAGCTCCGTCCCCACCGTCGCCGTCGGCGACGCGGTGAGCGTGGCGGGCACCGTCGGCGAGTACGTCCCCGGCGGCCTGAACTCCGGCAACCAGTCGCTCACCCAGATCACCCGGCCGACGGTCACCGTGGTCTCCTCCGGCAACGCCGTCCCGGCCCCCGTGACGATCTCCGGCTTCTCCGTGCCGGACGCGTACGCCCCCGAGGGCGACCCGGCCGCCGCCGGGTCCATCAACGGCCTGACGCTGGCCCCCGAGTCGTACGCCCTGGACTACTACGAGTCCCTGGAGGGCACCAACGTCCGCGTCGGCACCTCGCGGGTGGTCGGCGCCACCGACCCGTACGCCGAGCTGTGGGTGACGGTGAAGCCCTGGGAGAACGACAACCGTCGCGGCGGCGCCGTCTACGGCTCGTACACCGCCCAGAACACCGGCCGGCTCCAGATCCAGTCGCTGACCCCGATCGCCGAGAAGCCCTTCCCGAAGGCGAACGTCGGCGACGTCCTCGCCGGCAGCACCGAGGGCCCCCTGGACTTCAACCAGTTCGGCGGCTACACCCTGACCGCGCGCACCCTGGGCACCGTGGTCGACCGCGGTCTCGAGCGCGAGACGACGGACAAGCAGCACAAGAACGAGCTGGCCGTGGCGACGTACAACGTCGAGAACCTCGACCCGTCCGACCCGCAGGAGAAGTTCGACGCGCTGGCCGCGGCCGTGGTGGACAACCTGGCCTCGCCCGACATCCTCGCCCTGGAGGAGATCCAGGACGACAACGGCGCCAAGAACGACGGCACGGTCGCCGCGGGCCAGACGCTGAAGAAGTTCACGGACGCGATCGTCGCGGCCGGCGGCCCGGCCTACGAGTGGCGCTCCGTGGACCCGGAGAACAACAAGGACGGCGGCGAGCCCGGCGGCAACATCCGTCAGGTCTTCCTCTTCAACCCGGAGCGGGTCTCCTTCACCGACCGGGCGGGCGGCGACGCGACGACGGCGACCGGTGTCGTGCGCGGCGAGCGCGGCCGGGCCGCGCTGACCCTCTCCCCCGGGCGGATCGACCCGGCGAACACGGCCTGGGAGAGCAGCCGCAAGCCGCTGGCGGGTGAGTTCACCTTCCGCGGCCGCACGGTCTTCGTGATCGCCAACCACTTCGGATCGAAGGGCGGCGACGAGGGCCTCACCTCGCACCACCAGCCCCCGAACCGCTCCTCCGAGGCCAAGCGCCTGCTCCAGGCGCAGGCCGTGAACGCCTTCGTCAAGGACGTCCTCGCCGTCGAGAAGCAGGCCGACGTGCTCGTCCTCGGTGACATCAACGACTTCGAGTTCTCCGAGACCACGAAGGCGCTGACGGACGGCGGGGCGCTCTACCCCGCCGTGAAGTCGCTGCCGCGCGGCGAGCGCTACTCGTACGTCTACCAGGGCAACAGCCAGGTCCTCGACCAGATCCTGACCAGCCCGGGGATCCACCACTTCGAGTACGACAGCGTCCACATCAACGCGGAGTTCGCCGACCAGAACAGCGACCACGACCCCCAGGTCCTGCGCTTCCGCCCGTAGCGGCGCGCGGGG
>NZ_JBFASK010000027.1:0-94604 GCF_040677675.1 Streptomyces sp. NPDC053755 | reverse complement strand
GACAACCCCCGCGCAGCCATCCAACACACCGTCACCAACCGCTGAATCGAGGCGATGTCGAGATGGAGTCCTTGATCGGCCAGAGTGGAGGGTGTGCTCTCCATGCCGTCTGAGCGCCTTGTGGTCTTCCTCGCCGGAGGACGGGCGACCCGTCTGGGGGGCCACGCCGCGAACACGCCCAAGGCGTTGCAGCGAGTCGCCGGTGTGCCGCTGATCGACCACCTCGTCGGGGAGGCGACGCGCCTCGGCTTCGGGCGGTTCCACCTCGCCCTCGACCACCTGTACGAGCCCATCGTCGAGCACCTCGCACGCCAGGGCGTGCCGTTCACCTGGTCACTCGACGACGTCCCCGGCGGTGCCGGGACGGCCGGAGCGCTGAGGTCCGCGCGGGATCACCTCGCGGACGATTTCGTGGTGTGGCTCGCCGACACCCTTCCTCCCGCGGAGCTGACCGGGCCCGTGCTCCCGGCGCCCGCCGCACCGGCCGTCGCGCGGATGGCCGTCTCGGCACAGGTCCCGGACGTCGTGCCGAACGTCGTCGTCGAGGACGGCCGCGTCGTCGGCTACGACAAGCACGCGGCGGCCGGGGCGACCCACGTGGACGCCGGGCTCTACGCCCTCACGCGCGAGGTCCTCGACCACGTGTCGGCCGGACGCTGCGAGCTGGAGCAGCTGTGGCCGGTCCTCGCCCGGCGCGGCCTGGTCGAGGCCGAGGTGGTAGACGGCCGGTTCCTCGACATCGGAACGCCCGGCCGGCTCGCCGTGGCCGACCGCGAGCTGCGGGCGGTGAAGTCCCGTGCGTAGCCACTCCGACCCGGCCACGGTCCGTGGCGCGCGCGGGTACGTCGACGACCTGTCTCTGGCCCTCGACCGGCTCGACACGGAACAGCTCGACGGTGCCATCGAGATGGTCGCCTCCCGGATCCGCGGCGGGCGCGGCGTCTTCGTCGTCGGCAACGGCGGCAGCTCGTCCGTGGCCGACCACATGGCGTGCGACTGGCAGGCCGCCGCCTGGTACGCCGGCCACCGCACCCGGGAGATCAGCTCGCTGACCGAGAACACGGCGCGGATCACGGCCATCGCCAACGACTTCAGCTACGAGGCCATATTCGAGCAACAGCTGACCGAGCGCTGCCAGCCGGGGGACCTGCTGGTGTGCCTGTCGGTCAGCGGCGCCTCCCCGAACGTGCTGCGTGCCGCGTCGGCCGCGCGAGAGCGGGGGGTCGCGGTGCTCAGCCTCGTAGGAAGGCTCAGTCCCCTGTCCGAGCTGAGCGACATGGCGGTGCATCTGGACGTCCACGGGGACTACGGCCTGACCGAGGACCTCCAGTCGCTCTTCACCCACATGGTCGCCCGGTCCGTCCGCAAGGTGGGCACCCACCGGGTGTCGGCTCCCGCGCGCGGGCTCGTCTGATGGGCACGGCCACGCGCCCCTCGGAAGCGCGCGCACGCCGGCCGCGGGCCATCCTCTTCGACGTCGGCATGACGCTCGTGCACCCCGACGGCGGCGTGATCGCCCACGAGCTCGACGCCCGGGGTATCCCGGGCGTGACGGCGGCCGACGCGGTGGCGGCCCTGCAGATGGCCTGCGACGCGTCCCACATGCGGCTGCCCGCGGGGCAGGACGCGATCGGCAGGACCGGACTCGCCTTCGCCGGCGCGCTCGGACTCCCGCCCGCGCCCACCGCGGAGGCCCTGCGCACGTGTCTGACGGAACGTGACCTGTACCGCGAGCTCGACCCCGGCGCCGCGCCCGCCCTCGAGGCCCTGCGGGACCTCGGCATCCGGCTCGCCGTCGTCTCGAACTCCGACGGCACGCTCCTCGAGGAGCTCGACCGCTGGTCGCTCCGCGGCTACTTCGACGTCATCGTCGACTCGACCGTGGCGGGAGTGGAGAAGCCCGACCCCGGCATCTTCCGCATCGCGGTCGACCGGCTGGGGCTGGAGGCGGAGCACTGCTGGTACGTCGGCGACCACGTGGTCAACGACGTGGTCGGGGGCATGGCGGCGGGGATCGGCGAGATCGTCCTCTACGACCGGTTCGAGCTGTACCGGCACATTCCGGGCGTCCACCGGATCGCCGAGCTGCCGGGCCTCGTGACCCTGGCGAAGGAGGCGCTGTCCGGGGCCGCGCCCGGCGGGCGCCCGACCGCACCTCGGCCGGCCGCCCTGTCGTAGGCCGTGGGGAAAGGGCCGGCGCCCCCCGGGTGCCGGCCCTTCGGACGGACCGTGCCGCCGCGCGGCGGTCGCGCGGGGCCGTCACAGGGAGGCGAGCACCTCCGCCGTGCGGCGCACCATCACGGGCAGGCTGAAGTTCTCCCGGACATGCGCGTGCCCCGCGTCCGCGTACGCCTGGCGGAGGCCGGGATCGCCGAGCATCCGGTCGAGGGCGTCGGCCAGCGACCGGGCGTCGCGCGCCTCGACCTGGAGGGCCACGTCCGGGCGGGTCACGATCTCGTCGATGCCCTTCACGCGCGTGGTCACGACCGCCCGGCGCGCCGCCATCCCCTCCAGGACGGCCAGTCCCAGTCCCTCCTCGTGACTGGGCTGCGCCACGAGGTCGGCGGCCGAGAACAGCGCCGGGACCTGGTCCGCCACCACGGTCGCGTCGAAGGAGACCAGGTCGGCGCAGCCGAGTCCCTCGGCGAGGGACCTCAGACCGTCGGCGTACTCCTGGGACGCCGAGCTGACCGTCCCGGCGATGACGAGCCGCAGCCGTCGCTCGTGGGGGCCCAGAGCGCCGAACGCCTCGATGAGTTCCCTCATGCCCTTGCGTTCCTTGAGGCGGCCGACGCACGCGATCATCAGGTCGCGCTCGCCCACGCCGTACCGGGCCCGCCACGCGGCCGTCGTGGGCGCGTCGGTCTCCGGCATCGGCACCCCGTGGTGGATCAGGTGCACCACCTCGGCCGGTCCGTGGGCGCGCGCCCTCTCCGCGTAGAACCGCGAGCCGGCGAGTACGGCGTCCGGGCGCAGGTCGCCGTAGACCACGGCCATGCGTCCGTCGCCGAACGGCTCGTCCTGGGGAGCGTGTTCGTGGAAGGCGGCCGCCCAGGCGAGTCCCGGCGTCGAGCGGCGGATCATGGCCGCCTGGAAGGCGGCGTCGAGGCTGTTGGAGACCAGGACGTCCGGACGGAAGTCGTCCACCTGGGCCTTGAGTTCGGTGGCGAGCGAGAACGCCATCTCCTCCCACGGGAGCTTCTGGCGGTCGAACAGCCGGTCGCGGTACCGCCAGAGCCGGACCAGCCGGTAGGGCCGGGGCCTGGGGTCCACCGCACCCGGCTCCATGCCGTGCGGGGTGTCGGTCAGCACCATGACCTGGTGGCCCGACGCCGTCAGCCCTTCGGCCAGGTTCAGGGCGTAGGTCTCGGCGCCGCCGATGACCGGGTCGAAGCTGGATGTCAGGAGTGCCACGCGCATGCGGATCATCTTTCGTGGGTCGCGTCGGAACGGTCCGTGGGCGCCGCGTCGACCGCGCCGGGGCCGGCGCCCGTGCGGTCGCGGCACGGCGGGGGTCACCCGCCGCCGGCGCTCGCCTCGCCGAAGAGCACCGCGTCCTCGAAGACGCCGCGCCGCAGGCGGGTGCCCGGCATCGTGACGGCGCGCCGCACGAGCGCCCCTTCCTCCAGGGCGGTCCCGGTCCCCAGGACGGCGGGGCCTTCGACACGGCTGCCCGGGCTCACCCGGACGCCCGGGCCGAGGAGGACCCGCCCGGTGACCGTCCCCTCCACCGGGGGATGCTCGCCCTGGCACCAGAGGTCCGCGCCGGAGTCCGCGCCCGGCCCGCCGTGACACGGACGGGCCACGCGGCCCAGCCGGTCCGTGCCGAGCAGGTGCAGCGACGACGCCAGCAGGGCCTCGGGGACGCCGACGTCGCTCCAGTACGCCGACGTGCCGACCGCCGCCACGGGCATGCCCCGGCGCAGCAGCTCGGGCACCAGATGCCGGTCGAAGTCGAGGTCCGGGGCCGTACCCCGCAGCGCCGACAGCACGGCGAGAGCGTCGGGCGAGAGGACGTACATGCCCGTACTGATCATGCCGGAGGCCAGACGCCGGGAGGCGTCGCGGACCATGTCGGTGATCCGGCCCCCGGCGTCGACGTCGACCTGCCCGAACGGCCGGGGATCGTCGACGGCCTGGGTCACCACGGTCATCACCGCACCGCGCCGTCGGTGCTCCCGGAGCACGTCGCCGAAGCCGACCGTGGTGCAGGCGTCGCCGCTGACCACCACCACGGCATCGGCCCCGGCGAGCCGGTCGAGGACCGCCACCAGGCCGCCGGCCGGACCCGTCAGGCTCTCCTCCGTCACGGAGGAGAGCCTGACCCCGTCGACCGGATCCGTGCGCGTCCAGGCCTCGATGGCCGGTGCCAGGTGGTGCAGGTTGAGGACCACCCGCGTGATCCCGCTCGCGGCCAGGTCCTCGGTGATCCACTCGACCAGCGGGCGGTTGAGCACCGGGACCAGCGGCTTGGGCAGGGTGGCCGTGATGCCGCCCAGGCGCGTCCCGCGACCGGCGGCCAGGACCACACCGCGAACGTCGCCGACGACCGGCGGCGGGACCGTCATCGGCCCGCCCGGGACGCCCACAGGCCGGCCGCCGCCTGACGCACCGCCTCCCGGGACGATGCCCGCGGGCGCCAGCCCGCGGCGGTCAGCCGCGCGGTGTCCGGCAGCACCGTCCCCGCGTCGCCGCGCCAGGCCAACTCGTCGCTGTGCCGCTCCAGGACGAAGTCGACGCCGGTGACCGCCGCGACGACGTCGGCGACGTCGGCGATGGAGACGCTGTCGAGGTTCGCCACGTTGAAGACCCGCCGTCCCGCCGGCGAGCCCGGCAGCGCGTCGGAGAGGTCGACCAGGGCCGAGGCGCAGTCCGCCAGGCTCAGGAAGGACCGCCGGTGGTGGGTGGATCCCGTGATCTTCACGGCGTCGCCCGCGGCGGCGGCCTCCCCGGCCCGTCGCACGAAGTCGTGGACGACGCCCCGGCGGGTGGCGGGCCCGACGATGTTGGCGAGCCGGAACACGGCGGTCGGGACGCCGCTGCGCTGCCCGTAGGCCTCGAGGAACGCCTCCGAGGCGATCTTGGCGGCGGCGAAGCCGGTCGTGGCCGCCACCGGTGCCCGCTCGTCCGGATGCTGCGTCCCTGCCTCGTACACCAGCTGGCTCGACGTCGTCACGACCGCTCCCGGAACGCGCTCGCCGAGCGCGTCGAGGAGGTGCGCGGTCATGGCGAGGGAGTGGAGGTGGTCGAGAAGGCTCGACCGGTCGTCACGGTTCTCCGTGACCGACGCCAGATGGACGACCAGGCGGTAGTCCCGTACCAGCGCGGGATCCACCGGCTGCCGCAGATCGACGCCGACGGGGGTGACCCCGGGACGGTCGCGCGGCTCGACGAGGTCCCACGCGTCCACCTCGAAGCCCCGGTCCACGAGTTCGCCGACGACGGCCTCGCCTATGGAACCCGCCGCGCCGGTCACCAGAGCCCGCTGGGTCATCGTGTCCCTCTCCTCCAGTCCGATCATCACCACGGTCAGTCAATCACCGTTCCCCGGCGGGCCGGCCTCGATGCCCGTACCCGCCGGAAGCCGCTTCAGGCGAGCAGCCGGTCGGCCCCGAGGGACAGGGAGGGCGCGACCACACAACCCGGGTACGCCTGGCGGGTCCTGTCCTCGTGGGCGGCTCCCCGGCCGGTGCGGACGAGCATGGTCCTGCACCCCGCGGCGGCCCCCGCCTGGATGTCGGTGATCGCGTCCCCGACCATCCAACCGCCCTCCGGACGGCACCCCCAGGCCCGTGAGGCCGCGAGGAGCATCCCCGGCTCTGGCTTCCGGCACGCGCACCGGCCGGCCGGAGCGTGCGGGCAGATGACCGACCCCAGGATGCTCGCGCCCGCGGCCTCGAACCGGTCGACGACCGACCGGTGGATGGCCAGGATCTCCTCCGCCGGCGCCAAGTCCCGCTCGATCACCGCCTGGTTGGTCACGATGACCACGTCCCGGCTCCGGCTCAGAAGCCGCACGGCCTCGACCGCCCCCGGGATCAGGGCGACATCGGAGGGCCTGCGGACGTGGGCGTCACGGTTCTCGATGAGGACGCCGTCGCGGTCCAGGAAGACGACGGGGCGCCGGGCACCCTCCGAGGCATCCTCGGCACGATGCCGGATCAACACGCACGACCGGTCAGTGGTCACAGTGGGCTTGTCCCTGTCCGACGGAGACGGATGCCGCGCAGGCCGGTCCACGGGGATGCCGCGTACTCGAGTGGGCGACGGCCCTCCCCCTGCGCGTGTCGTGGACATTACCCCAGCAGCGGTGGAGAGCGGGAGGCGGGGCAGGACCGTGATCTCCGCCGCGGGCCCACCGCCCTGCTCGCCGCGCCGGTGCCGAAACAGTGTGCGCAAGGGCACAGTTGACCCGGGGACCGCCCTCCTGATCCACACGACGCATCTAGGCTGGACCGGACGGCACGGACCGGACGGCAACGGAAGGCGGCGCACGTGGGTTTGTTCCGGCGAGGACCCCGACGGGACGGCGACGAGATCCCCAGGGACCCCGAGTTCTCCTACTTCTCCGAACGTGAGGGCGCGCTGTTCCGCGGCCAGGTCCGCGAGGCGTTCGCCGAACTCGGGCTCGAAGTCACCGTCTACGCCGACCTGGTGAGCGACGACGGCGGCCGGCAGTTCGGCCTGGGCAATCTGGCGGCGGTCTGCCACAACGACCGGCGCGGGCCGCGCGTCTGGCCGGACCTCATCCGCCGCCACGTCCGCCTCGTCCTGCGCACCATGGACGGCCCCTCCGCGCTCGACACCCTCCCGCCCGAACAGATCCGCGCCCAGCTCTACCCGCGGGTGGTCAGCGGCGACGGCATCGACCCGGGGGCCTTCGGCTACGCCAGGACCGTCGCGCCGGGACTGTACGAGATCCTCGCCCTCGACCTGCCGGAGAGCGTCATGATGCTCACCGACGAGGCCCTGGAGCCGCTCGGCGACGTCCAGCGCCTGCGCGACCGGGCCCTGAGCAATCTGCGCGGACTGCCGGTCGAAGGACACGAGACGGTCCGGGACGCCGACGGCATGTGCTTCGAGGTGGTCCTCGGCGACTCCTTCTACACCGCCAGCCGCGTCCTCGACCTGGACGCGGTCGTCCGGCGCGTCACCGGCCGGCCGCTCACGGACCACGGGGCACTGGTCGCGATGCCGTTCCGCCACCAGCTCGCCTTCCATCCCATCCGCGACACCACCATCGTCGCCGCGCTCGGCGCGATGGCCTCCTTCGCCGCCTCCGGCTACGAGGACACGCCCGGCGCCATCAGCCCGTACGTCTTCTGGTGGCGGGACGGCACGCTCACCCAGCTAAGCGAACGGGACGGAGACGACGGCGACCTGCGCATCGTCGTGGGTGACGACTTCCAGGACCTGCTCGAACGCCTCATCGCCCAGGGCCCGGACACGGGCAGGGACAAACGCAGGGACAAGGACGGACGCTGACCGGCCGCGGCCCGTCGGCGACGACGGGCCGCGACGCGTGACGAGGAACGGGGCCCGGACGGCCGCTTCACTGATCCGGAGCGTCAGCGGCTAGGGCGTGTTCGGAAAGTGGCGCCGTCCGCCCGAAGGGCGGGCCCCGCGGCGTCCGGTGCGTGCGATCGCACGGCGGAGGGCCGCCCTCGTACGGGACGTACATGGACGATCCCGACAACGCGGCGAGCGTGCGTGCCAGGCGTCGCGGGGCAGACGGGACCTTCGAAACACGCCCTAGCCGTCGACGAGGATCACCGCGGACTCGGCCGGCAGCAGCAGCGCCCCGTCCCGGCCCGGGGCCTCGACCGGTTCCCAGGCCGCGACGACCCGGTCGCGGCCGTTCGACCCCAGGGGGATCTCCGCCGTCTCCTTGCCCAGGTTGGCCGCGACGCGGAGCACCCCGCGCCGGAACGCCAGCCAGCGGCCCTCCTCGTCGTAGGCCACCCGGACCGCCGCGAGGTCCGGATCGGTGAGGTCGGGGAGGGTGCGGCGCAGGGCGATCAGCTCGCGGTGCCAGGCGAGGAGCCGGTTGTGCGGTGCCCGCTCGCGCTCCGAGCGGTCCAGGACCGACCGGTCCCGGGTCGCCGGGTCCTGCGGGTCGGGAATGTCCTCCTCCGACCAGCCGTGCGCCGCGAACTCGCGCCGCCGGCCCTGCCGTACGGCCTCGGCCAGCTCCGGGTCGGTGTGGTCGGTGAAGTACTGCCAGGGCGTGCCCGCCCCCCACTCCTCGCCCATGAAGAGCATCGGCACCGAGGGGCCGGTGAGGACCAGCGTCGCCGCGCAGGCCAGCAGGCCGGGGGAGAGGGTCGCCGACAGGCGGTCGCCGGTCGCCCGGTTGCCGATCTGGTCGTGGGTCTGGGCGTAGCCGAGGAACCGCTGCGCGGGCGTACGGGCCCGGTCCACCGGCCGCCCGTGGCGGCGGCCCCGGAAGGTGGAGAAGGTGCCGTCGTGGAAGAAGACGTGCGTGAGGGTCTTGGCCAGCGCCGCCAGCGGGGCGCGCGCGAAGTCGGCGTAGTACCCCTGGGACTCCCCGGTGAGCGCGGTGTGCAGCGCGTGGTGGAAGTCGTCGTTCCACTGGGCGTGGACGCCGAGTCCGCCCATCGTGCGGGGCGTGGTCATGCGCGGGTCGGCGAGGTCCGACTCGGCGATCAGGAAGTGCGGCCGGCCCTGCTCCCTGGCCAGTTCGTCCACCGCCTCCGACAGCTCCTCCAGGAACGGAAGCGCCCGGGTGTCCGCGAGCGCGTGCACCGCGTCGAGACGGAGGCCGTCGATCCGGTAGTCCCGCAGCCAGGCGAGTGCGCTGCCGATCAGATACGCGCGGACCTCGTCCGAGCCGGGCGCGTCCAGGTTCACCGCGGCGCCCCACGGCGTGTGGTGGGTGTCGGTGAAGTACGGCCCGAAGGAGGGCAGGTGGTTCCCGGAGGGGCCCAGGTGATTGTGGACGACGTCCAGCACCACCCCCATCCCGAGCCCGTGCGCCGCGTCGACGAAGCGCTTGAGGGCCTCCGGCCCGCCGTACGGCTCGTGGACCGCCCACAGCGAGACGCCGTCGTACCCCCAGCCCCAGCGGCCCGGGAAAGGGCACAGCGGCATCAGCTCCACATGGGTGATGCCGAGGCCCGCCAGCTCCCCGAGCCGCTCCGCCGCCGCGTCCAGGGTGCCCTCGGGGGTGAAGGTCCCGACGTGCAGCTCGTACAGCACCGCGGCGCGCAGCCGCAGCCCCGGGGAGGCGTGGCGCCAGGTGTACGTGTCGTGGTCGACGACCGCGCTGCGGCCGTCCGGCCCCTCCGGCTGGCGGCGGGAGCGGGGGTCGGGGAGCAGCGGCCCGCCGTCCACGGCGTAGCCGTAGCGGTCACCGTCGGCGGCCTCCGCCACCCCCGTCCACCAGCCGTCCCGCTCGGCATCCCTCTCCAGGGCGTGCTCGGCGCCGTTCAGTTCCAGCGTGACCCGTTCACGGGCCTGCGGGGCCCACACCTCGAACAGCACTGGCCGATCCCCTCGTCGACGGACCAACGACTACCGGGGACCATCCTGGCAGTCAGGAGTCGGTACCGCCCGGCGCGTCCCACACGTAGTTGATCGCCCGCTCGAAGGTGATGTAACCCGCTCGGGCGAACGCGTTCGCCATCGGGACGTTCGCGAGATCGGTCGCGGCACGGATACGGGGCACGTTCTCCCCGGCCAGGACGCGGGTGCCTTCGGCGAGGATGTCGTCGATGAAGCCCTTGCCGCGGTAAGCGGGGAGCACGCCGATGTAGGCGATGGTGTGGTGGTAGTTGTTCCGCGCCGGGATGACGAACCCCACCGGCTCACCGGTCTCCGGCAGCCGCGCGACCCGCCACCACTCCCGTGGTGAGGCGTAGTGCGCGAACTCCTCGTCGTAGTGCTTCTCCGCCGCCTCGCGCGCCGTCAGGCCCGACGCCAGGTCGGCGTTTCCATGGGCGTCGAGCGTTCCCTCCAGCACCGGCGCCATCAGGGTCACGAGGTCCTCGCGGTCCTTCACCGGCCGGAACTCCAGACGTCCCCCCGGCTCCGGTACGGCGGTCCCGGGGCGCCACTCGAGGCGCAGCCGCTCGACCAGCGGGCGGGCGCCCGCCCGCTCCAGGGCGCCGAAGAGCGTCTCCAGCCGGGCGCGCGTCTCGGGGACGTCGTGCCAGTCCGGCGGCAGGAACCGTCCGTACTCGGGGCGTTCCGCGCCCGCGGGCACGACGGCCGCGGTCGCCGTCTCCAGGAGCCGCAGCCCGATCTCGGCGCTCTCGTCGGCGGGCAGCTCGGGGTCGAGGTCGTAGAAGTCGAGGGCGAGCGGCTCGCCGCCCTCCTTGTTGGTCCACCACGCGATCCTGGCGAGGACCCGGTCGCCGCGCAGGGCCACCCACATCCACCGCGGCACGCGGCGGCCGGTGGCGAGGTCGTCCTCCAACTCGTGGTCGAGGACGTAGGTCAGCCGGCAGAACAGGGCCAGCTCCTCCGGTCCGGAGAGGGGGCGCAGGGTCACACCGGCGGTGGCGCGGGAAGAGGCCGGTCCGGCGGGCCGGGGCGCCGCACCCGACACCGGCCGGGAGGTTGTGTCGGACGTCGGGTGGGACGCCGTGTCGGACGTCGGGTGGGACGTCGCGTCGGACGTCGAGTGCGAAGACGTGGGCACGTCCTGGTTCCCCCTGGGAGTCGAGTCCGCAGACCGTATCAGCGCTCTTCGCCGGGCCGGTACGGCTTTGTCGTGCGGGCCCCTTCTGGACACTCCGGGCTCCTCGGACCGACAATCACGAGTGTGACGACGCCTTTCGAGTTCCCCACGCACTCCGCGCGGCTCTCCGACGCCGAGCGGGACCGTGCGCTGGTGCTGCTCCGGGAGGGTGCCGCGCAGGGCCGGCTCTCGCACGACACCTTCCTCTTCCGGATGGAGCGCGCGCTCGCAGCGCGCCGTCCCGACGAACTCGCCCTCCTGACAGCCGACTTGCAGACGGAGTCGGGCTGGACCCGGCGGGTGGTGGGCGCGGTCGAGAAGATGTCCGCGTTCACGGCCAAGGTCGGACGGGCCTGGCAGGCCGAGCGGCTGCCGAAGCTGCTCCTGCCGGCACCGGGGCCCTATCCGCTGCGGATCGGCCGCGACCCGGTGAACGGACTGCGGCTCAGCCACGAGACGGTCTCCCGCGCCCACGCCGAGCTGTCCCTCCAGGGGGAGCTCTGGGTGCTGCGCGACCTCGGCTCGACCAACGGCACGACCGTCAACGGGCGCCGGGTGACCGGTGCCGTGGTGGTGCGGGCGGGAGACATGGTCGGGTTCGGGCAGATGTCCTTCCGGCTCTCCGTGCGCTGAACCGCCCGCCCGCCCTCCTGTCGGCCCGCCCTCCTGTCGGCGAGCCGCCGGGCGAGGCCCGGCCCCCGCGCGGGGCCGGGCCGCCCCCACGCGGTGCCGGCCGCTTCCCTTCGCGGGTGCGGGGCCGGGGCGCCCCCCTCATGGGTGCGGCGCGGGGCCCGGCCCCCGGGAGCCCTCGGCGGGCGCGCGGTGCCGGGGCCGTGTGCCGGGCTTCCGCCGGCGGGCGACCGGCAGCGGCTTTCCGGGCCCCGTCCGCGGGCGCTCGGGGTCACCCGTTCGGCGGAGCGCCGACTGCGGCGGGCCGCCCCCGGTGGTGAGGTGGGGAGACGCGCCCGCACCGTCGGCCGCGGTCACCCACAGCGGAACCGACAGGGGGCGCGATGCGCGAGACGTCGAACCCGGCCATACGACAGGACAGCTGGGCGGAGGTGCCGCCCATGGCCCCGGCCGCCACCCGGTCCCAGGGCCCCGCGCCCCTCGCCCGTACCGTCGCGCCGAGCCCTCTGGCCCCCGGCGCGAGCCGGGACCCGCACCGGGTACACCGGGTGCTCCGGAAGGAGTTCCCGCTCACCTTCGACCCGCTGCTGCGCGCCTGGGTACTCAGCCGGTTCGCCGACGTGGCCTGCGCGCTCACCGACGCCCGGTTCACCCACGGCCACCGCCCGGGCGACCCGCCCTGTGCCGAGAGCCATGTCGACGTCGACGCGGCGGAGCTGCGGACCGTCGCCGAACGCACGGCACACGTCCTCGCGCGCCGTCTCGCCGACCTTCCCCGGGCCGATCTCGTCGCCGACTACTGCCACTGGCTTCCCGCCGGCACCGTGGCCGCCGCCACCGGCGTGCCCTACCGGGACATGATGCGCCTGGTCCGCGGCCGCGCCGCCTCCGCACTCGCCGGCCAGTGCACCGCGCAGATCGCGATACGAGAGAAGGCCCTGGCCTCCTTCCTCGCCAACGTCCTCGCCGACCCCGACCAGGTGGCCGCGCTCCGCGACGCGCCCTCGGACCTGATCGCCCGCGCCTGGACCGAGTCGCTGCGCCGCGACCCGCCCGTGCAGATCGCCGTACGCCGCACCAGCGCCCAGGTGCCGGTCAGCGGCGGCACCCTCCCCGAGGGCGCACCCGTGGCCCTGCTGGTCGGCTCCGCCGGGCGGGACCCCGAGCGGTTCCGCGCCCCCGACCGCTTCGACCCGTTCCGCGACGATCCCGGCCAGCTCACCTACGGCTACGGCGGCTGCCCCGCCGTCCTCCTGGCCGGCTTCGAGGCGGAGTACGCGCTGCGCGCCCTGTTCGAGACGATGCCCCGGATCCGCCTCGCCGACGGATTCCGCCCCGAACACACCGGCCTCGTCACCCGCGGCCCCCGCAACCTCTTCGTCCGCCCCCGCGGCTGACCGCGCGGCGGCGCGGGGCGCGCTGCCGACGGCGCGCCCCGCCCCTCGGCCCTCCCGTCACCCCGGCAGGCGGCCGAGCAGCGCCACCGGACGCTCGTCGAAGAGTTCCGCCAGCTTGACCTCCGTGTCCGGGCCGCCCGTGAACTCCCGTACCCCGTCCAGCAGATCGCCCCACCGGCCCTCGGGAAGCACCAGCTCCGTGTCCTGCCAGCCGCCCGCCTCCGCCAGGCGCAGGGAGAGCCGTGTGACGGCCGTGACGACCTGGCCCGAGCGGGCGAAGGCCAGGCAGTGCGAGGCCGCCGGGCCGGACGCGGCCAGCGGAAGGTAGCTCTCCGGCGCGCCGAAGACCTCCGGGCGCTCCCTGCGGAGCCTGAGCACCGCCCTGACCAGGGCCGTCTTGTCGTCGTCGGGACCGACCGCGAACGGTCGGCGGTTGTCCGGATCGACCAGGGCCCGGTACTCCCGCTCCGTCCCCTGGTACAGCTCCGGCACCCCCGGCATCGTCAGCTGCACGAGCGCCGCACCGAGCATCTGCGCCCGGATGTGCGGCTCCAGGGCGAACGCCGCCTCCGAGGCCGAGCGCAGCGGAATGCGGCCGGGGCCCGCCGCCACGAACTCCGCCACCGCCCGTTCGTAGACCGGATCGGGCTCCGTCCAGCTGGTGTGCAGACCCGCCTCCCGCACGGACTTCAGCACGGCGGGTCCGAGCCGTCCGGCGTCGGGCGTGCCGAACCCGAACGCGGTCTGCCACGCCGTCCACGCGAGGTGCGGATCGGGCGCCGGCACCCCCGCCACCTCCTCGAGCAGCGAGGCCCACACCGACGGGCACTGGGCGAGCACCGAGATGCCCGCCCGGACGTCCGCGCTCCGCTTGGTGTCGTGGGTGGTCAGCACCGTGCCGGTGGCCGGCCAGTCCCGGGCGATCCGCGACGCGTACGCGTGGAACTCCTCGGGCGTGACCGCCGGGCGGCCGGGGTCCCCGCCCACTTCGTTCGCCGAGAGCAGCGGGGTGTAGCGGTAGAAGGCCGTGTCCTCCACGGACTTGGCGCGCAGCGCCGACGACGTCTGGGCGAACCGGGCCCGGAAGGCGCGGTGTTCCGGACCGTCCCCGAGCAGCCCGAGCGCGAGGGCCCGCACGGTGTCGACCGCCTCGGCCTCCTCGGCCACCGCGAACGCGGCCTTGGCGCCCCGGGCCGCGTCCTCGGTGAGGACCTCCTCGCCGCCGGTCCGGTACGTGCGGTAGACCGGGACCCGCACCAGGAGTTCACGGATCGCCGTCGTCAGCGCCCAGGGCGCGTGGTCCCGCAGTCCGGGGTCAGCCGCGCAGACACGGCCCGCGATCCGCGTCAGGGCGGCCGTCTCCGCCACCAGCTCGTGGGTCACCACCTTGTACGCGGCCCGGCGCGCCGTCGCCTCCCAACAGCCGCCCCTGTCCCCGGCGCGCCCGGCGAACTCGCGGTACACGTCGAGGAGTTCGTCGGCGCCGACCGGGTCGACGAAGACGCCGTCCACCTGCCGCAGGGCGTCGTAGCCGGTGGTCCCGGCGACGGGCCAGTCGGCGGGCAGGGGCTCCGTGCCGGTGAGGATCTTCTCGACGACCGTCCAGCACCGGCCGCCGGTCGCGTCCCGCAGCCGCTCCAGATAGCCCTGGGGGTCGGCGAGCCCGTCGGGGTGGTCGATCCGCAGGCCGTCGATCACCCCGTCCCGTACCAGCCGCACGATCGTGGCGTGGGTGGCGTCGAAGACCTCGGGGTCCTCGACGCGCACCCCGATCAGGTCGGAGATGGTGAAGAAGCGGCGGTAGTTGAGCTCCGTGCGGGCCAGTCGCCACCAGGCCAGGCGGTACCACTGGGCGTCGAGCAGTTCGGCGAGCGGGAGGTCCTCGGTGCCGGCACGGAGCGGGAACTCCTGCTCGTCCAGGCGGAGCGTGCCGTCCTCCACCCGCATCCGGTCCCGCACCTCGGACAGCCGGCCCGGCAGCACGGGCAGCAGGACGCGGCCGTCCTCCGCCTGCCAGTCGATGTCGAACCAGCGGGCGTACGGGGAGTCGGGGCCCTCGCGCAGCACCTCGCGCAGGGCGTGGTTGTACCGGGGATCGGCGGCCATGTGGTTGGGCACCAGGTCGACGACGACGCCGAGGCCGTGGGCCCGGGCGGTCGACGCGAGGGAGCGCAGACCGTCCTCGCCACCGAGCTCGGCGCGGACGGCGCGGTGGTCGGTGACGTCGTACCCGTGCGTGGAGCCGGGCACGGCCTCCAGGACGGGCGAGAGATGGACGTGGGAGACCCCGAGGCCGGCCAGGTGCGGGACGGCACGCTCGGCGGCCGCGAACGGGAACTCCGGCTGGAGCTGGAGCCGGTAGGTGGCGGTGGGCGTGGTCGAGGGCGTCATGCGAACGTACGTACCCCGTTGGGCGGCTTCTGTGTCATCGCCCCATGCGCCCGTTCGAGTGCATCGCGTTACGTTCGCGTGATGCTGCGTCTGTATCGCGACACCCTGTCGGTGCTCGGACCGGCCCTTCCGGCCGTCTCGTTCCTCGGCAGACTGCCCACCGCGATGTGCCAGCTCGGCAGTCTCCTCCTCGTCGCCGAGACGAGCGGCTCCCTGACGACGGCGGGACTCGCGGGCGGAGCGCTCGCGGCCGGGCAGACGGTCGCCGGACCGGTCGTCGGCAGGCTCGCCGACCGGCGGGGACAGCGCGGGGTCGTCCTCACCGCCTCCCTCGCCAACGCGGTGCTCGTCACCGCGCTGGTGGCCGCGGCACTCGCCCAGGCGGCGACCGGCTGGCTGATGCTCCTCGGCGCGCTCGCCGGGGCGAGCGTCCCGCAGGTCGGTCCGCTGGCCCGGACCCGCTCGGTGGCGCTGGTCCGGCGCGGCGGGGCGGACGACCGGGGGGTGGCGACGGTGCTGTCCTTCGAGGGCACCCTGGACGAGGTCTCCTTCGTGCTCGGGCCCGCCCTGGTCGGCGTGGCCGCGGCCCTCGCCCACCCGGCGGCCGCGCTGCTGCTCGCCGCCGCCCTGCTGGCGACCTGCGGCACGGCCTTCGCCCTGCATCCCTCGGCGCGGGCGGCCGCGGCGCCGGAGCGGCGGTCAGCCCGGAGCCCGGAGTCCGGGTCGGTCGCGGCGCCGGGCCGGCCACCGGTCGGGGCGCCGGGGTCGCGGACGCTGGAGGTGCCGGAATCCGGGGCGGTGGAGGTGCAGGAGGCCCGGGCGGTGGAGGTGCCGGAGTCCGGGTCGGTCGGGGCGGGTGCCGCCACGGCGCCGGCCGGGCGCGGAGTCGGGGCCGGGAGGGAAGCAGGTGCCGGCGCCGGCGGCGTGCCGGGTGCGGACGGCCCGGCTCTCGACGGCCCGGCGGCCGGAAGAGCCGCGTCCCGCACCACCCGTACGGGCGTCGCCCGACGGGGGAGGCTGTCGGGGGCGGCTTACGCCCTTCGGGTCACGATGGCGCTCCAGGGCGCGATGTTCGGAGCCTCGCAGGCCGGGATCACCGCCCTCACCGAGAAGCTGGGCGCACCGGAGCAGGCCGGGCTCGTCTATGCCGCGATGGGCGTGATGAGCGCGGCCGTCGGCCTGTCGATGGCGGCCGTCCCGGCCGGGATCGGGCCGGCCGTCCGCTGGCGCGTCTCCACCGCCGCCCTCGTCGTGCTCTCCGTGCCGCTCGTCGTCGTCGACTCGCTCGGCGCGCTGTACGCGGTCGTGATCGTCCTCGGAGCGGCCTTCGCGCCCCACCTCATCACCGTCTTCGCACTGACCGAGCGGACGGTGCCGGCCGCACGGCTCGCCGAGTCCATGGCCTTTCTGACCAGCGGGATCGTGGGCGGCCAGGCCCTCGCCCTCGCCGTGTCGGGCGGCCTCGCGGACGGTCACGGCGCCCCCGCCGCCTTCGCGGTGGGCGTGGCGGCGGCGGTGCTGTGCGCCGTGCTCTCCTGGGCGGTCCGCATCCGCCTCCCGTCGGCACGGGCGGACGCCTGACCGACACGGCGGCCGGGGTGGGCGGGTGTCATGCGGCCGGACGCTGCCAGGGCGGAGGCGGCGGGGGCCCCGGACCAGTCCACCCCGCGAGAACGGGGCGGGGCGGCCCGGTGGACCGTCCCGCCCCGCGTACCGTCCTCCGGCTCGGACCTCTATGCCGGGCGCAGCAGCACCGTCAGGCTGAGCGGTGCCAGCGTCACCCGTTCGCCCGCCGCCACCTTGGGGCCCTCCTGGGGCGGGATGCCCTCGGGGTGGGAGGTGTCGACCACGACACGCCAGGTCTGGCCGTGGTTGACCGGGACCTCGAACTCCAGCTCCTGCGACGACGCGTTGAACATCAGCAGGAAGGAGTCGTCGGCGATCCGCTCACCCTGGAGCCCCGGCTCTGAGATGGCGTTGCCGTTCAGGAAGACCGTCAGCGCCTGGGCGTGCGCCGCCTGCCAGTCCCGCGAGGTCATCTCCACGCCCTCCGGCGTGAACCAGGCGATGTCGGTCAACTCGTCGTGCGTGCCCTCCACCGGCCGCCCGTGGAAGAAGCGCCGGCGCCGGAAGACCGGGTGGTCCCGCCGCAGCCGCACCATCGCCCGGGTGAACTCGAGCAGGGTGCCCTCCTCCTCGGCGCCCGGCTCCGGCCAGCGGACCCACGACACCTCGTTGTCCTGGCAGTAGGCGTTGTTGTTGCCGCCCTGGGTCCGCCCGAACTCGTCGCCGTGGCTGAGCATCGGCACGCCCTGCGACAGCATGAGCGTCGCCAGGAAGTTGCGCATCTGGCGGGCACGCAGCTCCCGGATGCCGATGTCGTCCGTGTCGCCCTCGGCGCCGCAGTTCCAGGACCGGTTGTGGCTCTCCCCGTCCCGGTTGCCCTCGCCGTTCGACTCGTTGTGCTTCCCGTCGTACGACACCAGGTCGCGCAGGGTGAACCCGTCGTGGCACGTCACGAAGTTCACCGAGGCGAGCGGGCGCCGGCCGTCGTCCTGGTAGAGATCGGACGACCCGGTGAGCCGGGACGCGAACTCGGCGAGCGTGCGCGGCTCGCCCCGCCACAGGTCCCGGACGCAGTCGCGGTACTTGCCGTTCCACTCGGTCCACAGGGGCGGGAAGTTGCCGACCTGATAGCCGCCCTCGCCCACGTCCCAGGGCTCGGCGATCAGCTTCACCTGGCTGACCACCGGATCCTGTTGCACCAGGTCGAAGAAGGACGACAGCCGGTCCACCTCGTGGAACTGGCGGGCGAGGGTCGCCGCCAGGTCGAAGCGGAAGCCGTCGACGTGCATCTCCGTCACCCAGTACCGCAGACTGTCCATGATCATCTGGAGGACGTGCGGGGACCGCATGAGCAGCGAGTTCCCGGTGCCCGTGGTGTCGAAGTAGTGCTGGGGCGCGTCGTCCACGAGACGGTAGTAGGAGGGGTTGTCCAGACCCCGGAAGGAGAGCGTCGGCCCCAGGTGGTTGCCCTCCGCGGTGTGGTTGTAGACCACGTCGAGGATGACCTCGATCCCGGCCTGGTGCAGCGCCTTGACCGCCGACTTGAACTCCAGGACCTGCTGGCCCCGGTCGCCCCAGGAGGCGTAGGCGTTGTGCGGGGCGAAGAAGCCGATGGTGTTGTAGCCCCAGTAGTTCGACAGACCCGCGTCCACCAGCCGGTGGTCGTTGACGAACTGGTGGACCGGCATCAGCTCCAGCGCCGTGACGCCCAGTTCCTTGAGGTGACCGATCACCGACGGGTGGGCGAGACCCGCGTACGTGCCGCGCAGTTCCTCGGGAAGCTCCGGGTGGAGCATCGTCAGGCCCTTCACATGGGCCTCGTAGATCACCGTGCGGTGGTAGTCGGTCCTCGGGCGCCGGTCGTCGCCCCAGTCGAAGTACGGATTGACCACGACCGAGGTCATCGTGTGGGGCGCCGAGTCGAGGTCGTTGCGGGAGTCCGGCCGCCCGAAGTGGTAGCCGTACACCGCCTCGCCCCAGTCGACGGAGCCCGAGACCGCCCGGGCGTAAGGGTCCAGGAGCAGCTTCGCCGCGTTGCAGCGCTGCCCGTGCTCCGGCGCGTACGGACCGTGGACCCGGAATCCGTAGCGCTGTCCGGGCATCACGCCCGGCAGATAGGCGTGGCGGACGAAGGCGTCCGTCTCGCGCAGCTCGACGGCCGTCTCCGACCCGTCGTCATGGATCAGACACAGCTCGATTCTGTCGGCGGTCTCCGAGAAGACCGCGAAGTTCGTTCCGGCGCCGTCGTAGGTGGCGCCCAGGGGATACGCCTGTCCCGGCCAGACCTGCATAGATAAGACTCTTCCATCCTGATCCGGGGGTGGGGGTGCACTCCGGCCAAATGCTGCCTCAAAGAGGGGCAACCTCCTAGGACTTCGACCCGTCCTACCGGGTGACCGCATGCACGTGGGGGAACAGAGGGGGAAGTGTGTACGAATCAGTGCGCCGCCATCTGGGGAAGATGGTGGCGGGCACGGCCCTGGCGGTGACGGGAACCGCCGTCATGGTCGGGATCACGCTGCCCGGAACGGCGGGCGCCGACGACACGCCGAGGGCCGGGGTGTCCGGTGCGCGCGGCACCGGATCCGAGGGGGCCTCCGGGGCCGGGGAAGCCGGCGCGGACGCGTCCGCGGGGACCGCGCCGGAGCCGGCGACCCTGGCGGTCGCGCCGCCCGAGGGGGAGAAGGGCGTGGGCACCGACCCGCTCACCGACGACGAGCTGAAGCGGGCGGAGGCGCTGGCACTGACCCCGCCGGCCCGGGCCGCGCGGCGCGACGTCGAGGGGGCGCGAGGACCGCAGCACCTGGGCACCGAGCTGGCCGACCCGCGCCCGGAGGAGGCCGACGACCCCGCCGCGCCGCGCCGGGCGGAGGTGCGGTTCTACGACTACGAACGCGACGAGCTGATCACCCGGACCGTCAACCTCGCCACGGGGAAGGTCGAGAGCGCCGCCGCCCAGCGCGGCGTGCAGCCCTCGGCCCATCCCGAGGAGCTGCGCGAGGCCCTGGAGCTCATCCTGAGGAGCCCGCTGGGCAAGGGTGTCCGCGAGGATTACAAGGACGCCACCGGCAAGGCCCTGACCTCGGCCGACCAGCTCTGGTTCAACGGCGACGTCTACCGCCCCTACCGCGAGGCGAAGGTACCCGCGCAGCTGGCCGCCTGCGGCGGACACCGGTGCGTCCGCCTGGTCACCAAGATCCACAACGGGTCCTGGATCGACACGCGGAACCTCGTCGTCGACCTCAGCGCCAGGACCGTGACCCGCGTCGGCTGATCGCGCCGCCCCGACCCGACCGGCTCGGCTCCCGCCCGCCCCGACGGGACCTGAACGGATCCCACGCGCGCGGGTCCGACCCGCACCGCCACCGACGCCGGCATCACGGACCGACCCGTTCGGATCCGACCTGACCTGACAAGACCTGACCTATGGCCTGACCCGAACCGGCTCGGCCCGACCCGGCCCCCGCCGTGGCGCCCGCCGACCGTCGTCGGCCGCTCTCCTCGGCCCGGGGCCCGTCCCGCGCGGGCCGACCACCCGCGCGTCTGTCCGCATTCCGCACTTCCGTACGAGGGAGTTCGTCCACATGCCCACCCCTTCGCTCTCGCGCGCCCGCAGGCACGGCGCCGCGCTCGCCGTGGCCGGCCTGCTCGCCACCGCCACGGCCGCCGCCGGCCCCGCGACGCCCGCCACCGCCGCTCCCGCCCCGCCCCGGCCCGACTGCTCCGCCGCCCACCGCATCGAGCAGAAGCTCGACGGCGGCACCACCTGGCGCATGTGCTGGCGCTACGACACCGACTCCGGCCTCGTCCTGGACAAGGTGACCTACCAGCCCAAGAGCGCGAGCGCCCCCATCCGCGTGCTCACCAGCGCGAAGCTCGCCCAGATCCACGTGCCGTACGACGACGGCAACGCCGAGTACGACGACCTCACCGGTGCCGGGTTCGGCTGGGGCCTGCAGAACCTGAAGCCCGCCGAGTGCCCCGGCGGCACCCTCACCAGCGTGAAGGTGCCCGAAGTCGGCAAGGTCAACGGACTGTGCACCACCACCCGGGCCCGTGGCCACGCGTACCGCATGGCCAACGACGAGGGCACCAAGGTCTGGCAGTCCCAGGGCAAGGACCTGCTCGTCTACACCGTGAACAAGGTCGCCTGGTACGAATACATCACCGAATGGCGCTTCTCCTCCGACGGAACGATCGCCGCCAACGTCGGCGCCACCGGCAGCCTCTCGCCCTTCGACTACAACGCCACCGACGGCCGGGGATGGCCCATCGGGGCGGGCTCCCGCGCCTACGCCACCAGCCACGCGCACAACGTCTTCTGGCGCCTCGACTTCGGCCTGGACGGCAGCGTCAGGGACCGGATCGAGCAGTACGACTCCAAGGTCACCGCGCCGGGCCCCCAGGGCGGCGGCCCGACCGTGAAGACGACCCGCACCCCGGTCACCAGGGAACTCGCCGGGGACGCGAAGAACATGCGCTGGTGGCGGGTGGTCAGCGCGAACGGCAAGAACAAGGACGGCCACGCCCGCTCGTACGAGATCGTGCCCGGGCCCTCCAACACCCATGCCGGCCGGGGCTTCACCCGGCACGACATCTACTTCACCCAGAGCCGCGCCTGCGAGCAGTTCGCCAGCAACAACATCCTGCCGTGCGGCACCAACGCCCCCGACAGCGTGGACAAGTGGGTCGACGGCGAGACGCTGACCGACCCCGCCGTCTGGGTCAACATCGGGTTCCACCACATCGCCCGGGACGAGGACCAGCAGCCGATGCCGGTCCACTGGCAGGGCTTCCAGCTCGCGCCCCGGGACGTAACCGCTATGAATCCGCTCACTCCGGCTGATCTCGCCGGCCAGAACGGCGCTCCGAACCAGGGGAGTTGAGCGAGGAGCCTGACGATCCTGCTGCACCGCCTCCCGCTCCCGGAGTACCCTTCCTTGATCTTGTCGGACTGGTCAGACGGGCGTCCAGGAGCAGAAGGCGGTGCGCGGGTGAGCTCGGGAGGTCTGGAGCTGCCCCCAGGTGACGCGGGTCACGAGGGGAGTTCCCCCGACCCCGGCGCAGTGCCGCCCGGAGCGGTGTCAGTCGCCAGGCCGATGGAGATCGGGGCGGAGCTGGACTGGGACGCCGAAGCGTGGAGCGAGGTGCGCACCCGCGCCCAGCGGGCCGGACGCGCCTATATCTGGCTGAATCTCGTCGAGCAGCGGTTGCGAGCCGTCGTGGCGGCGGTCCTTCGGCCCGTGTACGAACCGGTCCACGGCGAGGAATGGGTGGTGGCCGCGGCGGGCCCCGCCGGCCAGGAGTGGGTGCAGCGGGCGGTCGCGGTCCGGGAGGTGTCGCGGCGCAAGGGGTACCTCCTCGACCCCGCCGACGACAACGTCCTCAGCTTCCTCACCCTCCCGCAGCTGCGGGAACTGGTGGTGCAGCACTGGCCCTGCTTCGAGCCGTACTTCGACGACCGGCGCGAGGTCGAACTCGCCCTGGACGAGCTGGAGGTGACGCGCAACGTCGTCTCCCGCAACCGTGCCCTCTCGCTCACCGTGCTCGCCCAGTCCGAGCGCGCCTCCGCCCGGCTCCTGGAGATCCTCGGGAGCGGGGCGGGCGTGCCGTCCGCCGACCGGCTGCCCGTCGACGCGGTCGAGGACCTCGTCGGCGACCGGTACGCCGATGTCGTCTCCGTCCATCCCGACCGGGTCCGGCTCCAGCGGCAGCTGCCGGCCGAGGACCTCTTCGGTGGAGCCCGGCGCCTCGACGCCACCGGCATAGGCCTGAACCTGCTCGTGCAGAACTTCTCCGGGCGGCGGCTCGTCCGCCTGGCCGAGTCCGGCTGCCGGATACGGCTCCTCTTCCTCAACCCGGCCAGCAGCGCCGTGAAGCGGCGCGAGCGCGAGCTCGGCCTGAAGAAGGGCGAGCTGAGCCGCTCGGTGGAGATGAACATCCTCCACATGCGGCGGGTCCGCTCGAAGCTGCGCGACCCCGGGGCCTTCCAGATCCACGTCTTCGACGAGACCCCGCGCTTCACCGCGTACCTCGTGGACGGTGACGGGGCGGACGGGGTCGCCGTCGTCCAGTCCTATCTGCGCCGGGCCCGGGGGATGGAGGCGCCGGTGCTCGTGCTGCGCGGGGGCGGACGGAACGTGGTGCGGGCCGGACGGCAGGACGGCCGGGACGCGGACCACGGACTGTTCGAGACATACCGGGAGGAGTTCGAGTCGGTGTGGCTCGACTCCCGTCCGGTCTCCTGAGCGGCCTCGAAGGAGGCGTTGTCAGTGGCGCGTGCGAGGGTGTTCAGCACCACGGGGGAGATCACGTAAGGAGGACCCGATGGCCTGGCATGGGGAAGAGCTGGTCGGTTTCGACCTGGAGACGACCGGTACGGAACCGCTGGAGGCGCGGATCGTGACGGCGTCGGTCGTCGGCGTCCACGGCGGACGGGTGGTGCGGCAGCGGGACTGGCTCGCCGATCCCGGCATCCGCATCCCGGCCCAGGCGTCGGCGATCCACGGCATCAGCAGCGAACGGGCCGCGGCCGAGGGGCGACCGGTGCGCGAGGTCGCCGACGAGATCGCCGAGACGCTGACCGGGTACTGGTCCAAGGGCGTCCCGGTCGTCGCGTACAACGCCGCCTTCGACCTGACGCTGCTCTCCGCCGAGCTGCGCCGCCACGGCCTGCCCTCGCTGGGCGAGCGGCTCGGCGGCGCCGCCACGGGACCGGTCGTCGACCCGTACACCATCGACCGGGCCGTCGACCGGTACCGCCGGGGGAAGCGGACGCTGGAGGCGGTCTGCGGCGAGTACGGCGTCGTCCTCGAAGCGGCCCACCAGGCGGCCGCCGACGCCCTGGCCGCCGTGCGGGTCGCCGTCGCGATAGCCGAGCGGCACCCGTCGGTGGCCGCCCTGACCCCCGCCGAGCTGCATGAGCGTCAGATCGGCTGGTACCGCGCCTGGGCGGAGGACTTCCAGGACTTCCTGCGCCGCAAGGGCAGCCCCGAGGCGGTCGTCGACCCGTCCTGGCCCCTGCGGGAGCAGGTGCCCGTGACGCGCTGAGGAAGCGGAACCGAAGACCGGGCCCCGCTCGGCGGCTCCGTCAGAACGGGTACCAGCGGACCTCGGGGTCGCCGTCGCGCAGCGAGGCCACCCGGCGCTCGAACTCGGCCAGGGCCTGGGGGTTGGCGGGGGCGTGCTGGGCCACCCAGGCGCAGCTCGCGGTCTCCCGTGCCCCGCGCAGCACGGCGCACCCCTCCCACTCCCGGACGTCCCAGCCGTACGCCTCGGTGAAGGCGTCGTAGGCGGCGGGATCGAGGCCGTAGCGGTCGCGGGAGAGGGCCAGGACGACCAGGTCGTGCTCGCGCAGGTCGGAGGAGAAGGTCTCCAGGTCGACCAGGACCGGGCCGTCGGGGCCCACGTGGACGTTGCGGGGCAGCGCGTCGCCGTGGATCGGGCCGGGGGTGAGGCGCGGGGCGAGAGCCGCCGCCGCCGGCGCGAAGGAGTCGCGGCGCTCCCGCAGGAAGGCAGCGTCGGCCGGGTCGACGGCGTCGCCCGCGAGCCGCAGCCACCGTTCCACCCCGCCGAGCAGCTCGCGCCGGGGGAGGGTGAGGGACACGGGCTCCGCGAGGGCGTGGACCCGGCGCAGCAGCGGTGCCAGGTCCCGTGGCTCGGCAGGCCGCACGGCCTCGGGCAGCCGGTGCCAGAGGGTGACCGGATGGCCGTCCACCAGGCGGGGTGCGGACTCCGCCGCCCGTACCGCGGGGACGCCCGACTCCGCGAGCCAGTCGGCGAGCGCCAGTTCCCGCTCGGCACGGGCCAGCAGCTCCGCGTCCCGGCCGATCTTGATCACCAGGTCGCCCGCCGCGAAGACCGCGTTCTCGCCCAGCGCGAGCAGCGATGCCTCCCGCTCACGGGCCGGCAGCCCCGCGGCGGCCAGGATGTCCCGTGCCCGCGCCTCGTCCATGCGTCTCTCCGTCTCCGTCCGATGCCTGTGCGAATCAGCCAAAGTCTCGCATCGACGCAGGTGACCTTGACGAACCGACGGCCCGTCAGGACCATGACGGAGCCCGCTGTGACGTCGCGAATGCCGTATCCGTCTCATAAGGGGTCTCATCTGTGAGTGTGGCGATCGCGCCGAAGCGGTCCGGCGGACCGGTGACCGCCGGCAGGGAGCCGGACCGGAGGCAGGGCTTCGGCGCCTGGTTCCTGGTGCTGCCGGCCCTCATCCCGATCCTGGTCCTGAGCGTCGGCCCGCTCCTCTACGGCATCGCGCTCGCGTTCACCGACGCCCAGTCCGGCCGCACCCAGCCGACGCGGTGGGTGGGCACCCTCAACTTCCAGGACCTGCTCCACGACACGCTCTTCTGGGAGTCGTTCCGGATCGGCCTTCTCTGGGCCGTCGGGGTCACCGTCCCGCAGTTCCTGCTGGCCCTCGGCCTCGCCCTCCTGCTCGACCAGAAGCTCCGCTTCCGCTGGCTGGCCCGAGCGCTCGCGATCATCCCCTGGGCCATGCCCGAGGTCGTCGTCGGCATCATGTGGCGCCTGGTCTACAACCCCGACGCGGGCATCCTCAACGAGACGATCCGCGATCTGGGCCTGGGAGACGGAGGCGACTGGCTCACCCGGCCGGCGACCGCCCTGCCCGCCGTCGTCCTCGTCGGGGTGTGGGCGGGCATGCCCCAGACCACGGTCGCCCTGCTCGCCGGGCTCCAGAACACCCCGCACGAACTCCACGAGGCCGCCGCACTGGACGGCGCGGGCGCCTGGCGCCGCTTCCGTACCGTCACCTGGCCCGCCCTCAGACCCGTCGCCCTCGCCATCACCGCCCTCAACTTCATCTGGAACTTCAACTCCTTCGCCCTGGTCTACGTCCTGACCAACGGCGGACCCGGGGGCCGCACCCGGCTGCCGATGCTCTTCGCGTACGAAGAGGCGTTCCGCTACGGCCAGTTCGGCTACGCCGCCGCGATGGGCTGTGTGATGGTGGCCGTCGTCTCGGTGCTCCTCGCCCTCTACCTCGTCGGACGGCTGAAGGGGGAACAGGACCGGTGAGCCTCCGCACCAGCAGGCCCGCGCGCATCGGCCAGTACCTCGCGCTCCTCGCCTATCTCGTCTTCCTCGCGTTCCCGTTCCTCTGGCTGGTCTCCACCGCCTTCAAGCCCGCCCCCGAACTGGCCTCCCTCCACCCCACCTGGATCCCCGAGGACCCCACCCTCGCCAACTTCCGGCAGGCCTTCGACGAACAGTCCCTGCTGCGGGCCGCCGGGAACAGCCTGGTCGCCGCGGTCTGCGCCGCTCTCATCGCCGTCGTCGTCGCCACGCCGATGGCCTATGTGACGGCGCGGCACCGGAGCCGGCTCACCACCGCCGCCACGGGGTGGGTCGTGGTCAGCCAGGCGTTCCCCTTCGTCCTCGTGATCATTCCGCTCTTCCTCGTCCTGAAGGACCTCCACCTGATCAACAGCCTGGCCGGGCTGGTCATGGTGTACGTCGTCTGGTCGCTGCCGTTCGCGCTGTGGATGCTGGTGGGGTACGTCCGGGCCGTGCCGGCCGAACTGGAGGAGGCAGCCGCCGTCGACGGCGCGGGCAGGCTCCGGACCCTCGTCTCGGTCACCGCCCCGCTGCTCGCCCCGGGCATCGTCGCCACCGCGCTCTTCGCCTTCGTCACCGCGTGGAACGAGTTCTTCTTCGCGCTCGTTCTGCTCAAGACCCCGGAGAAGCAGACCTTGCCGGTCGTCCTCACCCACTTCCTCGGCGCCGAGGGCGTCGCCGACCTCGGCCCGCTGGCCGCGGCGGCCTTCCTCGCCACGATCCCCTCCCTCGTCCTCTTCGCCGTCATCCAGAAGCGGATCACCGGCGGGATGTTCACCGGGGCGGTGAAGTCCTGATGCGCATCCGTACGTTCACCGCCGCGGCCGCCGCACTGGCCCTGCTGCTCACCGGCTGCGCCTCGGAGGGGGAACGGGAGGACGGGAAGGTGCGGCTCCGCTTCCAGTCCCTGGCCTGGCAGCAGGAATCCGTCGACGCCAACAAGGAGCTGGTGGCGGAGTGGAACGCCGCCCACCCCGACATCCAGGTCGACTACGTCCAGGGCAGCTGGGACTCGGTCCACGACCAGCTCCTCACCTCCTTCGAGGGCGGCGAGGCGCCCGACATCATCCACGACGCCTCCGACGACCTGGCCGACTTCGCCTACGGCGGCTACCTCGCCGATCTGACCGGCCTCCTCCCCGCGCGGCTGCGCGCCGACATCCCCGCGCACAGCTGGCGGACGACCACCTTCGGCGAGGGGATCTACGGCGTGCCGTTCCTCCAGGAACCGCGCATGATCATGGCGAACAAGAAGATCCTCGACTCCTCCGGCGTCCGGATCCCGACTCCGGAGAGGCCGTGGAGCTGGGAGGAGTTCCGGCAGGTCGCCAAGGACCTGACGGCGAGCATGGGCAAGGGGAGGTACGCGGTCGCCTGGCCGCTCAAGGAGCCGGTCTCCGTCAGTCTCAACCTGGGCCTCTCGGCCGGCGGGCGGCTGTTCCACCGGGGCGGGGACGGCAAGGTCACCGTCCGCTTCACCGAGGCCGACGGGGTGGTGCCCCGGACCATCCACGATCAGGTGGGCATCGACCGCTCGGCCTCGCGGTCCACGCTCGGCTCGGGCGGCTCGGACACCCTTCCGGGATTCTTCGGCGGTACGTACGCGATGGTCCCGCTCGGGTTCTCGTACCGGCAGCAGATCACCCAGCAGGCCCCCAAGGGCTTCGAGTGGATCGTCCTGCCCGCCCCGGCGGGGCGGCACGGCCTCGCGCAGGGTGTCAGTCCGCAGACGCTCTCGATCGCCGAGGACAGCCCGCACAAGAAGGAGGCCGCACTCTTCCTCGACTTCTTCCTCCAGCCGCGGAACATGGTCCGCCTCGCGCGGGGTGACTGGATGCTGCCCACCGGCACGGCGGCGCTCGCCGACCCCTCCCTGCACACGCCGGAGGACGGCTGGGCCACCGGAGCGGCGGTGGCGCGGCAGCTGCGGCCGGCACCGGCGCAGTCGGTGCGGGGCTATGCCGAGTGGAAGGACAAGGTGGCGACGCCGGCGTTCCAGGAGTACTACAGCGGGGCGATCGACGCCGACGAGCTGCGCGAACGGCTGGAGAAGGACGGCAATCCGGTCCTCGCCCGCTACCAGCGCCACTGACGTCGACCGAAACCGACTGGACGAGACGTCTCGTCTCGCTTAGGCTCGCGGTCATGACCACCACCCCGCGCGCCCATGTCGCCATGTTCTCCATCGCCGCCCACGGCCACGTCAACCCCAGCCTCGAAGTGATCAGGGAGCTCGTCGAGCGTGGGCACCGCGTCAGCTACGCCATCCCCGCGGCCTTCGCCGAGAAGGTCGCGGCGACCGGGGCCACCCCCGTCGTCTACACCTCCACGCTGCCCACCGACGACGACCCGGAGGCGTGGGGAACCGAGCTGATCGACAACATCGAGCCGTTCCTGGACGACGCGGTCCAGGCGCTGCCTCAACTGGCCGAGGCCTTCGACGCGGACCGTCCCGATCTCGTCCTGCACGACATCACGTCGTACCCCGCGCCGGTCCTCGCCCACCGCTGGGGTGTGCCCGCCGTCGGACTCTGGCCCAATCTCGTTCCCTGGGAGGGGTACGAGGAGGAGGTCGCCGAGCCCATGTTCGCCGAACTCAAGGCGTCCGAGCGGGGGAAGGCGTACTACGCGCGGTTCACGTCCTGGCTGGCCGAGCACGGTGTCGACACGCACCCCGACCGGCTCGTCGCGCGCCCCCGGCGGGCGCTCGTGCTCATCCCCCGGGCGCTCCAGCCGCACGCCGACCGGGTCGACGAGTCCGTCTTCACGTTCGTCGGCGCCTGTCAGGGGGAGCGGGCGGAGCAGGGGGAGTGGCAGCGCCCCTCCGGTGCGGAGAAGGTGCTCCTGGTCTCTCTGGGCTCCGCCTTCACCAAGCAGCCGGACTTCTACCGTGCGTGCGCCGAAGCCTTCGCCGGCCTGCCGGAGTGGCATGTCGTCCTGCAGATCGGCCGGTTCGTCGACCCCGCCGAACTCGGCGGCCTGCCGGCCAACGTCGAGGTGCGGTCGTGGGTACCGCAACTGGCCGTTCTCAGGCAGGCGGACGCGTTCATCACGCACGCCGGCGCCGGCGGCAGCCAGGAGGGCCTGGCCACGGCCACGCCGATGGTCGCGGTCCCGCAGGCCGTCGACCAGTTCGGCAACGCCGACGTGCTCCAGTCCCTCGGAGTGGCGCGGCACCTGCCGATGGAGGAGGCGACGCCGGAGGCGCTGCGCGAGGCCGTGCTCGCCCTGACCGGCGACCCCGAAGTGGCACGGCGGGCACGGGAGATCCAGGCGGGCATGGCCGGTGAAGGCGGTGCCCGCCGAGCCGCCGACCTCATCGAGGCCGAACTCCGCTGAGAAGGGCGACGACGAAGGCCCCCGGGTGAACCGGGGGCCTTACGCATGGCCCGAGTTGGGCGGAAGTGTCGCACTTGTTATTAAGAAAGCTTGTTGAATAAGTCATAGGTGTGTGAAGGCCTTGATTTGCACTCGTCAATCGGTCAGGGTTTCGAACCAGCTACCGGAGAGTTTCCTTCCAGTGGCCCAACCCCCCACAAATCCTGACGAGGAGACCCCTCTTCATGGCAACACACAAGCGTATTCGCAGGACGAAGCTCGTCGTCGTCGCCACGGCGATAGCGGCCGCGACGGGCGTCACCGCCCTCACCACCCCGTTCGCGGGCGCGGCCCCCGCTCCCGCCGAGGGAACGGTGTTCGGGATCGGTGCCGAAGGCGCGGTCGCCGGAAGCTACATCGTTCTGCTGGACGAGAAGGCCGACAAGGGCGAGCTGGCCGAGGAGTACGGCGGCACCCTGCGCCGCAGCTACGACTCGGCCGTCAACGGCTTCTCCGTCAACGGCATGTCGGAGACCGAGGCCAAGCGCCTCGCCGCCGACCCGGCCGTCGCCAAGGTCGTGCAGAACAAGAAGTTCACCATCAACGCCACCCAGGAGAACCCGCCTTCCTGGGGCCTCGACCGGGTCGACCAGGCCGAGACCGCCGGGGACGCGAAGTACACCTACCCCGACAAGGCCGGTGAGGGCGTCACCGCCTACGTCATCGACACCGGCGTCCGCGTCACCCACAAGGACTTCGAGGGCCGCGCGACCGACGGCTTCGACGCCGTCGACAACGACGACACGGCCCAGGACGGCAACGGCCACGGCACCCATGTGGCCGGCACCATCGCCGGATCCACCTACGGCATCGCGAAGAAGGCGAAGATCGTCGCGGTCCGCGTCCTCGACGACGCCGGATCCGGCACCACCGAGCAGGTCGTCGCCGGCATCGACTGGGTCACCCAGAACCACAAGGGCCCGTCCGTGGCCAACATGAGCCTCGGCGGAGGCGCCGACCCGGCCCTGGACGAGGCCGTCAAGAAGGCCATCGCCTCCGGCGTCACCTTCGGCGTCGCCGCCGGCAACGAGTCCTCCGACGCCGGCCAGGGCTCCCCCTCCCGCGTCCCGGAGGCGATCACCGTGGCCTCCTCGACCAAGACCGACGAGCAGTCCGACTTCTCCAACTTCGGCTCCGTCGTCGACCTCTACGCCCCGGGCTCCGAGATCGCCTCGGCCTGGAACGACAGCGACACCGGGACGAAGACCATCTCGGGCACGTCGATGGCGACTCCGCACGTGGTCGGCGCCGCCGCCGTCTACCTCGCCGGACACCCCGACGCCACCCCGGACCAGGTGGCCCAGGCCCTGGTCGGCGGTGCCAGCACCGACAAGATCACCAACCCCAGCCAGGGCACCGCCAACAAGCTGCTCAAGATCGTCGAGTAGCGGCTCCCCTCGCGTGACCGGCGGCCGCCGCGCCCTCCCCCACGGGGCGCGGCGGCCGCCTTATGGTGTGCGCATGACGACGACCTACGCCGCCCTGCTCCGCGGGATCAACGTGAGCGGCCACCGCAAAGTCCCCATGGCCGAACTCCGTTCGCTCCTCGAGGAACTCGGCCACCGGGACGTCCGCACCTACCTGCAGAGCGGCAACGCCGTCTTCACCACCGACGCCGACGACCGGAGCGAGGACGCGCTCCGTCAGGACCTCGAAGACGCCGTCGAGCGGCACTTCGGCTTCCGCGTCGACTGTCTGGTGCGCGACGCGGACTACCTCGCCGCCGTCGCCGACGCCTGCCCCTTCCCCGCCGCCGAGCTGGAGGGCAGGCAACTCCACGTCACGTACTTCTCCGAGCGCGTCGATCCCGAACGGCTCGCCGGAATCGACCAGGCCGCCTTCCTGCCCGAGGAGTTCCGGCTCGGCGACCGCGCCCTCTACCTCTACGCGCCCGACGGCCTCGGCCGGTCGAAGCTCGCCGAGGCGCTCTCCCGGCCCGGACTCACCAAGGGCGTCGTCGCCACCTCGCGCAACTGGAACACCGTGGCCAAGCTGGTGGAGCTGACGCGCGCCTGACCGCTCGCGATTGGCCCAGTTGACGGAGTCGCGAATGGCCCGCCGATCCGGCGGGCCCGCTGGCTAGGCTCATGTCACATGACGACCGAGACGCAGCCCAGGACCGCCGTCGACTTCTACTTCGACCCCGCCTGCCCCTTCGCCTGGATCGCCTCCCGCTGGATGCTGGAGGTGGAGCGGCATCGTGACATCGACCTGCGGTTCCACGTGATGAGCCTGTACTTCCACAACGTCGGCAACGACCTGCCCGAGTGGTACAGGGAACTCGTCGACAAGTCGATAGGCCCGGTCCGGGTCGCGGTCGCGGCGGCCGAGAAGCACGGCGAAGAGATCCTGCGCCCGCTCTACACCGCGTACGGCACCCGCATCCACAACGAGAAGCAGACCGACTTCGACGCCGTGATCGCCGAGTCGCTCGCCGAGGTCGGCCTGCCGGCCGAGCTGGCCGCGGCCGCGCACGACGAGGGGTACGACGAGGCGGTCCGCCGCAGCCACGACGCGGGCAAGGACCCCGAGGCGGACGGCTACGTCGGCACCCCGACCCTCCACCTCGACGGAACCGCCTGGTTCGGACCGGTCCTGCGGGCCGTCCCGCGCGGCGAGAAGGCGGCCGAGCTGTTCGACGGCTTCCGGGTGCTCGCCGGCCACTCCGACCTGTTCGAGATCAAGCGGACTCGCACGGGCGGCCTGGACTTCAGCTGACCGCCGACGGCACGGACCTCAGGGCGTGTTTCGAGAGTCCCGCCTGCCCCGCGACGCCTGGCACGCACGCTCGCCGCGTGGTCGTGATCGTCCACGTACGTCCCGTACGAGGGCGACCCTCCGCCGTGCGATCGCACGCACCGGACGCCGCGGGGCCCGCCCTGCGGGCGGACGGCGCTACCTTCGAAACACGCCCTAGCCGACCGCCACCAGCCCGGCCGCGGTCCGCGCCTCGTCGTAGCGAGCGGTCAGCAGGCGTGCCAGCTCCGGCGCCGGACCGAGGACGCCGGCCAGGACGTCGGCGTCGGCCGCACCCGCCGCGATGCGGTCCGGGAGCCGGCCCGGGGCGATGACGTACGGAGCCACCGCCACCCGGCGGACGCCGTCGGCGCGCAGCGCGCGGACGGCGTCCTCGGTCCGGGGAAGGGATGCGGAGGCGAACGCAGGCCGCACGGAGCACCAACCGGTGCGCCGCAGCTCCCGCGCCGTTTCTGCGATCACTGCGATCGCCTCCGGGTCAGAGGAGCCCGCCGAGGCCAGGACGACCCCGGTCGTGCTCTTGTCGGCGGGCCCGAGGCCCGCCTCGTACAGCCGGCGTTCCACCGCCGACACCAGCAGCGGGGACGGTCCGAGGACCTCCGCCTGCCGGATGCGGAGGCCGGCGGGGGCCTGGCGAAGGACGGCGGGGATGTCGGCCTTGGCGTGGAAGGCCCGGGTCAGCAGCAGTGGCAGCGCCACCACCTCCCGGACCCCCTCGGCGGCCAGGGCCGCCAGGACCCCGGGCACCGACGGGAGGTTGAAGTCCAGGAACGCCGTCTCCACCCGGAGCCCCGGCCGCAGCGACCGCGCACGGCGCACCAGCGCGTGCACGGTCGCGGCGTGCCGCGGATCGCGGCTGCCGTGGGCGACGACGAGCAGGACGGGGTTCATGGGCGCACTCAGCTCCGGGCCAGCAGACCGCGGCTGCGCAGGACCGAGCGCTCCAGCGGGCTGAAGATCAGGAGGTCGATGGCGATGCCGACGACCAGGATCAGGATGATGGCGAGGAAGATCCCCGGCATGTCGATGTTGTTCCGGCCGTTCTCCAGCAACTGGCCGAGCCCGAGGCCCAGTTCAGGGGAGGACGCGATGATCTCTGCGGCCATCAGCGACCGCCAGGAGAACGCCCAGCCCTGCTTCAGACCCGCCAGATAGCCGGGCAGCGCGGCCGGCATCACGATGTGCCAGGCCCCCTTCAGTCCCGTCGCGCCGAGCGTTTGCCCGGCCCGCAGGAACAGCGGCGGGACCTGGTCGACACCGGCCACCAGACCGTTGGCGATCGACGGGACGGCGCCCAGCAGGATCACCGCGTACATCATCTGGTCGTTGAGGCCGATCCAGAGCACCGCGGGGGCGACCCAGGCGACCGAGGGCAGCGACTGCAGGCCGGACAGGATCGGGCCGATCGCCGCGCGGACGAACTTCACCCGGGCGACGAGCAGGCCCAGCGGCGTACCGATGGCGAGCGCCATCAGGAAGCCGAGCAGAGCCCGGGACACGCTCGTCCAGAGGACGTCGAGAAGCGTGCCCTCCAGCCACATCGTGGACAGGCTGTCCCAGACCGCGGACGGCGGCGGCAGCTTGAACTCGTCCGTGACCTTGGCGGTGACCAGCAGCTGCCACACCACCAGCACCAGGGCGACGGCGAGGACGGGCGGCAGCACCTTCTTCAGCAGGACCTCGCGGACCGGCGTGCGGCTGACCTGCACCGCGTCGAGCGCGTCGAGGCCCGCTTCCAGGCCGGCCAGGTCGTCGGCCTTGGTGGTCGTGTCAGTGCTGGCCATGACGGCGGATCTCCCCACGCAGTTCTTCGGTGATCTCGACGGAAAGCTCCGCGACGGCGGCGTCCTCGATGCGGCGCGGCTGCGGGATGTCGATGGTCCACTCCCGGGCGATCCGGCCCGGCCGGGACGAGAGCAGCACCACGCGCTCGGCCAGCCGCACGGCCTCGCGCACGTTGTGCGTCACGAACAGCACCGACAGGTTCGTCTCGCGCCAGATCCGGGTCAGCTCGTCGTGCAGCACGTCACGGGTGATGGCGTCGAGCGCGGCGAACGGCTCGTCCATCAGCAGCAGGTCGCTGTCCTGGGCGAGCGCCCTGGCCAGGGCCACCCGCTGGCGCATACCGCCGGACAGCTCGTGCACCCGCTTGCCGTACGAGCCGCGGAGCCTGACCAGCTCCAGCAGGCGCTCCGCCTCCGGGCGGCGCTCGGCCTTCGGGACGCCGCGCAGCCGCAGGGCCAGCTCGATGTTCTTGCCCGCGGTCAGCCACGGGAAGAGGGCGTGCTCCTGGAACATCAGGGCCGGCCGGCCACCGGGGGTCTCGATCGACCCCGCCGACGGCCGGTCGAGCCCGGCGACCAGGTTGAGCAGCGTGGACTTTCCGCAGCCCGAGGCCCCCAGGAGGGTGACGAACTCGCCCGGGGCGACATCGAGCGTGATGTCGTCGAGGACGAGCTGCGGACCCGCGGGTCCGCCGAAGGACTTCGATACATGCGCGATCCGGGCGGCATGGGTCACCGCCGCACGGTCCTCGGCCTTGGCGAGCGTCGCGGTCGTGGCCATGGTCGTCACCTCCTGGGAACTCGGCTGGTTGGTTTACTTGACGCCGAGACCGGCGTCGGCGACCTCGGGCTGCCCCGCGGCCTTGAGGACCTTGTTGAGCGGCTTCAGGTCGTAGATGCCGTTCAGGTCGGGCCGCTTGAGGAGGCCGGCCTTCACCGCGTGGTCCGCCTGGGCCTGGAGCGTGGCGGCCAGCGGGTCGTCGGTGAACCGGATCGACGGCCAGGCGGCGTCGATCACCTTGGCGCCGAGCGGCTTGCCCGTCAGCTCCTTGAGCTTGGCGTTCGCCGACGCCTTCGCCTTGTCCGGGTGGGCGTTGATCCACGCGTTGGTCTTCACCACACCGCGCAGGACGGCCTCGACGACGTCGGGGTGCTCGGCGAGGAATCTCTGCGACACGATGATGTTCGTGATCACGAACTTCTTGTCGGGCCACAGCGTCGACTCGTCGAGAAGGACCTTCGCGCCCTCGGTGACCAGCTTGGAGGCGGTCGGTTCCGGCACCCAGGCGCCGTCGATGGAGCCGGAGGTGTAGGCGTTCGGGGTCACCTTGTTGTCCGTGCGGACCACGGAGACGTCGCCCTTGCCGCTCTGGGCGTCGACCTTCCAGCCCTTCTCGGAGATCCAGTTGAGGAAGGCGACGTCCTGGGTGTTGCCGTGCTGCGGGGTGGCGATCCTCTTGCCCTTGAGGTCGTCCAGGGTCTTGATCTTGTCGGGGTCGACCACGAGCTTCACGCCGCCGGAGGCCGAGCCTCCGACGATGCGCAGGTTCGTGCCCCCGGATTTGGTGTAGCCGTTGATCGCGGGGGAGGGGCCGATGAAACCGATGTCGATCGAGTCGGCGTTGAGCGCCTCGATCTCGGAGGGGCCGGCGTTGAAGGTCGAGACCTCGAGCCGCGTGCCGCCCAGCTCCTTCTGCAGGATGCCTTCCTGGTCGCCCACCAGGGCCGTGGCGTGGGTCAGGTTCGGGAAGTAGCCGAGCCGGACCTTGTCGGCCGAGAGCTTCGCGCCCTCGGCGGCCACCTTCTTCTGGTCGTCCTTGGCCTGGGAGCCGTAGCCGCACGAGGCGAGCGCGCCGATCAGCAGCGGCAGGGCCGCGGCGGCGGCGAGCGAGCGGCGCAGGGTGGTGCGGGAGGCAGGCACGGAGGTTCCCCTCAGGGTCTTCGAAGTTCTCGTCGTCTATGTCGTGCGGGGTGGAGCGGGACAGCGCCGCGTACCCGCGGCGTGGACGTCAGCACGCACATCGCCCGACTCCTCCCCGGCCCGCGCCGAGGGCGCCGGAACCCACCCGGCCGCCCTCCTTGGCGAAGGTGGCGTACACGTCCTGTCGCATGTCAGAAGTCCCAGCCCTCGTCGGAGGCGGCGTCCGCCACGGGCAGCGCCTTGGCGGTGGCGAATGCCTCGCCCGCCATGCCGGCGGCGAGCGTGGTGCCGTCCGCGGGGTCGATCAGCAGGAACGAGCCGGTACGCCGGGAGTCCACGTACGCGTCCAGCGCGAGCGGCTCGGCGGTGCGGACCCTCACCCGGCCGATGTCGTTGGCGACGAGCTGCCCCGGCTCGGGGTGCTGGGAGAGGTCGTCCAGGGTCAGCCGGGACGGGATCTCCTTCACGATCGCCTTGACCGTGCGGGTCGTGTGCTTCAGGAGTACCCGCTGGCCCACCGTCAGCGGCTGGTCGGCCACGTGGCAGACGGTCGCCTCGACGTCCTGGCTGGTCGCCGGGGCGTCACCGCTGGGGGCCAGCAGGTCGCCGCGGGAGATGTCGATGTCGTCGGCGAGCCGGATGGTGACCGACTGCGGGGCCCACGCGATGTCCACGGGCTCGCCCAGCGCGTCGATCGCCGTGATCGTGGACGTCCTGCCCGACGGCAGGACGGTGATCTCCTCGCCGACCCGGAAGGCGCCGGCCGCGATCTGACCGGCGTACCCGCGGTAGTCCGGGTGCTCGGCGGTCTGCGGACGGATCACGTACTGCACCGGGAAGCGGGCGTGGCACGCCGTCAGGTCATGGCTGACCGGGACGGTCTCCAGGTGCTCCAGGACGGTCGGGCCGCCGTACCAGTCCATGTTCGCGGAGGGTTCCACGACGTTGTCGCCGGCCAGCGCCGAGATCGGGATCGCGGTGATCTCCGGGACGCCCAGCTCCGAGGCGTACGTCGTGAACTCCTCGGCGATCGCGGCGAAGACGGGCTCGGCGTAGTCGACGAGGTCCATCTTGTTCACGGCCAGGACGACGTGCGGCACCCGCAGCAGCGCGGCGACCGCGGCGTGCCGGCGGGTCTGCTCGACGACGCCGTTGCGGGCGTCGACCAGGACCACGGCCAGCTCGGCGGTCGAGGCGCCGGTCACCATGTTCCGGGTGTACTGCACGTGCCCGGGCGTGTCGGCGAGGATGAACCGGCGGCGTGCCGTGGCGAAGTAGCGGTAGGCGACGTCGATGGTGATGCCCTGCTCGCGCTCGGCCCGCAGCCCGTCGGTGAGCAGCGCGAGGTCCGGGGCGTCCTGGCCGCGCTTGATGGACGCGGCCTCGACGGCCTCCAGCTGGTCGGTGAGGACCGACTTGGAGTCGTGGAGGAGCCGGCCCACCAGGGTGGACTTGCCGTCGTCGACGGAGCCGGCGGTGGCGAAGCGCAGCAGGGTGGTCGCCGAGACGTCGGCGAACTGCTCGGTCGTGCTCGTGCTCGTCATGGCTAGAAGTACCCTTCGCGCTTGCGGTCTTCCATCGCGGCCTCGGACATCTTGTCGTCGGCGCGGGTCGCGCCCCGCTCGGTGAGACGGGAGGCGGCGATCTCGGCGATCACCGCGTCCAGCGTGGTGGCGTCGGAGTCGACGGCGCCCGTGCAGGACATGTCACCGACGGTGCGGTAGCGGATGAGCCGCGTCTCGACCGTCTCGGTCTCCTTGGGGCCGCCCCACTCGCCGGCGGTCAGCCACATGCCGTTGCGGGCGAACACCTCCCGCTCGTGGGCGAAGTAGATCTCCGGCAGCTCGATGCCCTCGCGGGCGATGTACTGCCAGACGTCCAGCTCGGTCCAGTTGGAGAGCGGGAAGACGCGGACGTGCTCGCCGGGAGCGTGCCGGCCGTTGTAGAGCTGCCACAGCTCCGGGCGCTGGCGGCGCGGGTCCCACTGGGAGAACTCGTCGCGGAGGCTGAACACCCGCTCCTTGGCGCGCGCCTTCTCCTCGTCGCGGCGGCCGCCGCCGAAGACCGCGTCGAAACGGTGCTGCTGGATCGCCTCGGTCAGCGGCACCGTCTGGAGCGGGTTGCGCGTCCCGTCGGGACGCTCGCGCAGCTTCCCGGCGTCGATGTACTCCTGGACGGAGGCCACGTGCAGACGGAGCCCGTGCTTCTCGACCGTGCGGTCGCGGTACTCGAGGACCTCGGGGAAGTTGTGCCCGGTGTCGACGTGCAGCAGCGTGAACGGCACCGGCGCGGGCGCGAACGCCTTCAGCGCCAGGTGCAGCATCACGATGGAGTCCTTGCCACCGGAGAAGAGGATCACCGGCCGCTCGAACTCGCCCGCCACCTCGCGGAAGATGTGGACGGCCTCGGACTCGAGCGAGTCCAGGTGCGACAGCGCGAACGGGCTGTCGGTCTCCTCATGAACATGCGCAACGGTGGTCACTCTGCACCCCTTTCGTGATCCCCCAGAGCTGACGCCTGGGCGGTACCCCCATCTCCGCCCGCGCGGCGCAGAGGCGCTGCTTCGGCATTCGTCCGCGGCCGGGCGGCCGCACGTGCGTCGCTCACAGCAAGCCCTTCTCGGTGAGCAGCGCGTACAGCTGCGCGGCGGACTCCTGCACGGACTGGTTCTGGGACTCGATCCGCAGATCGGGGGCGGCCGGCTCGTCGTACGGGTCGTCGACCCCGGTGAGGCCGCTGATCTCGCCGGCGGCCTGCTTGGCGTAGAGCCCCTTCACATCGCGTACGGAGCACACGTCCACCGGAGTGGCGACGTGCACCTCGACATAGGGGGTGCCCTCGGACTGGTGACGCTTGCGGACGGCCTCGCGGCTGTCCTCGTACGGGGCGATGACCGGGACCAGGACCTTCACACCGTTGGAGGCGAGCAGTTCGGCGACGAAGCCGATGCGCTGCACGTTGGTGTGGCGGTCCTCGCGGGTGAAGCCGAGGCCCGCGGAGAGGAACTCGCGGATCTCGTCGCCGTCGAGCACCTCGACGCGGTGGCCCTCGCCGCGCAGGCGGCCGGCCAGCTCGTACGCGATGGTGGTCTTGCCGGCGCTCGGCAGGCCCGTGAGCCAGATGGTGGCACCGGTCACGTGGTTCTCCTGAGAAGTCTGGGTGGTGGTCATCAGCCGTGCAGTCCGCATTCCGTCTTGGCACGCCCGGCCCAGCGGCCGGCGCGGGCGTCCTCGCCCTCCTCGACGCGGCGGGTGCAGGGGGCGCAGCCGACGGAGGCGTATCCGTCCATCAGCAGCGGGTTGGTGAGCACGCCGTGCTCGGCGACGTACGCGTCGACGTCGTCCTGGGTCCAGCGGGCGATGGGCGAGATCTTGACCTTCTGCCGCTTCTCGTCCCAGCCGACGACCGGGGTGGCGGCGCGGGTGGGGGACTCGTCGCGGCGCAGGCCGGTCGCCCAGGCGCGGTAGGCGGTCAGGCCCTCTTCGAGGGGCTTGACCTTGCGCAGCGCGCAGCACCGGTCGGGGTCGCGGTCGTGCAGCCGGGGGCCGTACTCGGCGTCCTGCTCGGCGACCGTCTGGCGCGGGGTCAGGGTGATGACGTTGACGTCCATCACCGCCTCGACCGCGTCGCGGGTGCCGATGGTCTCGGGGAAGTGGTAGCCGGTGTCGAGGAAGACGACGTCCACGCCGGGCAGGGCGCGCGAGGCGAGGTGGGCGACCACCGCGTCCTCCATGGAGGAGGTGACGCAGAACTCCTTGCCGAAGGTGCCGGTCGCCCACTGGAGGATCTCCAGCGCGGAGGCGTCCTCCAGGTCGCGTCCGGCCTGCTCGGCGAGGGCCTTGAGGTCGGTGGCCCCGGTGACCTGGGTCGTCGTCATATCTGTTCCCCTCCAGTGGTGTCGCTCCGCGAGCTTCGAGGTTCCGGGGCGAGGAGCCCCAGGAACTTCAGCTGGAAGGCTCGCCCGCATGCCCGGCATTCCCAGGCGCCGTGACCCTGCTCGTTCGGACGCAGGTCCTCGTCGCCGCAGTACGGGCAGTGGAACGGCGCGGCACGCTCGCTCATGACAGCGCTTCTTCCGAGGCGCGGGCCGCCCAGGTGGCGAAGCGCTCGCCGTCCTCGCGCTGCTCCTGGAAGCGCTTGAGGACCCGCTCGACGTAGTCCGGCAGACCGGCCGCGGTGACCTTCAGGCCGCGGACCTTGCGGCCGAAGCCGGCCTCCAGGCCGAGCGCGCCGCCGAGGTGGACCTGGTAGCCCTCCACCCGGTTGCCCTCGTCGTCGATGACCAGCTGGCCCTTGAGACCGATGTCCGCCACCTGGATACGGGCGCAGGCGTTGGGGCAGCCGTTGATGTTGATGGTGATCGGCTCGTCGAACTCCGGGATGCGGCGCTCCAGTTCGTCGATGAGCGAGGCGCCGCGCGCCTTGGTCTCGACGATGGCCAGCTTGCAGAACTCGATGCCCGTGCAGGCCATCGTGCCGCGGCGGAAGGGCGAGGGCGTGACCCGCAGGTCCAGCGACTCCAGCGCGGAGACCAGGGGCTCGACCTGGGCCTCCTCGACGTCGAGGACGATCATCTTCTGCTCGGCGGTGGTGCGGAGCCGCCCCGAGCCGTGCGACTCGGCGATCTCGGCGATCTTGGTGAGCGTGGCGCCGTCGACCCGGCCGACGCGCGGCGCGAACCCGACGTAGAACCGGCCGTCCTTCTGCTTGTGGACGCCGACGTGGTCACGCCACTGGCCGGCGGGCTGGGCCGGAGCCGGGCCGTCGGTCAGCTTGCGCTTCAGGTACTCGTCCTCCAGGACCTGGCGGAACTTCTCGGGGCCCCAGTCCGCGACCAGGAACTTCAGGCGGGCGCGGTTGCGCAGCCGGCGGTAGCCGTAGTCGCGGAAGATCGAGATGACGCCCTCGTAGACGTCCGGGACCTCGTCGAGCGAGACCCAGGTGCCCAGGCGGACGCCCAGCTTGGGGTTGGTGGACAGGCCGCCGCCGACCCAGACGTCGAAGCCGGGGCCGTGCTCCGGGTGGTGCACACCGACGAAGGCGATGTCGTTGATCTCGTGCGCCACGTCGAGCAGCGGCGAGCCGGAGACCGCCGACTTGAACTTGCGGGGCAGGTTCGAGAAGTCCTTGTTGCCGACGATCCGGCGCTGGATCTCGTCGATGGCGGGCGTGCCGTCGATGATCTCGTCCTGGGCGATGCCGGCGACCGGCGAGCCGAGGATGACGCGCGGGGTGTCGCCGCAGGCCTCGGTCGTGGAGAGGCCGACCGCCTCCAGGCGGTTCCAGATCTCGGGCACGTCCTCGATCCGGATCCAGTGGTACTGCACGTTCTGGCGGTCGGTGATGTCGGCGGTACCCCGCGCGAACTCCTGCGAGATCTCGCCGATGACGCGCAGCTGCTCGGTGGTCAGCCGGCCGCCGTCGATGCGGACACGGAGCATGAAGTACTCGTCGTCCAGCTCCTCCGGCTCGAGGACCCCGGTCTTGGTGCCGTCCAGACCCTGCTTGCGCTGGGTGTAGAGGCCCCACCAGCGCATGCGTCCGCGCAGGTCGTTGGGGTCGATGGAGTCGAATCCGCGCTTGGAGTAGATCGTCTCAATACGTGTCCGTACATTGAGACCGTCGTCGTCCTTCTTGAACTGCTCATTGCCGTTCAGCGGGGTGAAGTGCCCCACGGCCCACTGACCCTCGCCACGGTGACGCCCGGCCTTGCGGCGGGCGGCGACGGGAGTGGGGTTTTCCGGGGTGGCGGCCATGGCGTTTTGTCCTTCGGGACTGCGGGAGGGCGGCTCTGACCTGCACACTCGCGCTCAGGTCAGAGGATGGCGCGTCGGTGCGCAGCAGGGTCTTGCAGAAAGTCGATCGCGGCGTCGCTGGTTCTCTCAGCGCGCCGGACAGATGGCGCTGGACATGCGGCCGAGGTCGACGTGCCGCCGACTCACCAAGGCAATTCCAGTTCCAGACATGACGGAAGCGTGTCACGGGCCTTTGGACTCAGTCCAGCTTCGTCCGTTATGTGGACACCACCGTCCCGCATCGCGAGACGGTGTGCCGTGGGTCACTCCGTAAGGGTGCTGATCAGGGGGAATCGCGCGCGATGGCGCTTTCCGGTCAGCCGTGGGCGCCGGGCCAGGGGCCGGGGGTCGTCGCCTCCTCGGTCTCCTCCACCGTGGTGTCGAAGAGCCGGAAGCCGCGCCGCAGGTAGTTGTCCATCGCGTGCGGTCCGTCCAGCGAGCAGGTGTGCAGCCACACCCGCCGGGTCGGCTCCCGGTCCGGCCAGCGCTCGGCCAGGTCCCAGGCGCGCCGCACGCCCTCGGTCAGCAGGTGGCCGCCGATGCGGCGACCCCGGAAGGCCGGGATCAGCCCGAAGTAGATGATCTCCACGACTCCGTCGTCCTGCGGGTCCAGCTCCACGTACCCGGCCGGCGTCCCCTTCTCGTACGCCACCCAGATCTCGGCTCCCGGACGCTCGACGATCTCCTGCCACTCCTTGTACGACAGGTGCAGCCGGTCGTTCCAGCTGATGTCGCCGCCGACCGCCGTATAGAGGAAGCGGGCGAACTCGGGGGAGGGCACCTCGGCCCGCGCGATCCTGACGTCGTCGCCCGCGGGCGGGGCGGCGGGACGCAGGTCCGAGGCCGAGGTCTGTTCGAGGGACCAGGTGGTGAGAGTGATGCTCATACGCCCATCGCATCATGCGGAGCGCGAGATTCCCATGGGGGTCCGGCGTCGCGTGCGTTACTCCCCCGCAGGTCCGGGCGTTCCCGGAGGGCCGGGCACCCGGGCCGCGCTGATCGCCGGGGCCGTGGAGTGGGGCAGCAGATCCTCCGACCGCGGCGGGCGGACGACCTCCACCTCGACCTCCTCGCCGAAACGGTACGGACGGTGGGCGAGCACACCGGCCAGGGTGCGGCGGACCCGGGACATCTCCGCCCGTACCGTCACCGTCCGCGTCCGGTCCCCGAACACGTCCTGCGCCAGCTCCGCCGCCGTCCGCCCGCCGGGGTGCAGCGCGAGGACGAACAGCAGCTCCGCGTGGCGCGGACTCAGCTCCCTCGACCAGCTGCCCGCCGCGCCCGACACCGTCACCGACCACCGGCGCGGCCGGCTCAGATCGAGCACCACCCGGCTCGGGGCCGCCGCCGTGTCGTCCGCCGCCGTCCGCCCCGCCTCCACCCGCAGCAGCCAGCCGCCCGGCAGCGGCTCCACCGCGCACATGCCGAGCGCCGGCAGCCACACCCGCCCGGCCCGGAACGACGTGGGGAGCGCGATCCGGTCCACCGGCGCCATCCCGGTCACCGCCGCCGTCCAGCCGTGCGTGTCCACGGCGACGGCCCGGCCGCCCACCCGGCACAGGATCGGCGCCGCCACCGAGCGCAACCGCTCGATCGAGCGCAGATGGCGCTGGCGCATCTCCGCCTCGGCGAGCCGGGCCACCGAGCCGACCAGGGCCAGCGTCGCCGGATGGAAGCTCGACGCCGGCCCGCTCACGTCCACGATGCCCAGCAGCCGCTGGTCCCGCGGGTCGTGCACCGGGGCGGCGGCGCAGGTCCAGGTGTGGAGGGTGTGGACGTAGTGCTCGGCCGAGTGCACCTGGACCGCCCGGCGCGTCGCGAGCGCCGTCCCCACCGCGTTCGTCCCGGTGGTGTGCTCCGACCAGGCCGCGCCCTCCTCCAGACAGATGCCGTTGGCCTGCCGCAGCACCGCGAGATTGCCCTCGCGCCACAGCACCCGGCCCTGGTCGTCGGTGACCACCATGATCTGCATCGAGGCGTCGGCGATCCCGGCCAGGCCGGTGCTCAGCGTCCGCATGACCTCGCCCAGGACCGTGGAGCGCCGCCGTTCCTCCAGCTCCTCGCGTTTCAGCAGCACACTGCTGGTGCCCTGGTCCGGGTCGAGGCCGAGCCGGAACATCCGGCGCCAGGAGGCGTCGATGACCGGGCGCGGCGCGATCGGCGGGGTCCGGCCCGCCAGGGTCTCCTCGCGGACCAGGTGCAGCAGCCGGGCGGCCTGGGCGGCGTCCATGGCGGCGAGCCGGTTCATGTCGAGCTGGGTGTTCTTCATCGGTCCCTTCCCGCCACCCGGCGCTGTATCGGTTCTGCAGAGGCGGATCAGCGGAGCGGCGGATCCGCGGAGAAGCGGAGGCAGTGCCCATCGTGCCGCTCTCGCTCCCCGGCGGAGCGTGCTTCCCGAAAAGCTGCAACCCTTTGCAACTCTGGCAGTCGGCTGCCGCGTCCAGGAGATTGGTGTCAGCCGAGGGTGGTGCCGTGTCGGCGCAGCACCACCCTCGGCTTTCGGCTTCCCGCGGCCGGCCCCTCCGGCCCGCCCCGCGCCGCCCGCCCGGGCCCGCTCCACGACCTCCGCCCGGGCCCGCTCCACGCCGCCCGCCCGGGGTCAGGCATCCACCTCCACCCGGGCCCGCTCCACCACCGCACCCAGGTCCAGGGTCGGAGGCAGCGTCCCGAACGCCGAGCCCCAGTCCCCGCCGAGCCGCGAGGCGCAGAACGCGTCCGCCACCTCCGCCGGCGCGTACCGCACCAGCAGCGACCCCTGGAGCACCAGCGCCATCCGCTCCACGACCCGGCGCGCCCGCCCCTCGATCCCGTCCAGGTCGGCCAGTTCGGTCAGCATGTCCCTGATCGCCCCGTCCAGACGGTGGTCCGCGCCGCGTACCCGGCCGACCTCCGTCAGAAAGGCGTTCAGCGCCTGCGGCTCCCTCCGCAACGCCCGCAGCACGTCCAGCGCCTGGACGTTGCCCGAACCCTCCCAGATCGAGTTGAGCGGCGACTCGCGCAGCAGCCTCGGCATCCCCGACTCCTCCACGTAGCCGTTGCCGCCCAGGCACTCCAGCGCCTCCGCCACGACCGGCGTGCACCGCTTCGTCACCCAGTACTTCGCCACCGGTACCGCGATCCGCGCGAACGCCCGCTCCGCCTCCGTGTCGGCGTCGTACGCGGCCGCGAGCCGCATCCCGAGGACCGTCGCGGCCTCCGACTCCAGCGCCAGATCCGCCAGCACGTTGCGCATCAGCGGCTTGTCGGCCAGCAGCCCGCCGAACGCCCGCCGGTGACCGGCGTGGTGCACGGCCTGCGCCACCGCCTGGCGCATCAGACCGGCCGACCCCAGGACGCAGTCCAGCCGGGTCGCCGCCACCATCCCGATGATCGTCCGGATCCCGCTCCCCTCCTCGCCGACCCGGCGCGCCCACGTCGTCCCGTCGAACTCCACCTCGGCCGAGGCGTTCGACCGGTTCCCCAGCTTGTCCTTGAGCCGCTGGATCGCGAACGCGTTGCGGGAGCCGTCGTCCAGCACCCGTGGCACCAGGAAGCAGGTCAGGCCCTCCGCCGCCTGGGCGAGGACCAGGAACGCGTCCGACATCGGGGCGGAGCAGAACCACTTGTGCCCGGTCAGGACGTACTCGCCGTCGGCGTCCAGCGGCCGGGCCCGCGTCGTGTTCTCCCGTACGTCGCTCCCGCCCTGCTTCTCCGTCATCCCCATCCCGACGAGCACCCCGCTCTTCTCCCGGGGCGGCCGCAGCTCCTCCTCGTACACCAGCGAGGTCAGCAGCGGCTCCCAGACGGAGGCCAGCGCCGGATCGGCGCGCAGCGCCGGCACCGCGGCGTGCGTCATCGACAGCGGACAGCCGTGCCCCGCCTCGACCTGCGTCTGCACCAGGAACCCGGCCGCCCGGCGCACATGACCACCCGGACGGCCCCAGGCCGCGGTCAACCCCGCGTTGACCGACTTCCCCAGCAGCCGGTGCCAGGAAGGATGGAAGTCGACCTGGTCGATCCGGTGGCCGTACCGGTCGTGCGTCCGCAGCCGGGGCGGGTACTCGTCGGCGAGCGCCCCCCACTCCCGCACCTGCGCCGACCCCGCCGACCGGCCGAGCGTCGTCAGTTCGCCCCGCGCGTCCGCGAGGACGTCCGGTGCCAGATGGCGCTCCACGGCCTCCGCCAGAGCCCGGTCCGACGAGAAGACGTCATATCCCACCAGGGGCGGAGCCTGGTTGGTCACTGTATGGGTGGTGGCTGCCATGCCGATACGGTAAGGAGGTGCAGGCAGCAAATGAAACACCCGAGCGGCGGCGCGGGAGCAGACTCCACCGCGCGCGCGTCCTCTACCGCAACGTGTCGAAGCGGAAGATGGTCTGGCTGCTCCTGAAGGACACCGTCAACTCGTGCATCGAGTACCGCATCCTCGGCCTCGCCGCGGAGGCCGCGTTCTTCACCCTGCTGTCGCTGCCGCCGCTGCTCCTCGGCCTCATCGCGCTCCTCGGCTACGCCGACGACTGGACCAACACCGACACGGTCGCCAGCATCGAGGAGAACATCCTGCGGGCCGCCGGGACGGTCCTGTCCGACCGGGGCGTCCGCGACATCGCCCGACCCCTCCTGGACGACGTCACCCAGGGCAAACGCCCCGACCTGATCTCGATCGGCTTCGCCATCGCCCTGTGGTCCGGCTCCCGCGCGGTGAACGTCTTCATCGACACCATCACCGTGATGTACGGCCTCGACGGGCACCGCGGCATCGTGAAGACCAGGCTCCTCGCCTTCCTGCTCTACCTCGTGGCGCTGCTCATCGGCGCGGTCGTCCTGCCGCTCGCGGTCGTCGGTCCCGACCGTGTGGTCGAACTGATCCCCTGGGGCACCGAAGTCGTCTCGGTGCTGTACTGGCCGGCCGTCATCCTGCTCTCCATCGCCTTCCTCACCACGCTCTACCACGTGTCCGTACCCGTCCGCTCGCCCTGGATCGAGGACATCCCCGGCGCCCTGATGGCCCTGGGCATGTGGGTGCTCGGCAGCTTCCTCCTGAGGATCTACCTGACCAGCCAGGTCGAGGGGCCCACGATCTACGGCTCCCTCGCCGCCCCGATCGCCGTCCTGCTCTGGATCGGCATCTCCGCCTTCGCGGTCCTGGTCGGAGCGGCGGTGAACGCCGCCATCGACCGCGTCTGGCCCTCGGTCGCCACCGCCGCCGCCCGCGAGGCCAGTGAACGCGCCCGCGCCGCCCAGGCAGCCGACCTGGTCGCCCGGATGCGCGCCGAGGCGGAGGACGTCGACGAGGACGACCCGGACATGCCGTCGGAGTTCCCGGAACGGTGGTCGCGGTTCCTGCCCCCCGACGACGTCAAGTCGCGCCTGCACTCGGGCTGGGAGAAGGAATGACGGACGCCTGACGGCCCCGGGGAGGGTGAACGTGCCGGGTCCGGCCGCCTACCCTCGGAGGTGTGTACGAAGAACGCCCGGCGCGGGTCGACGGAGCCGTCGTCTGGACCCGCGTGTTCACGGACGCGCCCGGCACGCCGTACCCCGTGCTGCCCGACGGGTGCATGGACCTGCTGTGGTGCGACGGCCGCCTGCTGGTGGCGGGACCCGACACCCGGGCGTACGTCCCCGAGGCCACCGTCGCCCACTGCGCCGGGATCCGCTTCGCACCCGGTGACGCGCCCGCGTTGCTCGGCGTACCGGCGAGGGAACTGCGCGACCGGCGGATCGAGCTCGGCGCGCTGTGGGGCGCGGCGCGGGCGCGGCGGCTGGGCGAACGGATCGCCGCGGCGCCCGACCCCGCGGCCGCGCTGGAGACGCTCGCGGCGTGCCGGGCAGCGGACGCCCCCGGCCCGGACCCGCTGCTGCGGGAGGTCGTACGGCGGCTGAACGCCGGCCGGCCGGTGGCCGAGACCTCCGAGGCGGTCGGGCTCGGCGCCCGGCAGCTGCACCGGCGATCCCTCGACGCCTTCGGCTACGGCCCCAAGACCCTGGCCCGCATCCTCCGGCTCCAGCGCGCGCTCGCCCTGGTCAGGGCGGGCCTGCCGTACGCGGAGGCGGCCCTCCGCGCCGGCTGCGCCGACCAGGCTCATCTGGCCCGCGAGACACGGGCCCTGACCGGCACGACCCTCTCCGCCCTGACGGCCGGCGCCGATACGGGCACGGCCTGAGGCCGCCTCCTCACGCCTCGGACGGGGCGAAGAGGGAGACACCGCAGCCGTCCGGATCGAGGACCACCGCGTAGCGCTGCCCCCAGAAGGCGTCCCAGGGCTGGAGGTGCCCGCGGTAGCCGGCCGAGGTCAGCGCCTCGTACACCGCGTCGACCTCGCGCGGCCCTTCGCAGCGGAAGGCGAGCCCGATCCGGTCGCCGCCCTCGGGCCTGGTCCAGCCCGGGTCGAAGGAGCGGATGACGTCCTCCGTGTCCCAGGCGATCCGCAGCCCTCCCGGCAGGGCGGCCTCCACGTGCGGCTGCGCGTCGGCCTCGGCGGGCACGTCGAGACCGAGACGGCGGTAGAAGGCGAGCGAGGCGGCCATGTCGGAGACCACCAGTGCGATGACGTCGAGGCGTGGTGCGTTCATGCTCGTACGGTAGGCAGGGACCGCGGGGGCCGTCTTGTACGAATCGGACGTCCCCGCCCTCGCGCCGCGTGCGGCCCGGACCGCGTGGTCCCGCGTTCGACGCCGTCTCCGGGAGAACCCGACTCGCCCCGCCCGCGGGCGTCGTAGGGTGAGCGGTGATCGCACAGGGGAGCGGGGGAGAGCCGGCCGGCACGGGCCCGCACCGTTCAGGACGAGCCGGACGGCGAGAGGGTGGGGGATGGAAGCCGAACTGGTGACGCTGGCGTCGTCGGCCGCGACCACGGTGGTGGGTCTGCTGGCGACGGACGGCTGGGAGCACGTCAAGAGGGCGGTCGTCGCCCTGTGGCAGCGGGCCCGCCCCGAGGAGGCAGAGACGGTCGAGGCGGAACTGGTCGAGGCCCGTGGCGAGATCCTGTCCGCCCGCCAGGCGGGGGACGCCACGACCGAGGACGGCCTGACGTCGCAGTGGCGGCTCCGGCTCCTCGGCATGCTGGCGGCCGACCCCGCACTGGAGTCCCGGCTTCGCGAGCTGCTCGGCGAGCTGGGCCCCGAGAAGCCGGAGGCCGGCCGGCCCGGCCGGGTCGAGATGCACGGCACCGCATCGGACAACGCCAGGCTCTACATGTCCGGCGGCACCATGAACATCACCGGCCAGTGACCCCCGAGCCGACCGGGCGCGAGGTGCGGATGGAGGCGTACGCCTCCGGGTCCGGGACCATCTACCTGGCGGCCGGGAACCAGAACATCGCCGGCCGGGACCTGCACCTGCACTACTGGGACGGCACCCACCGGGTGGACCGTGTACAGCCGGGGCAGGCCGCCGGCGACGAGTGCCCCTACCCCGGCATGAGCGCCTTCGGCGTCGAACAGTCACGGTGGTACTTCGGCCGGGACGCCCTGCGCGCCCGGCTGACGGCCGGCCTCGACGACTGCCTCCGGGAGGGCGGCGCCCTGGCCGTGGTGGCCGATTCCGGCGCGGGAAAGTCCTCCCTGCTCCGGGCCGGCCTCGCCCCGGACCTCGCCCGCGGCGCCCTGCCCGGCTCACGCCACTGGCCCTGCCTGATCCTCACCCCGACCGCCCAGCCCGTGGCGGCGCTGACGACCCATCTCGCGGGGCTGACCGGCGTCGAGCCGGAGGTCGTCCGCCGCGAACTCGTCCACGAGCCCGACGCGCTGGCCGTCCGTCTGAGCGCCTCTCTCGCCGAGCGGCGGGCCGACCGGCTCGTGGTCGTGGTCGACCAGGCGGAGGAGCTGTTCACCCTCGTCACCGACGAGACGGAGCGGACCCGGTTCACCGACGCCCTCGACCGGCTGGCCCGAGCGCAGGGGCCCGCGCTGGTCGTCTACGGGCTGCGGGCGGACTTCTACGGCCACGCTCTGCGGTACCGGCCGCTCCGCCAGGCCCTGGAGCGCCGTCAGGTCGCCGTCGGCCCGATGGACCGGACGGAGCTGCGCGAGGCGATCGTCTTTCCGGCCCGCTCGGTCGGGCTCGAACTGGAGGAGGGCCTGGTCGAGCTGCTGCTGACCGACCTCGGCGCCACCACCGGCACCCGGGAGGGATACGAGGCCGGGCGGCTCCCGCACCTCGCCCACGCACTCCGGCTGACGTGGCAGCAGCGGCAGGGCTCCACCATGACCGTGGAGCGCTACACGGCCATCGGAGGCATCCACGAAGCCGTCGCCAGGAGTGCCGAAGCCGCCTTCCAGGCCCTGGACCCCCTCGCCCGGACGGCGGCGGAGGTGATGCTCCGCCGACTGGTCCGGATCGGCGAGAAGGGCGACGACGACACGCGACGGACCGTCCCCACGGCCCGGTTGACGCAAGGGCTGGAGCGGCGGGCGGCCGAGGCCGTGCTGGCCGGCTTCACCGAGCGGCGGCTGCTCACCCGGCTGCGGGACGTCCGTCAGCCGGACACCCAGTGGCAGGACACGGTCACCCTCACCCATGAGGCCCTCCTCCGGGCCTGGCCCCGTCTGCACGGCTGGCTGCACACCGGCCGGGCCGCCAGCCTGCTGCGCCAGCAGATCGAGGACGACGCGGCCGCCTGGGCGAGCGATCGGGACCGCGCCCACCTCTACCGGGGCAGCCGGCTGGCGAAGGCCCGTGCCTGGGCGGCCGGACCCGGCCACGACGGCCTCGGGCCGCCGGTCTCGGACTTCCTCGACGCCTCGGTCCGGCTGGCACGCCGGACGGCCGTACTCCTGCGCGGCGCCGTGGCCGTGGTGGTGGTGTCGGCGCTCCTCGCCGTCGGCGGCGCGCTCGTCGCGCAGTCCCAGAGCCGGCGAGCGGACCAGGAGCGGGCGGCGGCGGAGGCGCAGCGGCTGCCGGCGGTCGCCCGGACGCTCAGGGCGAAGGCGGAGAGTCTTCGCGACAGCGACCCACGCCGGTCCCTGCGGCTCGGACTCGCGGCCCAGCGGGTCGCCCCGACGACGGAGGGCCGGCAGGGGCTCGTCACCATGCTCCAGCAGACCCGCTTCGACGGGGCGTCGGCGGACGCGGCGCTCGGACCCGTGGACGGCCTCGCCACCTTCTTCCAGAGCGGCACGCTCCTGGTCACCGCCGCCCCCCGTGCCGGTTCCGTCACCCTGTGGGACACGGTGGACCCGCTGCGCCCGCGGCGGCTCGCCACCCTGACCGGCCTCCGCGACAAGGCGTCGGCCGTCTCGCTGAGCCCCGACGGACGGCGTCTCGCGGTGGTCACCGAGGGCGACGGCAGAGCGCCCGTCCACGAGTTGTCCCTCTGGGACCTGACGGACCGTGCGCACCCCCTCCGACTGCCCTTCCGGGCGGGCGTGGAGCAGGTGGCGGACTGCGCCTTCAGCCCGGACGGCAGGACGCTGGCGGTCGTGGCCGGCGGCGGGGACGGCACCCTGACCCTGTGGGACATCGGCGACCCGGCCTCGCCGCGCAGGCTCTCCGCGCCGACCGCCGCGACCGATGCCGGAACCGTCCGCTTCAGCGCCGACGGACGCACTCTGGTCACCGCCGCCGGCCTGGCGACGGCCTCCCCCTCCTTCGGGCCGGACTCCATCGCCCACTTCTCCGGCTGGCAGCTCTGGGACGTCAGGGACGCGCGCCGCCCCCGTGCGGTCTTCCACGAACGCGGCTTCACGGAGGGGACGCTGGCCGTCAGCACGACGTCCCCGGTCCTGGCGGTGGGGAGCGGGCACAAGCTCGCGCTGTGGGACTTCGGCGACCCCGCCTCCCCCAGGAGAACCGCCGTCCTGCAACACCCGACCAGGGTGGCCAAGGCCGCCTTCCGGCCCGACGGACGCCGCGTCGTCACGCTGTCCGACGGGCAGCGGACGCAACTGTGGGACGTCACGGATCCGGCGCGGCCCGTCGGACCGTCCCGGCTCTCCGGCCCGGGTAAGCCCGTGGCGTTCGCGTTCAGCGGCGACCACGTCGTCATGGCCGACGAATCCGGTTCGCTCTCCCGCTGGCGCGTCGCCCTCCGTTCCGGGCTCCGCCGCGGAGCCGCCCTTCCCTCCGGGGACGTGAGCCTCTCCAGCGTCGCGTTCAGCCCCGACGGACGCAGGCTGGCGGCGGGCGGCTTCGGAGGTGACGTCCACCTCTGGGACACCACCGACCCGGCCCGGCCCCGCGCACTGCCGCCCCTGCGGAGCACGTCCGGGCAGCCGGTGGAGACGGTGGCCTTCAACCGGGACGGAACCGCCCTGGCGGCGGGCACGATCGCGGACGCCGACTCCGCCCGTGGCGAGATCGTGCTCTGGGACGTGTCGGACACCGACCGGCCGCGACGGCGCGCCGTGCTGGCCACGCCCACGGGTGTGACCTCGCTGGCCTTCAACCCCCGCACCGCCACGCTGGCCGCCTCGGGCACGACGAACATGTTCGGCAGTACCTGGGTCGCCCTGTGGGACACGAGCACCACGGTGCCCCGCCGCTCGTACCTGGAGGAGTCGCTCAACCGGCTGCTCGACGAGACCGACGATCCGGCGCCCGTCGTGCCCCGGCACCTCATCGCCGCCACCCCCACCGTCTTCAGCCCGGACGGCCGGCTGCTGGCTCTCTCGGGGTCCCTCTGGAACGTCACGGATCCGGCGGCACCGGTCCGGGTGCGCCAGGCCGAGCGCCCGCCCGGTGACCACCGCTCGACGCCCTCCGCGCTGCTGGGGATGGCCCAGGCGGACTTCAGCCCCGACGGACGTCGGCTGGCGGCGGAGAGCGTGCGGGAGGACGGGGTCGATCTGTGGCCGGTCGGCCCGGTCATCGGCACGGATCCGGTCGGTTCCGTGCCGGCGCGAAAGCCCGTACGGGTCGTCCACCATCCCGCCGGCCACCTGCTCGCGACCGCGGAGGAGCACGGCGCCGTCCAGCTCTGGGACATCTTCGACCCGGCCCGGCCCGCGCTCGCGGCGACGCTGGAGGACCCGGTCGTGGACGCCCGGTTCGCCCCCGACGGCAGGACCTTGGCCCTGATCCCCGAGGCGGGCGACACCGTCGGGCTGTGGCACCTCGGCGACCTGCCCCGGACCCTCGCCGACGTCACGGGACTCGCCTGCCGGATCGTCGGTGCGGGGCTCTCCGAGGACGCCTGGAAGAAGGACGTGCCCGGCGTGCCCTACCAGGACACCTGCGCCGGGTGACCCGGCCCGATCGGGCGGGCGCGCACGGATTCCCCGCCGGGTGATCCGGCCCGATCGTGCGGGCGCGCAGGGAGGGCCCCCGGGGCGGCGCGGCGCGCCGGGTGAGGGCGCGCGGATGCCCGCCGGGGCGGGCCTCCACCGGGCCGTCCCCGCTCCGAACGGCGGCACGGTAAATGCGTGGCGGGGCGGACGGAGGCCGCGTTAAGGTCTGCATCGTTCCTGCGGACCGGCTCGGTGAGCCGTCCGCGGCCGAGACCCGGTGTGAATCAGGAGGTGTGACCGATGGCCGTCATGACGACGGGTGTTGCCCGCATCCAGCAGTTGTCCCACTCCACCTCCGTGGTCTCCGGCTGACCTCTTCTCACCTCGCGCCCCGTGCGGCGCGTGCCGGGGCCACCCCTGTGAAGGGTCCCCCCTTGTCTTTCGCCTCTTTCCAGGCATCGCTCTGCTCTTCCGCGCACCCGCTCTCCGCCTACGGCTGGGACGAGGGCTGGGAAGCCGCCGCCGCCCCGTACGTCGCCCAGGGCCTGCTGCCCGGCCGCGTCGTCCGCGTCGACCGGGGTCAGTGCGACCTGGTCACCGCCGACGGGATCGTCCGCGCCGACACGGCCTTCGTGACCCCGCACGATCCGCTGCGGGTCATCTGCACCGGTGACTGGGCCGTCGTCGACCCCGAGGGCGGCCACCCCCGTTACGTGCGGGCGTACCTGCCGCGCCGGACGGCGTTCGCGCGGTCCACCTCCTCCAAGCGGTCCGAGGGCCAGATCCTCGCGGCCAACGTCGACCACGCGATCATCACCGTCTCGCTCGCCGTCGAGCTGGACCTCGGGCGCGTCGAGCGCTTCCTCGCCCTCGCGTGGGAGTCGGGGGCCCAGCCCCTCGTCGTGCTCAGCAAGGCCGACCTGGTGCCCGACCCGGTCGGGCTCTCCTATCTCGTCCAGGACGTCGAGACCTCCGCACCGGGCGTGCAGGTGCTGCCGGTCAGTGCCACCACCGGCGAGGGCGTGGACGTGCTCGCCTCGGTCGTGGCGGGCGGGACGAGCGTGCTCCTCGGCACCTCCGGCGCCGGCAAGTCGACGCTCGCCAACACCCTGCTCGGCGAGGACGTCATGTCCGTCCAGGCCGCCCGTGACGTGGACGGCAAGGGCCGCCACACCACGACCACCCGCAATCTGCTCAAGCTGCCCGGGGGCGGCGTCCTGATCGACACCCCGGGGCTGCGCGGAGTCGGCCTCTGGGACGCCGAGAGCGGGGTCGGCCAGGTCTTCTCCGAGATCGAGAGCCTCGCGGAGGACTGCCGCTTCCACGACTGCGCCCACGAGTCCGAACCGGGCTGCGCCGTGACGGCGGCCGTCGACGACGGCACGCTGCCGGTCCGTCGTCTGGAGAGCTACCGCAAGCTCCTGCGCGAGAACCAGCGCATCGTCGCCAAGACCGACGCCCGTCTGCGGGCCGAGATGCTCAAGGACTGGAAGCGCAAGGGCGCCGCCGGCCGCGCGGCGATGGCCCTGAAGCGCGGCCACGCGCGGTAGCGGCCGACGGTCCGCCCGGTCCGTCCCGTCCGGTCCGTCCCGTGCGGTCCGCCCCGCGGGGCGGACCGCACGGGGGCCCGTGCCGCCCCGGAACGCCATGTCCGAAAACCGCCGGAACCGCCGCGCGCGGTCCCGCACACTGGACCGTGTGAAGGACGAGGACACCAGGTACGAAGCGGTCAGCAGCCGTGACGCGCGGTTCGACGGGGAGTTCTTCTTCGCCGTGGCGACCACCGGGATCTACTGCCGCCCCAGCTGCCCCGCCGTCACCCCCCGACGCAAGAACGTCACGTTCTTCCCGACCGCGGCCGCCGCCCAGGGCCACGGCTTCCGGGCCTGCCGGCGCTGCCGGCCGGACGCCGTGCCCGGATCCGCCGAGTGGAACGTACGCGCCGATGTCGTCGGGCGCGCCATGCGGATGATCGGCGACGGCGTCGTCGACCGCGAGGGCGTGCCCGGTCTCGCCGGACGGCTCGGCTACAGCGCCCGCCAGGTCCAGCGCCAGCTCACCGCCGAGCTGGGCGCCGGCCCCGTGGCGCTCGCCCGCGCCCAGCGGGCGCACACCGCGCGTCTCCTCCTGCAGACCACCGACCTGCCGATCACCGAGATCGCCTTCGCGTCCGGCTTCGCCAGCGTGCGCCAGTTCAACGACACCGTCCGCCGCATCTACGCCCGTACCCCCTCCGGGCTCCGCGCCGAGGCCGGCACCACGGCCGCCTCCCGCGCGGCCACCACCGGGGTCCGCCGCCCGGGCACGGGAGCGAACGCCGCCGACGGCCCCGGCGGCGCCCCCGCCCGGGCCGCCGGAATCCCGCTCAGGCTCGCCCACCGCGGGCCCTACGCCGCCCGGGAGGTCTTCGACCTGCTCGCCGCGGAGGCCCTGCCCCGGGTCGAGGAGGTCATCGGCGATCCCGGCCGCCGCACCTACCGCCGCACGCTCCGCCTTCCGCACGGCACGGGCGTCGTCTCCGTCGACGAGCGGTCCGCCGGAGCCTGGCTTGACGCCCGGATCCACCTCACCGACCTGCGCGACCTGACCACCGCCGTGCAGCGGCTGCGACGGCTTCTCGACCTGGACGCCGATCCGCACGCCGTCGCCGAGCGCCTCGGCGCGGACACACGGCTGGCCGCGCGGGTGGCCGCCCGCCCCGGCGTCCGCTCCCCGGGCGCGGCCGATCCCGAGGAGTTCGCCCTGCGGGCCCTCGTCGGCCCGGAGGAGGCCGCGCGGCTGGCCGCGACGCGCGGCACGGCCCTGGACCAGCCCTGCGGCGGCCTGAACCGCCTCTTCCCCGAGCCCGCCGAGCTCACCGCCCACCCCGTCGCCGGGCCGCTCGCGGCCGCGCTCGCCACCGGGGCCGTACGCCTCGACCCGGGCGCCGACCGCGACGAGTCCGAGCGGGCCCTGCGCACCGTCCCGGGCGTCACGGCCGCCCTCGCGGGCCTCATCCGGATGCGGGCCCTCGGCGACCCGGACGTGGCACCGGACGGCGCCCCCGACGCGGGGCGCTGGCGGCCCTGGAGGTCCTACGCCCTGCGCTACCTGGAAGACTGCCGGGCATGATCACCATCGACCGGCTGGAACCCGCCGACCGTGCGACCTGGGAGCGCCTCTTCCGCGCCTACCTCGACTTCTACGGCCGCGTCGAAGGCCCGGAGACGTACGAACGCGCCTGGCGGGCCTTCCGGGACGACACCCGGCTGCACGCCCTGGCCGCCCGGCTCGACGGTCGCCTCGTCGGCTTCACGCACTTCCTCGTCCACCCCAGCACCTCCGGGCCGGACGTCTGCTATCTCCAGGACCTCTTCACCGAGCCCCAGGCACGCGGCAAGGGCGTGGCGCGGGCGCTGATCGAGGCCGTCGCCGCATGGGCCGGGGCGCGCGGCTGCGACCGGGTCTACTGGAACACCCAGGAGTCCAACGCCACCGCGCGGCGCCTCTACGACAAGGTGGCCAGGAACACCGGCTTCATCAAGTACCAGATCGATCTTCCGCCGACGGGATGAGGGGGTCCCCCTTCCGGGACCCTGGGTCGTGTCCGGAAGGTCTCGCCCGGGCCGCGGCCCTCCGAGCGGACGCCGACGCCTTCCGGGCGCTTCCTCGCCGCCGAGGGACCAGGCCGGGCTCAGCCCCAGAGGACCGCGCCCACCCACGCCCCGACGATCAGCAGACACGCGAACAGCTCGACCAGCACGCTCGTCCCGGCCGCCCGCATCACCCTGCGGGTGGCCGCCTTCGCCTGCCCGTGGCCGCCCAGTCGCAGCCGCTCCGAGAGGTAGATCCCGCCGACGAAGCCGGGGATCGCGCCGAGCACGGGCACGAGGACGAAGCCGAGCAGCGCCCCGATTCCCGCGTACGCCACCATCCGCTGGGAGATGCCCACCCCCCGCAGCCGGCGTTGCGGCAGCTGCCACACGACCACCTGGGTGAGCAGCAGCAGCGCCGTCGAGGAGACGAGCAGGATCCAGGCGAGGCCGGTCTTCTCGTGCAGGGACCACCAGAGCATGGCCGCCCAGATCAGCCAGGGCCCGGGCACGCCGGGAGCCAGGACTCCGAACAGGCCCAGCAGCATCACCATCGCCACCAGCAACAGCTGCCACACACCCATTGGACAAGCGTGCAGGACGAGGGGGTCCTGCGCAGGTCGCGGCACCGAGGGGCACGGCAGGTCCGCGGACCGCGGCTGTCACCTGGCGCCGCTACCCCCGGGCCACCCAGCCCTTCTCGTAGGCGTGCCAGCCGAGCTGGAGCCGGGTCGTCACCCCCGTCAGCTCCATCAGCCCCTTCACCCGGCGCTGCACCGTGCGCAGTCCCAGGTCCAGCTGCTTGGCCACGCTCGCGTCCGTCATGCCCGCCAGGAGCAGCGAGAGGATCTCCAGGTCGGTCACGTCCGGACCCGGCACCTCCGTCTCCCGCACCTGCGCGCCCGCGCCGAGCCGCAGGGGGAGCGCGTCGCGCCAGACCGACTCGAAGAGCCCCATGAGGGATTCCAGGAGGCCGCTCGCGTGGACCATGAGCGCGGCGGGCTCCGCCCCCCGGCCGGTCAGGGGCACCATCGCGAGGGTGCGGTCGGCGACCACCAGCTTGGTCGGCACCCGGTCCACCACCCGGATCTGCTCCTCCCGGCCGAGCGCCGCCGTCAGCTCCACGAGCCCCGCCGGGAGCGTCAGGACCTCCCGTTCGATCACCACCCGGTAGCGCACGCCCCGCCCGGCGGCCAGCTCCTCCGCCTCGTTCTCCATGCCGCTCACCACCATCGGCTTCCCGGTGACCAGAGCGCAGACCTCGTCCGCCGCGCCGAGCTGCAGCTGCAGGAACCGGTGCGTGACGGCGCTCGCGCCGGTGACCACCTCCACCAGGTCGTGCACGGCCGGCTCCGTCGCCTCCGCCCGGTACTCCTCCGCGAGCAGCGCCGCCGCCAGCTCCGCCTGCTCCAGCTCGTGCCGCTGCTGGGTCAGCAGCGCGCCCAGCGCCACACCCGGGGGCGCCGCCACCCACCGCCCCGTCTTCGCCGAGGACTGCGCGGCCAGACCCTGCGACTCGAGCCGCCTCAGGGCCCGCTCGGTATCCGTCTCCGGCAGGGCGAGCCGGAGCGCCAGGTCCGCCACCTCGGCCGCGCCCAGCGCGACCAACGCGCGATACGCGGACTCCTGCCGTTCGTCGAGACCTATCGCTCCCAGCATCGCTGCCCCACCCCTCGCCGGACGTCACCGGACGTTCCGTACCTTCACGGGACGTTCGGCGCACGCATTCGTTCCGTTGGTGCCCTGGCGGGAATCGGCCACGGCGCATTCCCGCCTCGCCCATCATCCCTGCACCACCCTCACCTCTGCCAATGTGGCGCCACCGCAGCACCAGCAGCCTCGGGGTACGGCTCTTTTGCCCGCCTGTGTCCCGTCATCGGATGGAGAAGAGCGATGCGCCCGATATCACGTACGGCCCGGGGAGCGGCGGCCGGCGCCGTCCCGCCCGCCACCGTGATCGCGCCGTCGGGGGCCGCCGCCGGGGCGCCGGAGACCGGACGGCCGTTCGGTGTCCTCGAAGCCCCGTCCGAGCGCGGCGCGTACCCGCTCGAACACCGGACGACGACGAGCGGCAGCACGGCGCGGAACCGCTCCACATCCCTCAACTCCCTCTGGAAATACACTTCCCAGGCCGACGAGAGCGTCTACTCTCAAGGCATCCCGATTCTCCTTCCCCGGTACGACCTACCGGAGGACGGCCTCAGGACCCTCGCCGCGACCGACGGCCGGAAGACCGGCCTCACCGCCACGGGGCACGCGGGCCACCCGCCCGCCGCCTCATCCCGGCCGGACACTCGTGCTCCCACGGCGCAGGCGCGCCCCGGACGCGGGCGCGGGGCTCGCGGCAGGGCGGACGGCGGACCGCGACCGTGAACCACGCGGGAGCCGCCGGCAGGCCCGTCCCGCCGAAGACCGAACCGACGGACGCCGAGGGCGAATCCGTCACCCAGACCGTGGTCCGCGCTGACGACGTGCGCTGACCACGCCGGTCCGCCGGGCGTCCTTCCCGTGGGGGGTGGGGTCGCCCGGCGGACCCCTTTCTCGTTGCTTTTCGGGATGTCCCGTCCTCGCGCGGCCCCCTCGGTGGACACTATGGGCATGACTCAGCAGGGGGACCACTGGTGGGACAAGCTGTACGACGAGTCGGTGCCGGACACGGCGCCGACGACGACGGGTGACACGCTCGACGACCGCTTCGACTCCGCGTCACGGGCGATGCCCGCCTCCGTACGGCGGGACGCGGTCCCGTTCCGGCCGGAGAAGGCCCCGTGGGAGCCCCTCGACGCGGACGCGGGCGTTCCGCGCACCTTCCCGTCCGCGCCCTGCGTGCCCGACCCGCCGGACGATCCGGAGAGGCCCCCGGCCGCGCCGGCGAGGCCCGCGGACGCCCCGACCGTCCAGGTCCCGGCCCCCCGCCCCCGGACGGAACACATCGGCAGCCGGCCGCCCACCTACGAGCCCGAACCGACCGCCCTGCCCGTCGCCCGCCCCGGCGAACTGGCCGATCTCGTGGCCGACACCGTCCTCGACGGTGCCCGCTACGGCGCATGGACCCTGCGCGCCGCCTCCGTCCGCGGCGACTCCGCCCGCTACCGCGGCGAACCCCGCCGCGACACCCTGCTCACCGCCCGCTTCGGCCAGGACGAAGCCGCCCTGGTCCTGGTCGCCGTGGCCGGCGGCCCCCGCGCCGCCGGCGGCTCCCACCGCGCCGCCGCCGACGCCTGCCGCTGGATCGGCGAGGCCGTCGGCCGCAGCCACACCCGGCTCTCCGAGGACATCCGGGCCGGCCGTCGCGGCGACCTCAAGTCAGGGCTCCACCGGCTCACCGACCGCACCTACGGCCGGCTCCGCGCCCGTGCCGCCGAACTGGGCCTCGACGCGGAGGACTACACCGCGAGCCTGCGCTGCCTGCTGCTCTCCGCCGACCCCGACTGCCGCACCCGCGTCTTCTTCGGCATCGGCCGTGGCGGGCTCTTCCGGCTCCGCGACGGCTCCTGGCAGGACATCGAGCCTTTCGTCCCCGAACCGGCCACCCTGACCGGCGCACCCGTCGTCGGCTTCGGCTCCCCGCCCGCCCCGGCCCGCGCCGCCGACGACAGGACCCCGGCCGACGAGCCCTCCCGCCCGGCGGCCGTGTCCTCGGACCCCCTCGGCCCGGCCCCGGCCGAGACGGAGGAGGGCGACCGGCTCACCATGAACCTCGGCGTCACCGGCGTCCCCCGTCCGTTCGTCGAGGACCCCGCCGCGGCCTCCGCCCGGGGGAGCGGAGATGCCGCCTCCCCCGCGCCTCCGGCGGAGCCCTTCCGCTTCCGCGCCTCCGTGGCCCGTCCGGGCGACACGCTCCTCCTCGCGTCGAGCGGCCTCGCCGACGCGATGCGCGGCGAGCCGGCCCTCGCCGAGGAACTCGCCGCCCGCTGGGCGGTCCCCGAGGCGCCCGGGCTCGCCGCCTTCCTCGCCGACACCCAACTGAGGGTGAAGGGGTACGCCGATGACCGTACGGCGGCGGCCGTCTGGGAGGCGTAACGTCCGGGCCCATGTGTTGATGGATCCATGGCCAAACAGAACGTCGCCGAACAATTCGTCGATCTGCTCGTCCGCGCGGGCGTCCGACGGCTGTACGGAGTCGTCGGCGACAGCCTGAACCCCGTCGTCGACGCCGTCCGCCGCCACTCCGGCATCGACTGGATCCACGTCCGGCACGAGGAGACCGCCGCCTTCGCCGCGGGCGCCGAGGCGCAGATCACCGGGCGCCTCGCCGCCTGCGCGGGATCCTGCGGCCCGGGCAATCTGCACCTCATCAACGGCCTGTACGACGCCCACCGCTCGATGGCACCGGTCCTGGCGCTCGCCTCGCACATCCCGTCGAGCGAGATCGGCCTCAGCTTCTTCCAGGAGACCCACCCCGACCGGCTGTTCGGCGAGTGCAGTCACTACAGCGAGCTGATCAGCAACCCGAAGCAGATGCCCCGGCTGCTCCAGACGGCCATTCAGCACGCGGTCGGCCAGGGCGGCGTCAGCGTCGTCTCCCTGCCGGGCGACCTGGCCTCCGCGCCCGCCCCCGAGAAGGCGGCAGAGCACGCGCTTGTCACCAGCCGGCCCACCGTCCGTCCGGGTGACGCCGAGATCGAGGCGCTCGTGCGGCTCATCGACGAAGCCGACCGGGTGACGCTGTTCTGCGGCAGCGGCACCGCCGGCGCGCACGCCGAGGTCATGCAGTTCGCCGAGCGCGTCAAGTCACCGGTCGGCCACGCCCTGCGCGGCAAGGAGTGGATCCAGTACGACAATCCGTTCGACGTCGGGATGAGCGGACTGCTGGGCTACGGCGCCGCCTACGAGGCCACCCACGAGTGCGATCTGCTCCTGCTGCTCGGCACCGACTTCCCCTACAACGCCTTCCTGCCCGACGACGTCACGATCGCCCAGGTGGACGTCCGGCCCGAGCGCCTCGGCCGTCGCTCCAAGCTCGACCTCGCCGTCTGGGGCGACGTCCGCGAGACGCTGCGCTGCATCACCCCGCGCGTGCGTGCCAAGACGGACCGGCGCTTCCTCGACAAGATGCTGAAGAAGCACGCCGACGCGCTCGAAGGGGTCGTCAAGGCCTATACGCGCAAGGTCGAGAAGCACGTCCCGATCCACCCGGAGTACGTGGCCTCCGTCCTGGACGACCTCGCCGACGACGACGCCGTCTTCACCGTCGACACCGGCATGTGCAACGTCTGGGCGGCCCGCTATCTCACGCCCAACGGCCGCCGGCGCATCATCGGCTCCTTCAGCCACGGCTCCATGGCCAACGCGCTGCCGCAGGCGATCGGCGCCCAGTTCGTCGACCGGAACCGCCAGGTGATCTCGATGTCCGGCGACGGCGGCTTCTCCATGCTGATGGGCGACTTCCTGACGCTCGTGCAGTACGACCTGCCGGTGAAGGTCGTGCTGTTCGACAACTCCTCGCTCGGCATGGTCGAACTGGAGATGATGGTGGCCGGCCTTCCCTCGTACGGCACGGCCAACCACAACCCGGACTTCGCCGCCATCGCCCGCGCGGCCGGCGCCTACGGCGTACGGGTCGAGAAGCCGAAACAGCTCGCCGGGGCGCTCAAGGAGGCCTTCAAGCACAAGGGCCCCGCCCTTGTCGACGTCGTCACCGACCGCAACGCGCTGTCCATCCCCCCGAAGATCAGCGCGGACATGGTGACCGGGTTCGCCCTCTCCGCGAGCAAGATCGTCCTCGACGGCGGTGTCGGCCGCATGCTCCAGATGGCCCGTTCCAACCTGCGCAACGTCCCGCGGCCATGAATGCGGGACGGTGGGCGGGGCATGCATCCCCGTGACTGTCCGACGACTGTGGGTGGGGGTTATGGCCGGGGAGGCGAGACAGCCGACTCAACTGCTGAGAAAGGTGGGGTGCGCGGATCTCACCGCGGTGCCGGAGGTGCGCCACGCGTTGCGCGAGATGCTGCGGAGATGGGGCGGGCCGGGGGCCTGCGACGTGGCCGAACTGCTGACGAGCGAGCTCGTCACCAACGCGCTGATCCACACCGAGCACGGCGCCGTCGTGACGGCGACCGTCGTCCCGGAGAACCTCAGGGTGGAGGTGCGGGACTTCGTGCCCGGCCTGACCGCGCCGCACGTACCGGCCGCCGACGACGGTACGCACGGCAGAGGGCTCGTCCTGGTCGACGCCCTGGCCGACTCCTGGGGCGTCGAGGACCAGGAGGTGGGCAAGGTCGTGTGGTTCGAACTGCACGGCGAGCGGCGGGGCGGCGAGCAGCCCGCGGGACGCCGGACGCACGGCGGGGCCGCCTGAGGGGCGGCCCCGCCGTGCGGTTCCTCCGTGCGCGGGCGCTCAGCCGAACTGCTGCTCGAGATCCTTGAGCTTGCGCTCCAGGGAGTCGAGCCGGGGGAGCGCCTGGGTGTCGTCCTCGGCGGTGAGGTCCACCGTCCGAGGCTCAACGCCCTGCACGGCCTGGAGGGAGGGCCGGGGTCGAAGCGGCAGTTGTCCGGGGTCCGCTATGGCGGGCTCCGCGACGGCCGCCCCGGCGGATGTCGCGGAGCCCGCACCGGCGCTCAGAGCCGCGACCTCGACCTGGCGGCCGCCGCCGCGACCGAGCCCGAAGGCACGGTGCTGACGGTTGATCGCCTTGAGTCGCGCCCGGCCGAGCTTCTCCTGCTCCCGCCTGCGCAGCCGGTTCTGCTGCTTCTCGCGTCGGTCCTCGCGGACCTCGTCGACCGCCTCGTCCAGCGTCCGCACGCCTTCGAGGAGCATCAGCGACCAGGCGCCGAAGGTCTCCCTGGGCGCCCGAAGCCACCGTACGATCCGGATCTGCGGCAGGGGGCGGGGCACCAGGCCCTGCTCCCTGAGCGCTGCCCGGCGGGTCTGCTTGAGGGCCCGGTCGAAGAGGACGGCCGCCGAGAGGGACATGCCGGCGAAGAACTGCGGAGCCCCGTCGTGCCCCAGGCCCCGGGGGGCGTGCACCCAGTTGAACCAGGCCGCGGCGCCCGCGAACGTCCACACGAGGAGGCGCGAGCCGAGGGCCGCGTCACCATGGCTCGCCTCGCGGACCGCGAGGACCGAGCAGAACATGGCCGCGCCGTCGAGGCCGAAGGGGACGAGGTACTCCCAGCCCCCGGTGAGGTTGAGGTTCTGGCGGCCGAAGCCGACCAGCCCGTGGAAGGAGAGGGCGGCCGCGACCGCCGCGCAGCAGAAGAGCAGGACGTAGGAGGCGGTTCCGTAGATCGCTTCCTTGCGTCTGCGGCGTTCCTCGCTGCGTTCCCACGAGTCCTCGGCCGCGGCCTGGTCACCGGCGCGCTTGCCGCGCGCGAGCACCGCCACCGCCGTCAGGACTCCGGCCACCATCACGCCGCCCGGAAGCAGCCAGTCCAGCGATATGTCGGTCAGTCTCATGCGGTGTCCCTTGCATCGCAGTAGGGCGTTTCGGGCGCCCATACTGGCCGACCTCGCAGGGGCCTCAAGGGGTTTCGCGGCAAGAGCACGCCAATGGGGTCGCACGGCATACGAATAGGTGCGATCTGGTCGAACTGCCGAGCGGAGACGGGGAGTCGTGTTCGACGGACGTCACCCGTGAGGGTGGCGTAAGCGCCGGTCGGAGGTCAGGCGGTCGCGGCGAGCCGGCGGACCCGCTCGGCGTCGCAGGTACGCGGACACGTCAGGCAGGTGTCCTCGGGTCGCAGGGTGTAGAAGAAGCAGCAGCTGACCCGGTCGCGGGTGGCGACGGGGGGCGTGTGGGCGGTCCCGGAGCCGGGCAGCTCGCGGAAGCCCGCGGTCCCGGCGTACGGCTTGGCGGTGCCGGGCAGGAGCAGCTCCAGCTCCTCCATCGCCCGCGCCTCCTCGCCCAGCAGGGAGGCGATGTACCAGAGCCCCTCGACGATCTCGTCGGTCGCCATGCCCCACAGGGCGCGCCTGCCGCGCCGCATCCGCGGCCCGAAGCCGGCCAGGAGGTCCTCGAAGTGCTCGGCGAGCGAGTCACGGACCTCGGCCCGCAGAGCCTCCTCGTCCGGGACGATCCGCGCGCCGGGCAGTGCGGCCGCCGGGTCGCCGGGCAGGCAGGCGAACTCCTCCACCCGGACCGCCAGCCGGCCGGCGGAGCGCTGGAAGGCGACGCTGCGGGCGGGCAGGCGCGGCACCCTGCGGTGCAGGAACCACGGGGCGGTCACCAGCAGGCAGGCGGGCCAGGCGTAGCGGTGCAGTCCGAAACCGGCGACCACGTCGGGCCTGCCCCTTCGGCCGTAGTCGCGCAGCACCTGGGCGTCGTCCCAGGCGAGGAACGCGTCGAGCGCGGCGCCGCCGGCCGCGAGCTCGTCCGCGCCGACCCAGCCCTCTCCGCGCGGCATCGCATCGTCCGGGCCCAGTTCCTCTATCCGCAGGCCGCTGAACACCTCGCCGAGGCGGGCGTAGGACGCCGCGACAGGCGAGGTCGAGGGGGCGGGGAGCAGGGCGGGGACGGCCATGGGGGACCACCGAATCGCGATCGTTAGCAGGTTAGCCTTACCTTACCCGATGCGATCGGTGTTTGCCCTTCACGTCCGCGGGGCACGTCTCCCGGGCCCTGGGGGTTCCGCCCGTCGCCTATCGTGCACAGGGGGCGCCGGCATCGCGAGCCGGGCCCGGCACGATCCCGCAGGAGGACCCGGGTGGAGCAGGGCAGAGCGCGCGAGCGCGCGGTGCGGGAGCCGCACGCGCCGTTCGGTGACGCCGTGGAGGGACCGGAACGGGCGCGCGGCGGACACGCCCACGCGCACCACCCTCCCGTGGAGCCCTCCGCTCCCTTCACGGATCCCACGCCCCGCTCCGACTCCGTACCTGGCTCCGATCCCGTACGCGGCTCGGCTCCCGGTCCCGGTCCCGATCCCGTACGCGGCTCGGCTCCCGGTCCCGTACGAGGCTCGGCTCCCGGTCCCGGTCCCGATCCCGTACGCGGCCCCGGCTCCGTCCCCGCTCCCGATCCGGCACGCGGCTCCGTGCCCGCATCCGGCCTCGTGCCCGCACCGCGCGCCGCCGTCCGGCGCCATTCCGTACGCGGTCAGATCCTCCAGGCCCTGCGCGCCGCACTCGTCGGCGGAGAGCTGGTCCCGGGCGAGGTCTACTCCGCCCCCGTCCTCGCCGAACGCTTCGGAGTCTCCGCGACCCCGGTCCGCGAGGCGATGCAGCGGCTGGCGACCGAGGGCGCGGTCGACGTCGTGCCGAACCGGGGCTTCCGGGTCGTCGAACGCACCGCGCGCGAACTCGCGGAACTCGCCGAGGTCCGCGCCCTCATCGAGGTCCCCGTCATGCTGCGGCTGGCCCGTACGGTCCCCGCCGCCCGCTGGACGGAGCTCCGGCCGCTCGCCGAGGCCACGTCCACGGCCGCCGCCCGAGGCGACCGCGCGCACTACGCGGAGGCCGACCGGGCCTTCCACCGCGCGGTCCTCGCCCTCGCCGGGAACACCCAGCTCCTCTCCGTCGCCGACGATCTGCACCGCCGCTCCCAATGGCCCCTGACGAGCGCTCCGGCGGCCCGGCACGCCGACCTGGTGGCCGACGCGGCCGAACACACCGCCCTCCTCGACGCGCTCGTGGCCCAGGATCTGGCCGTCGTACGGTCACTCGTCGAGGAGCACTTCACCGGATCCGGCGGCTGACCCCACCTCCCGGCCCCCACCGACTAAGGTCGGTGGCGTGAGGTGTCCCCTGCCGTCCCCCGTCCCGTCCCCGTCGCACGCGGGGTCGCCCCGGCCGGAGGCCCGGGGAGGACGATCGTGACGGGTCCCGTACGCGCGGAGCGTCCCGCACCCGGCAGGGAGGCCGAGGCGGCCGCCCTGCTCGGCTGGCTCACCGACCCGGACGCGCCCCGCCTCTGCCTGGTCACCGGAGGCCCGGACCGGGGCAAGAGCGCACTGCTCTCCTGGCTCGCCGCACACGGCACCCGCTCCGGCTCCGCCCGTCGCCGGCGAGCGCCACGCGAACTCGTCCCCCTGAACGGTCAGAGCGCGCTCGGCGCCGCCTGGACGATCGCCAACCGCCTGGGCGTGGTCGCCCGCACGCCCGGCGAACTCGTCCAGGTCCTCGCCACCACCGACGTACGCCGCGCCGCCCTGGTCCTCCCGAACCTGTCCGCGGCGGACGAACCGGACGCCCTCGCCGAACTGTTCGCGGAACTCGCCGCGTTGGGGCGCGTCCGCCTCCTCGTCGAGACGGAGGCGGGGACCGCCGCGCACCTGCTCCTGACGGCCGGCGGCCGCGCGACGGTCGTGGACCTCGGAGCGGAAGCCCCCGCCGCCCCCGCCGGTGCGGACGGCGAGCGGACGGCGAGCGCACCGGCGCAGGACGCGGCCCGCGCCCCGGGCGGACGTGGCAGGCGGGGCGACGTCGCTGACGCCCCCGCCGCGCGTGACGACGCCGAGCCGACCGCGCCTGCCGGGTGGCCGGGGACGGGCGGGACCGACCGGGGCGGGGGCGCACCGGCCACGGGTGCCGGGCCTTCCGCCGGCCGCACCCGCGGTTCCGCTGCCGGAGCCGCCCTCGGGGCCGGTGCCGGAACCTCCGCCGGCCGCACGGCCGGAGCCGGTGCGGACGGTCGGCGGGGGTTCGACCCCGCCGACCCCGAGGCCGTCTGCGCGGCCGACCCCCGCCGGGTCACCCGGGAGTATCTGGCGGAGCCCGACGACGACCGGGGCGGCCTGCGCTCCGCCTGGCTGCGCGCGGGACAGTCCCTCAGCCGCGACCAGGACCCGTCCGGCCGCGCCGTCGTGCTGCTCGCCACGCTCGGGGACGCGGCGGATCCCCGGCTGCGGCCCGCCCTCGCGGAGCTCGCCGGGCGGTCCGGCTGGAGCGTGTGCTGGACCCGGGTGCGCGGCGACGTCACCCCGCCCTGGCCGGGCCCCGTCACCGCGCTCGGAGCCGTGGGAGTGCGGCTCCTCGTCGCGGGTCCGGCGGGCGCCGTGCGGCTGCTCGACGCCCGGGACGCCCGTCCCGGCGGGCGGCTGGACGCGGGACCCGCGGGCCGGGTCAAGGCGCTCGCCCCCGCCGCGGACGGGACGGTCCTCCTGCTCGACGAGCGCGGCCGGCTGCACACCGTACGGGGGACGGCGCCCCGCCCTCCGTACCTGGAGCGGCTCACCCAGGCCGTCACCGCCACCCTCACCCGGCACCCGGGCACCGCGCTCGCCGCGATCGGCGGCTCGGTGGTGGTCGGCGACCGGCTGGGTTCCGTGCACGCCTTCGGGCTCACCGGTATCCACCAGGCGGCTCTGCACAGCGGGCGCGTCGCGGCCGTCACCGCCGTGGAGACGGCCACGCCGTTCGTGTGCAGCGGAGGCACCGACGGCGCGGTCCGCCTCTGGACGCCGGGCCAGGACGCGGCCCCGCACCCCGCCCCGCTCGTGGAGCGCCCCGCTCCGGTCGTCGCCCTCCACGCCGCCGAGACGCCCCGGGGCCCGGCCCTCGCGGTCGCCTGGGCCGACGGCCTCGTCGAACTCCGCCACCTCGACACCGGCGCCCTCCACCGCTTCCGCCCCGGCCCGCCCGTCCGCGCCGTCGCCGTCACCGCGGACGGCGGCCTCGTCGTGGGCACGGACGAGACCCTGGTGCGTCTCGAACCCACCGGGGGCGCTCACTAGGGGAGTCGTGCGCCCCCGCACGCGCTGAGCGCCCCAAAACCCGCCCGCGCACACTCTGCCCCTGCGCCTCCTTAGCTGCTCTTCTGGAGCAGATGAGGCGAGCGGTCGCCGACGGACCGGAGTGGGGCCGGGGGATAGGGGGATGTCTGTGACACCGCGATCCGAACACCAGGACCGGGAAGGGTGGCCGACCGGGAGCTTCCTCGGCGCCTTGCCGGAGGCCGTGCGCGCCGATCTGCTGAGGATCGGCACCCGCTGCCGCTACGTCCCGGAGGAGATCCTCATGCACGAGGGCGAACGCTCGCGTCATGTGGTCCTTCTGCGCTCCGGTTTCGTCAAGGTGACGGCCCGCCTGGCCAACGGCCACGAGGCGCTGCTCGCCATCCGCGTCGGCGGGGACATCGTCGGCGAGATGGCCGCCATGGACGACGCCCCGAGGTCCGCCACCATCACCGCGTGCGGAGACATCGCGGCCAGCATCGTCCGCGAGTCGGACCTCCGCCTCTTCCTCAACTCCCGCCCCGAGGCCGCCTTGGCCATCGCGGGTATCGTCACCCAGCGACTGCGCTGGGCGAACCGCCGCCGGGTCGAGTTCGGTGGCTTCCCGGTCAAGGTGCGCCTCGCCCGCGTCCTGGCCGAGCTCGCCGCCTCTTACGGGCACCGTGTGCCCCGAGGTCTGGTCATCGGCGTCGACCTCACCCAGCCGGAACTGGCCGCGCTGACCGGCTCGGCGGAGGTCACGATCCACAAGGCACTCGCCGAACTGCGCAGGGACGACCTGATCACGACGGGCTACCGGCGAACCACCGTGCTCGACCTGGACAGGCTCCGGCAGGTCGCGCGGATGGACGAGGACCTCACGTAACGGGGGACCGGACCACCGTCACGGAGACCCCGACAACCACCGTCACGGAGGCACCGCGACCACCGCCGCGCGGGGACCGGAATCTCCGCTCCGAAGGAGCCGGTCCGGCCGTCTCGCGAGGGGCGTGAGGGCCCGGCGCGCGCGGGCGTTCCGGGCCGCCCCGCCGTCGAATTCCGTATTTCTACGACCCACTCCGGGTTTCGCGCCCCCCGGTGCAGAGTTGACGCCCGAGCCCGCCCCCTACGGCAGTCAGGTGGCCGATCCATGAACACACAGCCCTCTTCCCCCCTGCCCGCACACGAGAGCATCCCCCGCCGTCTCTGCCTCGCGGCGGACGTGGAGAAGTACAGCCTGCTCGACACCCTCGGACAGGAGACGGTCCAGTCCGACCTCGTACGCGTGCTGGAGGAGGCCGCCGCTCTCAGCGGCCTCGACCGCACCGCGTGGGAGCGACAGCCGCAGGGCGACCAGGAGTTCGCCGTCCTGCCCGTCGACACACCCGAGCCGGTCGTCCTCGGCGACTTCGTCCGGCACCTGACCGAGCGGCTCGCGGTGCGCAACGCCAACCGGGCGGTACCGGAGCGGATGCGGCTGCGCCTGGCGATGGACACCGGGGTGGCCCGCACCGCCGCCCTCGGATACGCCGGACCCGCCCCGGTCGCCCTCGCGCGCTATCTCAACGCCGACCAGCTGAAGCGGGTGCTCGCAGGCGTCGACTCCACGGACCTCGCGCTCATCGTCTCCGACCGGCTCTACCAGGACGTCGTCAGGCTCCGGGGGCAGGGCCTCGACCCCCGGGCCTACGTCAAGGCGCACATCCGGCAGAAGGAGTTCACCGGCTACGGCTGGATCCACGTACCGGAGCACGGCCCGGAGGAGCTGGCGGAACTGGTCGCCGACCCGGAGCCGGAGGAACGGACGGGGACCGGCCCCAGCCAGGTCGTGGAGCGCATCACGGGCGGGTTCAACCATTTCGGCAGCGGCGATCTGGCCCAGACCATCAACAAGTACAACCGGTGACGGGGCGGAGCCATGGAAGACGTGATGCAGTCCACCGACCGGCCGGAGGAAGCGGCCGAGGACGAACCCCGGGAGGCCGCGTGGGCCGGGCAGGCCGTCCGGGACGCACCGGCCGGACCGGACGACGCCCTGGACGAGGACCGCGAGACGGAGGAGGACGCCGACCACATCCGTGAACTGCGCCGCCGGGGACTCCAGCAGATCCGCATCGGCGGGGGAGTGGTCGGCTTCGGGCCGGGTGACGCCGCCGGGACGATCAACAAGCACTACTACGCCTCCGCCCCGCACGCCGACCCGGTCGACGGCCGGATCCGAGAGGAGGACCTCGACCGCCTGCGCGAGCGGTACGTCGAGCCCGACAGCCATCGCGCGCTCGTCACCCTGCTCCTCAAGGAGGGCGTCGCGGTCCTGCGCGGAGCGCCCGGCTCAGGGAGGTGCACCACGGCTCTGCTCGCCGCCCAGGAGGTCATGGACGCGAGCGTGGTGCTCCTGGACCCGGAGATGGACCTGAAGCGGCTGGTCAGCCCGGGCGGCGGGGACCTGCAGCCCGGCCGTGGCCATGTCGTCGAGGGCGACGGCCGGCCCTGGGCGTCCCAGCTGCGCCCTCAACTGCTCAGCAGGCTCAAGGAGGTGACCTACCGGCGGAGCCCCCTGGTCGTCGTCGTCGACGACCAGGTGCCGGTCGACGGCCTCGACGCGCACGTCGTCGAGCACCACGTCCCGGACGGCATGCGGTTCGAGGCACTGGCGCGGCACCTGGCCGTGCGGCTCGCCGACCGCCCCGGCGCGTCCGAGAAGCTGCTGCGGCACGACAGCGTCCGGGCGGGTCTGTACGGGCGCACCACCCTGGCCGAGGTCCAGGCGATCGCCCGGCAGCTGGAGCGGTGCGAGCGGGACGGCGACGACGTCGACACCATCGCCCAGGGCTTCCAGGCACAACTGCGGGCCAAGGCCAAGGAACTGCTCCGCGCCCCCGTGCGCGGCACCGACCCCACGGCCGGCAAACCGGAGGTCTCCCTCTGGGCCCGGGCCTTCCTGCTGGCCTGTGTGGTGCTCGACGGGGCGCCGCTGAGCCGGGTGAGCCGGGAGTCCCACCAGCTCGCCGCCCTGCTCCACGGCGTGCGCTCGCCCTCCGTGGAACCGGAGATGCGGCTCTTCGAGGAGGGCCTCACCGACTGGCTCGACACCTCCGTCGTGGCCCTGACCGACAACGCGGGCGGCCCGGCCGGGGAGGGCGATCCCGACTGCCGGGTGCGCATCGCCCGGCCCGGCCTCGGCGAGGCGCTGCTGGAGACGCTGTGCCTGGAGCACAGCGGAGCCCGCGCCCCGCTGCTCGTCTGGCTGGACAGCCTGGTCATCAGGAGCGAGGAGGACATCCGGGTGTCCGCGGCCCAGGCAGCGGGCCTGCTCGCCACCTTCGACTGGGACTACGTCCGGGAGGAACTGTTCGTCCCCTGGGCGACCACGAAGGGGGAGCACGCCGACCGGCGCCGGCACGCGGCCGCCTGGGCCCTGGAGCGCGTCGCGGCCGACCCCGTCCTCGTCCCGCGCGTCCAGCGCCTGCTGCGCGCATGGTCCCAGCGGCGGGACTACCAGGCGTGCGCACAGGTCGCGTACGGCACCGGGATCGGCGCGCGGTACCCGGCGGAGGCGCTGGGCAGCCTGGAGAGGATCGCCGGGACGAGCCTGCGGGGCGTTCGCTCCGCCGTCCGGGAGATCTACGCCGCGGGGGCGCGGGAGCAGACGATCGAGCGGCTGGCCGACTGGTCGGAGTCACCGCACGCCGGGCTCCGGGGCGAGGCGGCCGCGTGCCTGCAACAGCTCAGCAGGTTCCGGGGCGGTCTCGCGGTCACCGGCTTCCTGGCCGAGCCGGTCCAGCGCGGCCATCTCCTCCGGCTGATGCGCGCCGCCCTGTCCGATCCCAGGCCCGGGGTCCCGCAGCGGGCCTGGGACACCCTGCGGTCGTGGGTGGAGCGGTCCGGGGACGAGCCGGGACTGGACACGAGACTCGTCGCCTTCGTGACCGAGCTGTTCCCCGACGACGGATCGGCCACCGGCCCCCGTCAGCGGTTCCTGTTCTACCTCCGGCTGTGGAGCCACCAAGGAGTGGGCTTCGACGCGGCCGCACAGATCAACTCCCTCGTGACGGAAAGGTGGTCGACGTGACCAGCACCCCACGCCGTGGCCCGATCTCCTGGCTGCGCTCCCTGTTCGGCCGCCAGGCCCTGCCCGACGCACCGGTCTTCTCGCCCGTGACGGTGGACGTGCCCGAGATCGCGGTGGTGCACCGCGAGTCCGTGGTCTCCTTCGAGACCCCGGCCAAGGGAGGCGGCTTCGACTTCCACGTCGAGATCCGCTGCGACTGGTGCGCCGAGGGGCGCCTGGACACGTACTCCCTGAGCCGCGCGGTCGACGGGTACCAGGCGGCGCTGCCCCAGCGTCTGGCCGAGCGCGTCCGCGAGATCACCCGGGACTACCAGCCCTTCCACGCCCAGGAGGCCGAGCGGGCGGTCAACGAGGCGCTGCGCGAGGGCGAGTGCTTCGACAGCGGCCTGGTGACGTGCCGCACGAGCACCGTCGTCAGGCCGGCGCCGGAGATCGTGGAACAGCAGCGCAAAGCCGCTCTGGACCTTCAGGAGATCGAGCACCACTACGCCAAGTCGTCGCTTCGGGTGCGGCTGTTGAGCGAGGTCGCCGAGGAGTGGCGCGCGTTCCTGGCGAGCGGCCTGGTCGACGTCCGGCCCGACGACGAGTCGGCCTCGTGGCTGACCCCGTGGGCGGTACTGCTGGCCGAGCGGCCCGAGGAGGCCGCGGCCGAGGTCGGCGCGATGTTCCGGGAGCGGCAGAAGCAGCTGGATCAGTTCGTCACGCTCGTCGGACGGCAGCGCAAGGAGTACCAGGCACACGACCTCTTCGAGTTCGTCATCGACAACGAGCGCCAGCTCGGCCGGGCCATGCGGCTCTTCGGACTCGCCCCGGCGGGGGAGTCCGAGCCCGGCGGCGGCCCGGCCGAGCCCCTTCCTCAGCCCCGGAGTTCCCGAAGCTGAGCGAAGGGCGGCGCGCCGGCGCCGGTCACAGCACGAGCGGGACGGCCAGGAAGGAGAGCCCGGCGGCCAGGGCCATCAGACCGGTCCAGACGACACCGCGCGCGATGTACCGGTGCTTGGCCATCCCCACCCGGGCCAGGACCGGGATCAACTGCCAGAGCTCGGCCCGCTCCGCGTCGTCGTCCCGCGGCGGGGGAGTGCCGTCGGCGGACGCCAGTAACGGCAGGCTGAACCGGTTGGGGGCGGGCGGCGGTGTCAGCCGGGGCCGGAGCGCCTGGACGACGCAGTACACGGCGGGCAGGAAGGCCGCCACGTGCAGCACGAGCAGCCCGGCCGCCACCCACGCCCCGGGGCCACCGTGCTCCCACGCCTCGCGCACCACCGCCCCCTGCGGTACGGAGGCGGCCACCAGACCCGCTTGGACGACGCCCAGCACGCCGACCTTGGCGTCGGCGAACTGGTTCGCCGCCTGGAGCGCGGTGTAGACGGCGAGCCCGGAGCGCAGGCCGGTGTCGGAGGGGCGGGTGGCGGAGCCGTCGTCGGTGCCGCCGGCCGCGGCGGAGGAGTGGGACATCGAAGGCCTCCCGGCATCGAGGTGGTCGAGGGCTCCCAGTAACGCCTTCGACCGCGACCGAGAACAGTCATAAATGCGTATTCGACTCACTTTGGAGAACCCCATGTCCCTCGTGCTCCGGGCGCTGCCCGGCCGGCTCCTCATCGCGGCCCTGGCGCTCTCGGCCGCCGTCGCGGGGAGCGGCTGCGGCGCCTTCGACGCCCCTGAAGTACGCCCCTGCGCCTGGCTCGACCGGCCGTCGGGCGAGAACCCCGAGGGCGCGGCCCGCACGGCCGTGCTGGTGGACCGGAGTTCCTCCACCCGGCCCGGCGCGCGCACCGCTCCGGGGGCTCCGGTCCCCGACTGGGGCGCGACGCTGGTCCGCGAGCTCGACGTCGCCGCTCTGGAGGGCGGGACCCTCTCCATAGCCGGCTTCGACGGCACCCGCGCGACCGTCGACTGGGAGGCCGACCGGGCCTCCGTGTCCCGGGTGGAGGGCACCGACACCACGAAGGGGGACCGCCGCCGCGCGCGTCGCGGATGTCTGGAGGAGCGGATCCGCACGGTGTCGGCCGGGACGCCGAGGTCCGGCCGGACGGACGTCCTGGGCGCGCTGGCGGCGGCGGTCGACCAGCTCGGCCCCCAGGCGGGCCGTCGCCGTGTCGTCGTGGCGACCGACGGGCTGGTCAACACCGGCTGCGCTGACCTTCGTTCGCTGGGCTTCGACGGAACGGCCGAGATCGACGCGACCGTCGCCCGGTGCCGCACGGCGGGCGAGCTGCCCGGCCTGAAGGGCGTCGAGGTCGCGCTCGTCGGCATCGGCATGACGGCGGGCGGCCCCGTGCCGACATCACCGCAGACCACCTGGCTGACCACCCTGTGGACGGGGCTGTGCCGGGCGGCCGGCGCCGCCGACTGCCGCGTGGAGGCCACGGCGCGTACCCGCGGGGCGGGCGGAAGCGACGTCGTGAAGCACCCGACCATGGAGCCGGTGGTCACCTTCCCCGCCGTCTCGGAGCGTCCCGCCGGGCGGGTCACGACGATCACGATCCCCGGCTCCGTCCTGTTCGCGACCGACACCGCCGAGCTGTCGCCGCAGGCGCGCGGCACGCTGGACGACGCCGCGAAGAGGGTCCGCGAGCTGGGGCCCCTCTCCGTCGCGGTCTCCGGGCACACCGACTCCCGCGGCAGCGAGGAGCGGGGCAGGCGGCTCTCGCTGGACCGTGCCGAGGCCGTCCGGGCAGCGCTCGCCGCGCGCGGGATCACGGTGCTGACGGCCCGTGGCCACTCCGACGACCGGCCCCGCTGCACGCCCGAGTACCGCGACGGCGAGCCGGACCACGCGGCGATGGCCTGCAACCGGCGGGTCGAGATCGCCGTCACCGTACGCCGCTGACCCCCCGCCGGTCGGCCCCCGGCCCTGGTCCCGACAGAGCCGGCACCCCGCCCCGACAGGGGACACCACCTCACCCCCCCCACGGGGGCGAGACCTCGAGAGAAGGACGTCGTCCATGCCCGAGAACCACCGAGGCATCCCCTGCCACCACGGCTGCGGATGCGACATCCGGCATCTGGTGAAGAGCGCCGAGCAGGGTCCGGAACGCCACCCCGAGAACCTCGACAACGGCGAGATGCGGATGCTGCTGCGTGCGGCCCGCGAGGTCGCCGAGATCGTCGGCCACAACCGCGAACAGCTCGCCGCGGCCCGCGCCCGGACGATCGGGACCCACGCCCGGGCGGAGGAGACCCTGCACGCCCTGGCCCGCTTCGAGGCCGCCGCGCCCCTACGGGCGGCGCGCGGGGCGCACGACGGCGTCGAGGCCCGTCACGCGGAGGACGGTGCGGCCGACCGGCGCCGCCGCGACCTGTGGATCCGCGTGCTGCGCTGGCCGGTCATCGGCGCCATGGCGGTCTTCGACGCCTGGTACTTCATGCAGGTGTTCCAGGACCTCACCAGCAGTACGGAGAACGTCTCGGCGCTGGAGCGGATGGTCTCCTTCCTGCCCGGTGTGGTGCTCGCCCTGGCCCTGATGCTGTCCGGGCACGTGATCGCCGCGCCCTTGCACGGGATACGCGAGCGGCTGCACGCGCTGCGCGAGCGCCGGCCCGTCGCGGCGCTGTGCGCCTCCCTCGCCCTGCCCCTGCTCTACCTCCTCTCCGTGCTGTTCGTCGTCACCGTGTGGGCGCTGATGCGGGCGCGGGACGCCGGGACCGCGGACAGCGAGATCGACGGGGCGAGGTACGCGCCGGGCTGGGTGGCCGCGCTGATGCTGGTCCTCGCCCTGACCGCCGTGGCGATGAAGATCGTCGCCCACAACCCGTACGCGGACAGCGCGGCCGAGGCGCGGCGGGGTCTCTTCAGGGCGCGCACGACCTACGGGCTGCTGGTGCGCCGGGCCGGCGAGGCCCTGCGCGACCACGAGCGGGCGTGGAGCGATCTGTGCGCGGTCCGCGACGAACTGGCCTCGCAGGTGAGGCTGGAGAGCATGCGGGTGTGGGAGGCGGCCATCCTGTCCGCCCGGATGCTGCACGGTCAGGCGGGACACCTGCCGCCCACGCCGGCCGCGCTTCCCGCCAAGCCGCAGGCGGAGGTCTCGGCCTCCACGCTGACGGAGCCCCTCTTCTCCGGGGTGGTGGAGCCGCCGCCCGAGCTGGGGCCGCTGATCGAGGCCCACCGCATCACGCTCTCGTGTGCTCCCACCGAACTGCGGGCGCGCCGGGACGAGTTGATCGTACGGATCGACCGCCAGCTCGCCGGGGTGTGACGGGCCCCTGCGGCCCCGTGGCACCCGAACCCGTCGGGCTCCTTCGGCGCCGTTGTGCACCGGATCACGACGACCGGGGCGCCCTCGCGGACGCCCCGGTGCACCGTCAATGACGGTGCGTCACGCCGCCGTCTGCGGAGCGAGTTGAGCCGCGAGCCAGGTCGGTACACCGCCCAGGAGCCGGAAGAGGCGGGTGGCCTCCGCCCTGAGGCGGCGGGCCTCCGGCTCCGTCTCGGTGTCCGCCAGGGCCGTCAGGGCGGGGGCCGTACCGACGAGGAAGCCGAGTTCCTCGCGGATCCGGAGCGACTCGGCGAAACCGTGCCGGGCCTCGGCCAACTCCCCTTCCCGCAAGGCGAGTCCCGCGAGATGGCGCCAGGTGGAGGAGAGCAGCAGGGTGTCGCCCCGGTCCGTGGCGCCCGCGTGGGCGCGGCGGTAGGCGGCGCGGGCCGCCTGCGGGGAGTCGCCGAGGTTCTGGGCGACCAGCCCGCGCCGGAAGTCGAGCAGCGGGCGCCCGTCGGTGGTCGGGCCGATCAGCGCCGCCGCCCGGCCGAGCGCCGCCCGGGCCTCGTCGGCCCGGTCCCTGACCCCGAGGAGCGTCGACGCGTAGGCGAGGTAACCGCGTTCGCAGGCCGCGGCCCCTCGTTCCTCGTCGCTCTGGGCGACCGCCTCGGCCGCCCGCAGTGCCTCTTCCGCCTCGGCCCAGCCCTGCTCGGTGTAGAGACACCGCTCGATCAGCAGCGCCGCCCTCTCGAGCGCCGCCGCCGGTTCGGCGGCGTGGGGGGTGAGCAGAGCGGCCGCGTCCGTCCAGCAGCCGCGTGACCGCAGTCGCCATATGGCGGTCTCCGTCGGGGTCTCCCTGCCGTAGGCAGGGGACGGATCGACGCCTTCCGTTGTTTCGGAACCAGACATGGCGGTGTCCGCCACATTGCCCTCCCCGAGCGCGCCATTGAGCTGTTGAGTCGTCTCGCATCTCAGCACGAACCGGCGCGCCTGGCCAAGAGGTCGAGTGAATCATTTCACAAGAGCCTTGCGCACACCGGTATACGGACACTTCCGATGTCCGGGATCCGCGCTCGGCCCGGCCTGCCTGCGCCCCGCCGCCGGGCGCTGTCGGGAAGGGGCGGGAGCCGTCGTCCGAGGGGGCGGAACGCCTGACGAGGGGCCGTGCCGGACCTCCCCCGAAAAGATGAATCTCGCCGTCCCCGTCCCGGGTGACGGCGCCGCGCGGACCGCCGACGCGCACGTCCACTCGGCGGTGCCCCGCGCCTCTCTCGCCGGGTGTGGGCCGGACGGGTGGATCCGCCCTGCCCGCGGCGACCGGCGGGGCGCCTGCGACGGGTGGTCCCGCCTCGTCCCACGAGGCGGGCGGGATGATCCTGCCTCCAGGCGCCCCCGGGCGCCGTCTGGCGCGTGAGCCGAGCCCTCGAAGAAGAGCGCCTCAGCTCATGCGGAGGGCCAGGAAGAAGTCGAGCTTGTCCTCCAGGCGCGACAGGTCCCGGCCCGTCAGTTGCTCGATCCTGCCGACTCGGTAGCGCAGGGTGTTCACATGCAGGTGAAGCCGGGTCGCGCAGCGTGTCCAGGAGCCGTCGCAGTCGAGGAAGGCCTCCAGGGTGGGGATGAGTTCCGCGCGGTGGCGGCGGTCGTAGTCGCGCAGCGGGTCCAGGAGGCGGGCCGTGAAGGCGCGGCGGACGTCGTCCGGGACGAACGGGAGCAGCAGGACGTGGGAGGCCAGTTCGTGGTGTCCGGCGGCGCAGACGCGGCCCGGGCGGGCGGCGGCGACGCGGCGGGCGTGGCGGGCCTCCTCCAGGGCGCCGCGCAGGCCTTCGGCGGAGTGGACGGCCGCGCTGACGCCGAGAGTGAGCCGCCCGTCGTCGGCGAGTCCGGACGAGAGCGGGTCGCGGACGGCGGCGAGGAGCGCGTCGGCGTGCAGGCCGAGGCCGGGGGAGGTGCCCTCGTCCTCGCTGTCCGGGAGGGGGCCGGCGGGCAGCGGGACGAGGGCGATGGCCTCGTCGCCGTGGTGGGCGACGGCGATCCGGTCGGCCGAGTCGGTGCCGACGGTGGCGGGGTCGACCAGGATCTCCTCCAGGAGCGCCTGGGCGACCGGGCCGCTGTCGACGGCCGTTCCCGTGGCGCCCTCCTGGTCCCATTCCACGCGGGCGACGACGACCTGCCAGTGCGGCGCGGTGCCGAGGCCCGGGAGCAGCACCGGGGCGGCGACGCGCAGGCGGGCCGCGATCTCGGCGGGGGCGGCGCCGGTCTGGACGAGTTCGAGGACTTCCTGGGCGAGCCGGCGCCGTACGGTGCGGGCGGCGTCGCGCCGGTCGCGTTCGACGGCGATCAGCTGGGTGACGCCCTGGAGCAGGTCGAGCCGGGCGGCCGGCCACTCTCCGGCGTCGGCCTCGACGGCGAGCAGCCAGTCGGACAGCACGGTCTCGCGCACGTCGCGGGAGGCGGGCACGGCGCCGCGCCCGGTGTTGCGGATCGGGAACAGCGAGTAGGTGGTTCCGCCGAGGGCGAGCCGGTGCGGGCCGCGCCGGCCGGTGCGGGTCGCGGCCAGGTGTTCCCCGGCGAGGGTGGCGGCCAGACCGGCCTCCAGGGGCTCGCCCGCGCCGGCGATCTGGCGGCCGGTCGGGGAGAGGACCCAGGCGCGAAGGTCCAGGTCGGAGCCGAGAAGGTCCAGGACGACGTCGGGGCCGCCGCCGGCGGGACCGGAGGTCATCAGCCGCCGGTGGCGGTCGACGACCGCCGCCAGGTCGCCGGCCCGCTCGCCGGAGACCTGTCGAACAACGTGTTCCGTGATCGTCGCGAAAGCAACCGTCTCGTTGACCGCGAACAGGGGCAGGCGGTGGCGCAAACACGCCTGCACCAGATCGTCCGGGATGTCGCCCAGCTCGGCCTCGCCCGCCGCCAGGGCCGCCACTCCGGTGGAGGCGAGGATCCGGACGAACGGTTCGGCGTCCTCGGGCTCACGCAGCCAGGCCAGGCCGGTGAGGACCAGCTCGCCACCGGACAGATACCTGCTGGGATCCTTGAGGTCCGTCGTCATCACGCCACGGACCGTGCGGTCCAGCTCTTCCTCGCCACCGAGCAGGCGCAGCCCCAGCGCGTCGGTTTCCAGCAGTGCGCGCAGCCGCATCTCGTCTCCGCCGTTCCTTCTCGTCCGTCGCGAAAACTGTCGCGTTGTCGTCGGTGGCGCGGTGCCACCGTTTCCAGGGGGAAACGGCGAGGTTACCGAGCCCCGCCTTTCGTTCGAATCTACAAGACGAACAAGGTCACCAGCCAACTCCTTCATGGTTTCGGTGACTGCACCCCAGCCTGCCGGGCTTGTGTACTAGGCCACACATCGCGTGAACAGCACATGAACACGAAATCGAAGTCGAGGGCCGGCCGTCCCCCCGGGCCCGTACGACGGACCCCCGACCACTAGAAGCACTAGAAGAGAGCCACCATGGACTTCCTTCGCCCCGCCAGCTGGGAGGAGGCGCTCGCCGCCAAGGCCGAGCACCCCACGGCCGTGCCCATCGCGGGTGGCACCGACGTCATGGTCGAGATCAACTTCGACCACCGGCGTCCCGAGTACCTCCTGGACCTGAACCGTATCGAGCTGCTGCGCGAGTGGGAGGTCGGCGAGGAGAACGTCCGCCTCGGAGCCTCCGTTCCGTACACGCAGATCATGGAGAACCTGCGGGCCGAGCTGCCCGGTCTGGCGCTCGCCTCGCACACGGTCGCCTCCCCCCAGATCCGTAACCGCGGTGGTGTCGGCGGCAACCTCGGCACCGCGTCCCCGGCCGGTGACGCGCACCCGGCGCTGCTCGCCGCGGGTGCCGAGGTCGAGGTGGAGTCGGTGCGCGGCAACCGGTTCATCCCGATCGACGCGTTCTACACGGGTGTGAAGCGCAACGCGCTGGAGCCCGACGAGCTGATCAAGACCGTCCACATCAAGAAGGCGGACGGACCTCAGCAGTACTCGAAGGTCGGGACGCGCAACGCGATGGTCATCGCGGTCTGCGCCTTCGGCCTGGCGCTCCACCCGGAGACCCGGACCGTGCGCACCGGCATCGGTTCGGCCGCGCCCACCCCGATCCGCGCCAAGGAGGCCGAGGCCTTCCTGAACGCGGCTCTGGAAGAGGGCGGTTTCTGGGAGAGCGGCAAGATCATCACGCCGTCGATCGCGAAGCAGTTCGCCGACCTCTGCTCGGGCGCCGCCAATCCGATCGACGACGTCCGCGGCACCGCCAAGTACCGGCGCCACGCCGTCGGCATCATGGCCCGCCGTCAGCTCGGCTGGACCTGGGAGCAGTACCGCGGCACCGGCCGCACGCTTGAGGGAGCTGCATAACCATGCGCGTCAATTTCACGGTCAACGGTCGTCCGCAGGAAGCCGACGACGTCTGGGAGGGCGAGTCCCTCCTCTACGTCCTGCGTGAGCGGATGGGTCTGCCCGGCTCCAAGAACGCCTGCGAGCAGGGCGAGTGCGGTTCCTGCACGGTCCGTCTCGACGGGGTGCCGGTCTGTTCCTGCCTGGTCGCCGCCGGTCAGGTCGAGGGGCGCGAGGTCGTCACGGTCGAGGGTCTCGCCGACTACGCCCAGCACCGCGAGGACGCCCACCCGGGCGGGGCCTGCGGCACCGGAGGCTGCGGCACGAGCCTCGACTCGGCGAAGAAGTGGCAGGCCAAGCCGGCCGACTCGCAGACCGGTGAGGGCGTCGAACTGAGCCCGATCCAGCAGGCGTTCATCGACGCCGGCGCCGTCCAGTGCGGCTTCTGCACCCCCGGTCTGCTGATCGCCGCCGACGAACTCCTGGAGCGTCAGAGCGACCCGTCCGACCAGGACATCCGTGAGGCCCTCTCCGGCAACCTCTGCCGGTGCACGGGGTACGAGAAGATCCTCGACGCGGTCCGCCTGGCGGCCGCCCGTCAGGGAGAGGCGGTCTGACCATGGCGCAGAACACCCGTACCACTCCGGCCGGTACGCCGACGAAGGTCACCCAGAACCACAACAAGGGCGGCATCGGCGAGTCCACCCTCCGCCCGGACGGCACCCTCAAGGTGACCGGCGAGTTCGCGTACTCCTCGGACATGTGGCACGAGGACATGCTGTGGGGCCACACGCTCCGCTCCACCGTGGCGCACGCCGAGATCCTCTCCATCGACATCTCCGAGGCCCTCGCGATGGGCGGCGTCTACGCCGTCCTGACCTACGACGACCTGCCGACCGAGATGAAGAACTACGGCCTGGAGATCCAGGACACCCCCGTCCTCGCCCACGGCCGGGTACGGCACCACGGCGAGCCGGTGGCCCTGATCGCCGCCGACCATCCGGAGACCGCCCGCCGCGCGGCCGCCAAGATCAAGATCGACTACAAGGAACTGCCGGTCGTCACCGACGAGGCCTCCGCCCTCGCCGAGGACGCGCCGCTGCTCCACCCGGGCCGCGACGACCACCACGCCGGTCACGTCCCGCACCCCAACATCGTGCACCGCCAGCCGATCATCCGCGGCGACGTGGAGGAGGCCCGCAAGCGGGCCGACGTGATCGTCGAGGGCGAGTACGTCTTCGGCATGCAGGACCAGGCCTTCCTCGGCCCGGAGTCCGGTCTCGCCGTGCCCGCCGAGGACGGAGGCGTCGACCTGTACGTCGCCACCCAGTGGCTGCACTCCGACCTCCGCCAGATCGCCCCGGTCCTCGGCCTGCCCGAGGAGAAGGTCCGGATGACGCTCTCCGGCGTCGGCGGCGCCTTCGGCGGCCGCGAGGACCTGTCGATGCAGATCCACGCCTGCCTCCTGGCGCTGCGCACCGGCAAGCCCGTCAAGATCGTCTACAACCGCTTCGAGTCCTTCTTCGGGCACGTGCACCGCCACCCGGCGAAGCTCTGGTACGAGCACGGGGCCACCAAGGACGGCAAGATCACGCACATGAAGTGCCGGATCGTGCTCGACGGCGGCGCGTACGCCTCCGCCTCCCCGGCGGTCGTCGGCAACGCGTCCTCCCTCGGCGCCGGTCCGTACGTGATCGACAACGTCGACATCGAGGCCGTCGCGCTTTACACCAACAACCCGCCCTGTGGCGCGATGCGCGGCTTCGGCGCCGTCCAGGCGTGCTTCGCGTACGAGGCGCAGATGGACAAGCTCGCCGCCAAGCTGGGCATGGACCCGGTGGAGCTGCGCCAGCTCAACGCCATGGAGCAGGGCACGATCATGCCGACCGGCCAGGTCGTGGACTCGCCGGCCCCGGTCGCCGAGCTGCTGCGCCGGGTCAAGGCCCGCCCGATGCCCCCGGAGCAGCAGTGGCTCGCCGCCGGTGAGCAGGCGGACGTCCGCGCGCTGCCCGGCGGTCTGTCCAACACCACGCACGGCGAGGGTGTCGTCCGGGGTGTCGGCTACGCCGTCGGCATCAAGAACGTCGGCTTCTCCGAGGGCTTCGACGACTACTCCACCGCCCGCGTGACCCTGGAGGTCATCAACGGCGAGCCCGTCGCGATGGTCCACACGGCCATGGCGGAGGTCGGTCAGGGCGGTGTCACCGTGCACGCCCAGATCGCCCGTACGGAGCTGGGCGTCACGCAGGTGACGATCCACCCGGCCGACACCCAGGTCGGCTCCGCCGGTTCGACGTCCGCCTCCCGGCAGACGTACATGACCGGTGGCGCGGTGAAGAACACCTGTGAGGCCGTCCGCGAGGCGGTCCTGGAGATCGGCCGCCGCAAGAACGGGTCCTACCACCCGGCGTGGGCGACCGCCGAGCTGCTCCTGGAGGGCGGCAAGGTCGTCACCGACGGCGGCGAGGTCCTGGCGACCATCGCGGACATCCTGGAGGGCGAGGAGCCGATCGACATCGAGCTCGAGTTCCGCCACCGTCCGACCCAGGCGTTCGACCTCGTCACCGGCCAGGGCGACGGCCATGTCCAGTACACCTTCGCCGCGCACCGCGCGGTGGTGGAGGTGGACACCGAGCTCGGCCTGGTCAAGGTCATCGAGCTGGCCACCGCCCAGGACGTCGGCAAGGCGCTCAACATGCTCTCCGTCGTCGGCCAGATCCAGGGTGGCACCACCCAGGGCCTGGGCGTCGCGGTGATGGAAGAGATCATCGTGGACCCGAAGACCGCGAAGGTGCGCAACCCCTCCTTCACGGACTACCTGATCCCGACGATCCTCGACACGCCGACCATCCCGGTCGACGTCCTCGAACTCGCCGACCCCAACGCGCCGTACGGCCTGCGGGGACTCGGCGAGGCCCCGACCCTGTCGTCCACCCCGGCCGTCCTCGCGGCGATCCGGAACGCGACGGGTCTGGAGCTGAACAAGACGCCGGTCCGCCCCGAGGCGCTCACCGGCACCCTCTAGAGAGTGTCCGGAAAGTACCGGCGTCCGTCCGAAGGGCGCCCTGGCGAGACTTTCCGGACACGACCGAGAACTCTCCGGGCGGTGCGTGCCTCCAGGAACGTCACACTTCCCGCCCGTACCGCCCGGAGCGACCCCCGCAGTACCCAGCACCACCGGCATCACCCGCAGTACCGAGTACCACCCGTGGTACCCGGCATCACCCGCACCACCCCGCAGTACCGAGCAGCACCAGATCGACCTGAACCACCACAGTTCGTCTCGGGCCGTCCCCCGGGTCGTGCAGCCCACGCAGCATCCCAAATCCCGCAGCGTCTCTGACTTCCCCAGTCTTATGCGGGTGCCCCTTTGAACCTTGGGAGTAGGCCCCATGACCCAGTCGTCAGTGGAGCCCAAGACCGCCTCGGAGGACGCGGGCTCCGGCTCCAACGTCCCCGCCGGCCGTTCTTGGCTCGACCGGTACTTTCACATCTCGGAGAGAGGATCCACCGTCGCGACGGAGATCCGCGGCGGCGTCACCACCTTCATGGCGATGGCGTACATTCTCCTGCTCAACCCCCTGATCCTCGGCGGCAAGGATGTGGACGGCAACGTCCTCAGCCAGCCCGCGCTCATCACGGCGACCGCTCTCGCCGCCGCTGTGACCACCCTCCTGATGGGCTTCTGGGGCAAGGTCCCGCTCGCCCTGGCCGCCGGCCTCAGCGTGTCCGGCGTCCTGTCCTCGCAGGTCATCGCCGTCATGACCTGGCCGCAGGCCATGGCCATGTGTGTGGCCTACGGTGTGGTGATCTGTCTCCTGGTGGTCACCGGCCTCCGTGAGATGATCATGAACGCGATACCGCTGGCGATCAAGCACGCGATCACCATCGGCATCGGCCTCTTCATCGCGATCATCGGCTTCGTCAAGGCCGGCTTCGTGCACGAGAACCCCGCCCCCGGCGGCGGCCCCGTCACGCTCGGCCCCCTGGGTGAACTCCAGGGCTGGCCGGTCCTGATCTTCGCCGTCACCCTGCTGCTGATCTTCGCCCTGCAGGCCCGCAACATCCCCGGCGCCATCCTCATCGGCATCGTCGTGGGCACGGTCATCGCCATGATCGTCAACGCCGTCGGCGACGTCCCGGAGAAGGGCGCGGGAGCCTGGTTCTCCGGCGCGCCCGAGCTGCACGGGAGCGCCGTCTCCGCCCCGGACTTCTCGCTCATCGGCGACGTGTCCTTCAGCGGCTGGGGCGACGTCGGCTACATCACGATCACCATGATCGTCTTCACCCTGGTGCTCGCGGGCTTCTTCGACGCCATGGCGACCATCATCGGTGTCGGCTCCGAGGCCAACCTGGCCGACGACAAGGGCCGCATGCCGGGTCTGTCCAAGGCCCTGTTCATCGACGGTGCCGGCGGTGTCATCGGCGGAGGCGTCGGCGGCTCCGGCCAGACCGTCTTCGTCGAGTCCGCCACCGGCGTCGGCGAAGGCGCCCGCACGGGCCTGTCCTCCGTCGTCACCGGCGCGTTCTTCGCGGCCTGCCTCTTCTTCACCCCGGTCACCGCGATCGTGCCCGCCGAGGTCGCCTCCGCGGCCCTGGTCGTCATCGGCGCGATGATGATGCAGAACGCCAAGCACGTCGACTGGAGCGACCGCTCCGTCGCGATCCCGGTGTTCCTCACCGTGGTCCTGATGCCGTTCACGTACACCATCACCACGGGTGTCGCGGCCGGTGTCATCTCCTACGCCGTCATCAAGGTGGCGCAGGGCAAGGCACGCGAAGTGGGCGCCTTCATGTGGGGTCTGACCGCGATCTTCGTCGTGTACTTCGCGATCCATCCGATCGAGAGCTGGCTGGGCGTCAGCTGACGCCCGTACCGCCGCCCTCCACACGTATCGAGGAGTTCGAGATGCTGGACATCGCCGAAGAGCTGCACCGGTGGGTCGAGCAGGGCCGCGAGTTCGCCGTTGCCACCGTCGTGGCCGTCGGCGGCAGCGCGCCCCGGCAGCCCGGCGCCGCGCTCGCCGTCGACCGGGACGGCACGGCGATCGGCTCGGTCTCCGGCGGATGTGTGGAGGGCGCGGTCTACGACCTGTGCCGACAGGCCCTCGAGGACGGCGGAACCGTCGTCGAGCGCTTCGGATACAGCGACGAGGACGCCTTCGCGGTCGGCCTGACCTGCGGCGGCATCATCGACATCCTCGTCACGCCGGTACGCGGCGGGGTCTACCCCGCCGCGCTCCGCGCCGCCGTCTCCGGCGAGGCGGCGGCCCTGGCCCGGATCGTCGGGGGCCCCGCCGACCTGATGGGCCGGGCGCTCCTCGTCCGCCCCGACGGGTCCTGCGAAGGTTCCCTCGGAGGCCACCCCGAGCTGGACCGCACCGCGGCCGGCGAGGCCTTCGCCATGCTCGACGCCGGCCGGACCGGCACCGTCGAGATCGGCGAGGACGGCAGCCGCTGCGGTCAGCCGCTCACCCTCCTGGTCGAGTCCTCCGTCCCCGCCCCCCGCATGATCGTCTTCGGCGCGATCGACTTCGCCTCCGCGCTGGTGAAGGTCGGCAAGTTCCTCGGGTACCACGTCACCGTCTGCGACGCCCGCCCCGTCTTCGCGACGCCGGCCCGCTTCCCCGACGCCGACGAGATCGTCGTCGAGTGGCCCCACCGCTACCTCAGGGCCGCCGCCGACGCGGGCGGGATCGACGGCCGCACGGTCCTCTGCGTCCTCACCCACGACGCCAAGTTCGACGTCCCGCTGCTCGAAGCGGCCCTGAAGCTTCCCGTCGCCTACGTCGGCGCGATGGGCTCCCGCCGTACCCACGAGGACCGCAACAAGCGGCTGCGCGAGGTCGGCGTCACCGAACTCGAACTCGCCCGGCTGCGCTCGCCGATCGGCCTCGACCTCGGCGCCCGCACCCCCGAGGAGACGGCGATCTCCATCGCCGCCGAGATCGTCGCCAACCGGCGCGGCGGCAGCGGAGTCTCCCTCACCGGCGCCCACACGCCCATCCACCACGACGGGCCGCGCGCACCCGACGGCCGCATCGGCTCCGTGGCGTAGACGGCTCCCCCGGGCCGTACGGGACGTCCCGTACGGCCCCCACGCCCGGTTTCCGGCCGAGGTGTCGCGATATCGACGCGTACCGGCGGCGGCGGGACGCCCGCCGGTTAGGGTCCGGTTCATGGAGATTCGTGACGTACCCGAAGCCCATCTCGACCGCGCCCTCGATCTCGTCTACCTCGTCTTCCACGAACGCCCGGACGAACAGAAGCGCAAGCACCACCGCGAGCTGATGCTGCCCTGCGAACGCGTCGGGGCGTACGACGGGGAGACCCTGGTCGGCTTCGTCGCCGCCCACCGCTTCACCCTCTCCGTGCCCGGGGGCGACCTGCCCTGCCCCGGCCTGACCTTCGTCTCGGTCGCCCCCACCCACCGCCGGCGCGGTGTGCTCTCGGCCATGCTCGGGGAGCTCTACCGCCGGTGCGCGGCACGCCGGGAGCCGATCGCCGCGCTGTGGGCCTCGGAGGACGCCATCTACGGCCGGTTCGGCTTCGGGCCCGCCACCCAGGGCGCCCTCGTCGAGATCGATTCCCGGCGGCCCCTCGCGCTGCGCGTCGCCCCCGACGAGCGCCCGCTGCGGCTCGTGGACCCCGCCGACGCGCCCGCCGTCCTCGGGCCGTACTACGAGGCCACCCGCGCGCGGCGGGCGGGGCGGGTCGCCCGTGACGAGGAACGCTGGAGCGGCGAATGGCTCGTCGACGAGGACGAGGAGGACGACGAGCTGTCCCCGCCCCGGATCGTCGCCCTCGGCGAGCCCCTCGCGGGATACGCCGTCTACCGCACCAAGGGGGAGGACGACGGCACCCGGACCCCGGGTCTGGTCCGCGTGGACGAACTCGAGGCCGACACCCCCGCGGTCGCCGCCGCCCTGTGGACCTATCTCGCCTCCGTGGACCTCACCGGCACCGTCCGTGCCTGGGGCCGCCCGCTGGACGACCCCCTGCTGCTCTTCGCGGCCGACCGCGACCAGGTGCGGGTCACGGGGCAGTTCCCCGCGCTGTGGGTGCGGCTCGTCGACGTGGGGGCGGCGCTGACCGCGCGGCGCTGGAGCGCCGCCGCGGACCTCGTCGTCGAGGTCCACGACAGCCGGATCCCGGCCAACTCCGGCCGCTTCCGGCTCCGTACGGGGACGGCGGCGGGCCCCGCCGGGACGCGGTACGAGCCGACGGGCGATCCGGTCGACCTCGCCTTCGACGTACGCGACCTCGGCGCCTGCTACCTCGGCGGGACCCGAGTCACCGACCTGGTCGCCGCGGGCCTGGTGGAGGAGCACACGCGGGGCGCGGCCGGCACGCTCGACGCTGCCCTGCGCACCGACCGCCTCCCGCACACCGGCGACGAGTTCTAGGGCGTGTTTCGAAAGTGGCGCCGTCCGCCCGCAGGGCGGGCCAGGCGTCGCCGGGCGGACGGGGCGTCGTGAAACGCCCTGGCGTGCGCGGGAGGCGGTCGTACCGCGTCACTTCCAGATCTCGGCGACCCACTCGGGGTGATCGATGAAGGGGTTCCGGTTCTTCTGGATGCCGAAGATCCTGTCGTTGCGGGACTTCTCGAACGCGTCCGGCGGGTCCTGGTCGTTCCACTGCCGCAGGACCGAGAGCCGGCCCATCGCCGGCGCGGAGCCGTTCCCCACCCGCTCGTTGGGTTCGAGGTCGGGGAAGCCGTCACCGCCGTCGTAGCGGACGGCCATGTAGAGGATCATGCGGGCGACATCGCCCTTGACCGCGTCCCGGGGCTCGAACGAATCGCCGTCGGAGAGGCTGCCGGGGGCCTCGTCGACCGGGTCGCCGCCCGTGTCGAAGTCGAGGTTGCCCCGGGTCGCGTTGACGGAGACGTCCTCGGGGCGCAGGTGGTGGATGTCGGTGCCCGGGCCCGTGGCGGTGCCGAAGTCGCCGTGCGACTTGGCCCAGACGTGCTCGCGGTTCCAGTCGTTCGCCTCGCCGCCGTTGGTGTCCTTGGCCTGGGAGCGCCCGGAGTAGAGCAGGACGACGTTGCCCGGGGCGGCCGGATCCTCGTCGGTGGTCTTCAGCGCGTCCCAGACGTCGTCGTACGAGAGCCTGGTCTGCTCGCTGATGATGGCGTGGAGGGCGCTCTTCAGCTCGGTGCCGGTCTTGCCGTGGGCGCCGTCGTAGTACGTGTCGTCCAGCGGCGCGGCGGCCGGGGCGGGCGCGGCGCCTCCGGCCGGCGCGGGCGGGGAGCCGGAGGCGTAGGCCGCCGTGGACACGGCGACCGCGGCCGTCGCGACGAGGGTCAGGACGGGGCGCCGCCAGGGACGCTGCCTGCGGTGAGCGGACATGATGTGGGGGGTGTCCTCTCGCTCGGCGGGCACGTCGTCTCGTTCCGGCGATCGGCAGGCTGGACGTGGTGCCCGACAGACGGATCACGGTGGGGGGTTCAGGCCAGGAGCTTGGCATGTCACGGCCATGGGTGCGTGCACGCCGTGCACCCGTCCTGTGACGACCCCGTGGAGGAGGCCGTCTCCGGTGCGCGGCGGAAAGGCCGTGCGAGCCCCGCTCCCGCGCATGCCGGAGCGCCCGGCCGATCAGGTCGGCCGGGCGCGGTGTCCAGGCTCCCTTAGGGAGCGTCCACCAGGACCCGTCCGTCGGCCGGGACGCGGGAGGCGAGGCCGCCGGCGTAGGCCGACTCCACCCGGGCCTGCTCGGTCGCGTTCGGGACGGCGTTCCTGCAGCTCGTACCGGCGCTCGAACCCGACATGAGCTGGGAGCACGGGCCGGGCTTGGTGTCGGGCAGACCCAGGCTGTGGCCCAGCTCGTGGGCGGCGATGCGGGTCTTGTCGTAGCCCTGGGCCACCGCCTGGCTGCCGAGCTCGACCCGGACCTGCCTGCCCGGCCGGACGGGGCCGAGGGTGGCCTGGGGCCAGCCGGTCGTCGCCACGATCACGATCTCGGCCGGGGAGCCCGGCGCCACTTCGACCAGCCGGACGTTGTCGACGTTCGCGTTCCAGGAGGCGACTCCGGCGGCGATCGCCGCCTCCCAGCCGACGGCCCTGCTGTCGTCGTATCGGAGTGTCACCACCGCCGAGGCGCTCACCGCCGACGGCTGCGAGGCGGGCGCGGGCGTGGGGGCGGGGGCGTAGGCGGGTGCGGCGTTGGCGGCGGACGCCGTGGCCAGGACGACCGCTGCGGCGGTGATCCCTGTCTTCAGCCATGTGGAGAGCGGCATTGCTGTCCCTTCACTCATGGGGGGACTCGGAACCGTGCGGAACCGAGAGTGCGGGAGGAGCTGCGCTGGTGCCCGGTCGGCCGGGACGGTCGGTCGCCGATCCTCCCCGGGTCCTACGACGGTATGCCCCCACGACCCTGTCTGTCATGGGCCTGCCATAGCTGACAAAGCGTCAGTTTGTTTCCTCTGGCGCCGTGTTGGGGGACAGGGGCGTTTCCATGAGCAGCGTACGGAGATGGGCGCAGGCCTCCGCCTCGGTGGCGTGCGCGGCGACCGGCTCGTACGCGCCGCGCTCGTACACGCCCGTCTCCCAGCCGTCGCCGCCGGGCCTCGCGCGCAGATAGGCGAAGTCCGGCGGGGTGGGGGCCGGTTCGTGGACGCCCTCGATCCAGTAGTGGCCCCCGGGCACTCCGGCCTCGCGCAGCGCCCGGGCCAAGGCGGACCGGTTCACGCGGTGACGCGCACCAGGTAGCCGTTGTCGAGCAGCCACTTGACGTTCAGGCGCTGACCGGTGCCCGGGTCGAGGAAGGCGGGGTCCAGCTTGATCTGGCGGCCGCCGCCGGGCTGCTCGAACCAGGGGGCGATGCCGCCCTCCCAGACCGTGAACGGCCGCGTCACGACGTACACGTGGTAGTCGCAGGGGAAGGCGGCGTCGCGGGTGTTGAGGTTCTGCGGCGGCAGGGCTCGCTTGGCGTAGGCGTCTCCGGCGGGGGCGAGGTAGGAGCCGTACTCCGAGCCGAAGCGGTCCAGGCGCTCACCCTCCTCCAGGACCTCGGGGGCCTTGTCCACCTCGCCGTTGACCTCGGCGAAGCCGTCGTTCGGCGGGTACTTCCAGCCGCCCGTGTCGGCCGGGCCCTCCCAGTACTTCTTGAGGAAGTCCGCGGAGGAGAGGGTGCCGGTGCGGTGGTACCGGTGCAGCAGCGGGCCCACCGGCTGCTGCCGCTTCCTCGGCAGGAACTTCGGGCCGAGCCGCTTGTCGCCCGCGAACTCCCCGGTGCAGGGCGCGTGCGGCCTGGAGCCGGCTCCGGCATCCGTGGCGAGGGGGGCGGCTCCGGCCAGGGCGGCGCCGGCTTCGGGCGTCCCGGGGTGCGGGGTGCCGGTGGTCACGGTGCCGGGCGTCTCGTCCGGGGCGGGGGCGGCCTGGGCCGCCGGGGCGCCGGTCAGCGCGGCGGTGACGCCCATGGCGGCGAGTACGGCACGGATCCTCAGGTCGGTACGACTGCGCTCCACGCGAAGGTCTCCCTGTGTGATGGCATGGCCTGTCGATGCGCCGCACACAGTAGTGGATCACAAGCGGAGCGTGAGGGAGCCGCTCAGGACCTCGTCAGGCCGTTCAGGAGCAGCTCCGCCAGCTGTTCGTACGCCTCGGCGTCGGCGAGCCCCGTCGCCGCCGCCACCTGGCGCCGCTGGATCCGGACCATCACCGAGGAGATGACGTCGGCCGCGAAGGTCACGTGGACGTCGCGGAAGACGCCCGCGCGCACGCCCTCCTCGATCAGCTGCTGGACCCGTCCCGCCGCCGCGCGCGTGTTGCGCTCGTACACCTCGGCGGCCGGTTCGAAGGCGGCCACGTCGTCGAAGAAGCGGGGCGAGACCGGGGCCAGCTCGGCCGCCACCGCCCGCAGATAGGCGGCGAGGCGTTCGGCCGGCTCGGTCTCGGCCGCGAGCACCGACTCCACCCGAGTCGTCGCGCGCCGGAAGAAGTGGACCACGGCCGCCCGGACGAGCTGCTCCTTGCTGCCCGCCAGGCCGTAGAGCGTCCGCTTCGAGCAGCGCAGCCGAGAGGCGAGCTCGTCGAGCGTCAGCTGGGCGAAGCCCTCGCCCACCAGAAGGGCCACCAGGTCCTCGAACAGGGCGGACCGGCGGGCCGCGCCGCGGCCCGTCAGCTTGGGTGCGTCGGCGGCTGAGGTCTCGATCACCCGAACAGTATGCCGGGCGGCCTCTGCGGGGGGTTACGGCGGAACCCTTCTGCGCTACGCTGACCGGTACTGCCGTACCGCCCCCAGTACCGCTTTACCCGTGGTGCTGAGTGTCCCTGGAGTCGCCATGGATGTCGACCGCCTGCTTCCCACCCCCGAGGCAGCGGACCTCATCGCCCTCACGCGGGAGATCGCCGACAAGGAGCTCTCTCCCCGCGTGGACGAGCACGAGGCCGCCGAGACGTACCCGGAAGGTCTGTTCACCACCCTCGGCGAGGCCGGGCTGCTCGGCCTCGCCTATCCCGAGGAATTCGGCGGCGGAGGCCAGCCGTACGAGGTCTACCTCCAGGTCCTGGAGGAGCTCGCGGCACGCTGGGCGGCCGTGGCCGTCGCCACCAGCGTGCACACGCTCGCCTGCCACCCGCTGCACTCCTTCGGCACCCCCGAGCAGAAGGAGCGCTGGCTGCCCGCGATGCTCGCGGGCGAGGTGGTCGGCGGATACAGCCTCTCCGAGCCTCAGGCCGGCTCCGACGCGGCCGCCCTTTCCTGCAAGGCGGAGCGCACCACCGACGGCGAGGGCGCCGACGCCTACCGCGTCACCGGAAACAAGGCGTGGATCACGCACGGCGGGAAGGCAGGCTTCTACGCCCTCTTCGCCCGCACGGCGCCGGGCAGCCACGGCATCTCCTGCTTCCTCGCGCCGGGCGCCGCCGACGGGCTGACCTTCGGCAAGCCGGAACGCAAGATGGGCCTCCAGGCCGTGCCCACCACCTCCGCCCACTGGGACGGCGCCCTCCTCGGAGCCGACCGCCGGATCGGGGAGGAGGGGCAGGGGCTCCAGATCGCGTTCAGCGCCCTCGACTGCGGCCGGCTCGGCATCGCCGCCTGCGCCACGGGCCTCGCCCAGGCCGCCCTCGACGCCGCCGTCGCGTACGCCAACGAGCGCACCACCTTCGGCCGCAAGATCGTCGACCACCAGGGGCTCGGCTTCCTCCTCGCGGACATGGCCGCCGCCGTGGACTCCGCCCGCGCGACCTACCTTGACGCCGCCCGCCGCCGCGACCTCGGCCGCCCGTTCAGCCGCCAGGCCAGCGCGGCCAAGCTGGTCGCGACCGACGCCGCCATGAAGGTGACCACGGACGCCGTGCAGGTCCTCGGCGGGTACGGCTACACGCGTGACTTCCCGGTCGAGCGCTACATGCGCGAGGCGAAGATCATGCAGATCTTCGAAGGCACGAACCAGATCCAGCGGCTCGTCATCAGCCGCTCCCTCGTCCGGTGACCCCGCTCGCCGTCACCCCTCCGTCCGTCTCGCACGCTGCCGCCACACCCGCAAGGAGCATCATGGACATCGCCGGATCCGCCGCGCTCGTCACCGGCGCGGCCTCGGGCCTCGGGGCCGCCACCGCCGCCGCGCTCGCCGCCCGCGGCGCGACCGTCTACGGCCTGGACCTGGACAGGGCCGTCGCCGCCGCGGGCCCCCTGCCCGACGGGGTCACCCTGCTCGCCGCCGACGTCACCGACGAGGGCCCGGTCCGCGAGGCCCTCGCCCGGATCGAGGCCGACGGCGCCGAGCTGCGGCTCGCCGTCAACTGCGCGGGCATCGCCCCCTCGGCCCGCGTCCTGGGCCGCAAAGGGCCGCACGATCTCGATCTGTTCCGCACGGTGCTCCACGTCAACCTGCTCGGCACCTTCAACGTGATGCGCCTCGCCGCCGAGGTCATCGCCCGGCAGGAGGCGGACGAGCACGGCCAGCGCGGGCTCGTCGTCAACACCGCCTCCATCGCCGCCTTCGAGGGGCAGGTCGGCCAGATCGCCTACGCGGCCTCCAAGGCCGGGGTCGCCGGGATGACCGTGACCGCCGCCCGGGACCTCGCGCAGTTCGGCATCCGGGTCGTCACCATCGCCCCCGGCATCGTCGACACCCCGATGATGGCCGGCTTCAGCGACGAGATCCGGGCCGGGCTCGGCGCGAGCGTCACCTTCCCGCAGCGCCTGGCCCGGCCGGAGGAGTATGCCCGGCTCGTCACGATGATCACCGAGCACGACTACCTCAACGGCGAGACGATCCGGATGGACGGCGCTCTGCGCATGGCGGCCCGCTGATTCGCCCCCTCGCGCACCCTCATCACCAGGGAAATAGCACTTGGTGCCGCTTCTGAGTGGCACCAAGTGCCGCTGCGGCGCGCCCGGGGTGTTAGGTTCGGGCCATGGGAACGGGAACAGCGTCGACCAACTCCGCGAAGCCCGGCATGCGGGACTCCCTCATCGCCGCGGCCTTCCAGCTCTTCCTGGAGCGGGGGTACGAACAGACGACCGTCGACGACATCGTCCGGACGGCCGGGGTCGGCCGCCGGTCCTTCTTCCGGTACTTCCCGTCCAAGGAGGACGTGGTCTTCCCCGACCACGAGCAGTGCCTCGCCGACATGACCGCGTTCCTGGCCGCGAGCGAGGACGGCGACGACCCACTGGTCCGGGTCTGCGACGCCGCCCGGCTCGTCATGCGGATGTACGCCGAGAACCCCACGTTCTCCGTCCAGCGCTACCGCCTCACCCGCGAGGTGACGGGCCTTCGCACGTACGAACTCTCGGTGGTCTGGCGGTACGAGAAGACCCTGGGCGACTACCTGCGCACCCGCTTCGCCGGGCGGCGCGACGGCACCCTGCGCGCCAACGTGGTCGCGGCGGCCGTGGTCGCCGCGCACAACCACGCCCTGCGCCACTGGCTGCGCTCGGGCGGCGAGGGCGACCCGCTGGCCGAGGTCGACCGGGCCCTGGAGTTCGTCCGGGCCACCTGGAGCCCGGAGGGCGGCGCCCCGGGGGCCCCGGCGGACGAGGCCGAGGACGTCGTCGTGGTGATCACCAAGCGCTCCACACCCATGTGGCGGGTGGTGCGTGAGGTGGAGTCGAGCATCGGCGAGAGCTGAGCCGGACGCGTTCCGGGGCGACGGGGTTCCGGGTATCTCCAAATAAGGGAACTCAGGTCTTTATTCTGTGGCACTCAGTGCCATATCTTTGCACTGCACGGTCGAGCCGCCGAGTGCAAGGAGAAGCATCGTGTTCCACACGGGACTGAGGAGCGGGTACGCCGTCCGGACCGAGGAATCGGGCGCAGGCGCCGAGCTCTACTTCCAGCGCTGCCGC
>NZ_JBFASK010000026.1:0-101313 GCF_040677675.1 Streptomyces sp. NPDC053755 | reverse complement strand
CGCGGCCACCGCACGGCGCATGGCGTAGAGGCCGGCGGCGACGAAACCCGCGCCGCACGGCGGGAACTCGACGGCGGCACGCTCGTGTTCGAACGTTCGCTTCCGCACCGAGACCGGTTTCCACCCCGGCTGTTCCCCGCTCCTGTGACGTGTGGCACGATGCCCGCAACTCCTTCCGCGCCGCCCTCACAGGAGACTTCTCGCGTGCAGCCCTCCGCCGTACCGGACCTCGCGCACACCCACGCCCGGCCGGTGCACTGGCTGGCCACCGCGACCGCCATGGCCGCCGTCGTCGCCGCCGCCGGACTGCTGCAGCCCGGCCCCGCGACCGCCACCACCGCCGCCGGCCCCCAGGCCGCTCCGGCCGCCGCGCCCGCCCCGGACGCCGCCGCTGCCGACTACCCCCTGGACTGCGGACGAGCGCCCAGCACCGTCGCCCGGCAGGCGCGCGGGGACCTGGACGGCGACGGGAACCCGGAGACCGTGGCGGTCGTCCACTGCGAAGCCGGTTCCGGGACGCCCCCCAGCGGGATCTACGTCCTCACCCGGGGCAAGGACGCCACCGCGCGCGTGGTCGCCACCCTGCTGGATCCGGCCCGGCGGAACAACGTCGCCGACCTCGCCGTCCGCGACGGGGCCGTCGTCGCCACCGTGCTCGGCTATTCGTCGCCCGACGTCCCCAGCTGCTGCCCCGACCAGCGGGAACGCGTCGAATGGCGCTGGAAGGGCAGTGCGTTCGTCCGCACCGCCCGCACCGATCCCATCGCCCTCTGACTCACGCTCCGTGCGCGATCGTCACTCCGCGTCAGGGCCGTAGACCTCGACCTGGTCCGAGACCCGACGTACGTGGATGCAGTCGCCCGGGCACTCCTTGGCCGAGTCCACCACGTCGCTCAGCAGCGGCAGCGGCACCGGCGTCGTGGCCCCCGCGTCCTGGAGCAGCTCGTCGTCCGCGCTCTTCACATACGCAAGCCCGTCGATGTCCAGCTCGAAGACCTCGGGCGCGTACTGCACGCAGATGCCGTCCCCGGTACAGAGGTCCTGGTCGATCCAGACCTCCAGCGCCTCACCGGCGCCCGCCGTCGGGACCTCGTGCCGCACGGTCATGTCTCCTGCCGATCCTGAAGCGTGTGAAAGAGAGCGTTCCTGCTAAGTCCGGCCAGCCCTGACGGGTGTTGACCAATGACGACGATACAACCGCCCGCTTTCCGATGTTGATGGGTGGGTATTCCCTTGGCGTGAGGGGAAGCGCAAGGGTGAAGATCGGACACACCCCGACGTCTTTGTGATCTAGGGGTTTCAATCACCACCCACGCAGGTAGGGTCAGGAAGCGTCCAGCTCCCCTTGGAGGAGGTGAGGACCGTGGCAGCCCACGACGACGACATCAACCGCGGCATCCGGCCGGGGCGGGGGTCTGAAGACCCCGCCGGCCAGGTTGCCTATCTCGAGCAGGAAATCGCCGTCCTGCGCCGCAAGCTCGCCGACTCTCCGCGTCATACGAGGATTCTCGAAGAGCGGATCGTCGAGCTGCAGACCAACCTGGCCGGCGTGTCCGCGCAGAACGAGCGGCTCGCCAACACACTCCGTGAGGCCCGCGACCAGATCGTGGCCCTCAAGGAGGAAGTCGACCGGCTCGCACAGCCGCCGGCAGGCTTCGGTGTCTTTCTTCAGACCAATGAGGACGGCACCTGCGACATCTTCACCGGGGGCCGCAAGCTCCGGGTGAACGTCAGTCCCAGCGTCGAGCTCGACGAGCTCAGGCGCGGCCAGGAAGTCATGCTCAACGAAGCGCTCAACGTGGTCGAGGCCATGACGTTCGAGCGGGCCGGGGACATCGTCACCCTCAAGGAGATCCTCGAGGACGGCGAGCGCGCCCTGGTGGTCGGGCACACCGACGAGGAGAGGGTGGTGAGGCTCGCCGAGCCGCTGCTGGACATCACCATCCGTCCCGGTGACGCCCTGCTGCTCGAGCCCAGGTCCGGCTACGTCTACGAAGTGATCCCCAAGAGCGAGGTCGAAGAGCTCGTCCTCGAAGAGGTCCCGGACGTCGACTACGACAAGATCGGCGGTCTGGGCGGCCAGATCGAGATGATCCGCGACGCGGTCGAGCTTCCGTACCTCTACCCGGATCTCTTCAAGGAGCACGAACTGCGTCCGCCGAAGGGCATCCTGCTCTACGGCCCGCCCGGATGCGGCAAGACGCTCATCGCCAAGGCGGTGGCCAACTCCCTTGCCAAGAAGGTCGCCGAGGTTACCGGTCAGCCCGCCGGGAAGTCGTACTTCCTGAACATCAAGGGCCCCGAGCTCCTCAACAAGTACGTCGGCGAGACCGAGCGGCACATCCGCCTCGTCTTCCAGCGTGCCCGGGAGAAGGCGAGCGAGGGTACTCCCGTCATCGTCTTCTTCGACGAGATGGAATCCCTCTTCCGCACCCGTGGGTCCGGTGTCAGCTCGGACGTGGAGAACACCATCGTCCCGCAGCTGCTCGCCGAGATCGACGGCGTGGAGGGGCTGGAGAACGTCATCGTCATCGGCGCCTCCAACCGCGAGGACATGATCGACCCCGCGATCCTGCGGCCCGGCCGGCTCGACGTCAAGATCAAGATCGAGCGTCCGGACGCGGAAGCGGCCAAGGACATCTTCGCCAAGTACCTCACACCTTCGCTCCCGCTGCACGCGGACGACCTGTCCGAACACAGCGGATCGAAGCCGGCCGCCGCCCACGCCATGATCCAGTCGGTCGTGGAACAGATGTACGCCGAATCCGAGGAGAACCGCTTCCTCGAGGTGACGTACGCCAACGGCGACAAGGAAGTCCTCTACTTCAAGGACTTCAACTCCGGAGCGATGATCCAGAACATCGTCGACCGGGCCAAGAAGATGGCCATCAAGGCTTTCCTCGACCACAACCAGAAGGGTCTTCGGGTCTCCCACCTCCTCCAGGCGTGCGTGGACGAGTTCAAGGAGAACGAGGACCTGCCCAACACCACCAACCCCGACGACTGGGCCCGGATCTCCGGAAAGAAGGGCGAGCGGATCGTCTTCATCCGCACCCTCGTCACCGGAAAGCAGGGCGCCGACACGGGTCGCTCCATCGACACCGTGGCGAACACCGGTCAGTACCTGTAGGAACGCACACCGGCTGCGGATGTCCGGAAGACGGGCATCCGCAGCCGCCGCTTTCCGCCAGCAACGACGCACAATGACGTAATCGATCTCCCCACCGGCGCGGAGTCGCTCTAGGCTCATCGGTACCGCCGAATCGCGCAGTGCGGGGACGGGCACCGCACACGCACGAGAAAGCGCGGTACTTGAGCGCCGCACCCGAACGGGCGCGCCGCCGGGCAAGGAGGGCCGCATGACCGTACGGCGAGTAATGGGCATCGAAACGGAGTACGGGATCTCCGTTCCGGGGCATCCCAACGCCAATGCCATGCTCACCTCGTCCCAGATCGTCAACGCCTACGCGGCGGCGATGCACCGGGCGCGCCGCGCCCGCTGGGACTTCGAGGAGGAGAACCCCCTGCGGGACGCCCGAGGCTTCGACCTCGCCCGCGAAGCCGCCGACTCCAGCCAGCTCACGGACGAGGACATCGGCCTGGCCAATGTGATCCTCACCAACGGCGCCCGGCTCTACGTCGACCACGCCCACCCCGAGTACAGCGCCCCCGAGGTCACCAACCCCCGCGACGCCGTCCTCTGGGACAAAGCCGGCGAACGGATCATGGCCGAGGCCGCCGAGAGAGCCGCCCAGCTCCCCGGCGCCCAGCCGATCCACCTCTACAAGAACAACACCGACAACAAGGGCGCCTCCTACGGCACGCACGAGAACTACCTGATGAAGCGGGAGACCCCCTTCTCGGACATCGTGCGCCACCTGACCCCCTTCTTCGTCTCCCGCCAGGTCGTCACCGGCGCCGGCCGGGTCGGCATCGGCCAGGACGGCCGCGAGCACGGCTTCCAGATCAGCCAGCGCGCGGACTACTTCGAGGTCGAGGTGGGCCTCGAGACCACCCTCAAGCGGCCCATCATCAACACCCGCGACGAGCCTCACGCGGACGCGGAGAAGTACCGCCGCCTCCATGTGATCATCGGGGACGCCAACCTCTCGGAGATCTCCACCTACCTCAAGCTGGGTACCACCGCGCTGGTCCTGTCCATGATCGAGGACGGGTTCATCAACGTGGACCTCGCCGTCGACCAGCCGGTCCGCACCCTGCACGAGGTCTCGCACGACCCGAGCCTGGCGTATCTCGTCACGCTCCGCAGCGGCCGGACGCTCACCGCGGTACAGCTCCAGATGGAGTACTTCGAGCTGGCCAGGAAGTACGTGGAGGAGCGTTTCGGCGCCGACGCCGACGACCAGACCAAGGACGTCCTGATCCGCTGGGAGGACACCCTCAACCGGCTCGAGCACGATCCGATGAGCCTGGCAGGGGAGCTGGACTGGATCGCCAAGCGGGAGCTCATGGAGGGCTACCGTCGGCGCGACAGCCTGGACTGGGACGCCGCCCGCCTGCACCTCGTGGACCTGCAGTACGCCGACGTGCGGCCCGAGAAGGGGCTCTACAACCGTCTGGTGGACCGTGGGCGCATGAAGCGGCTGCTGGGCGAGGACGAGGTCCGGCGGGCGGAGACCAAGCCCCCCGAGGACACCAGGGCCTATTTCCGGGGCCGCTGCCTGGAGCAGTACGCGGACGACGTGGCGGCGGCTTCCTGGGACTCGGTGATCTTCGATCTGCCGGGCCGGGACTCGCTCCAGCGCGTCCCCACTCTGGAGCCCCTGCGGGGCACCCGGGAGCATGTGAAGGACCTTCTGGACCGGTGCAGGACGGCGGAGGAACTGGTCCGCGTGCTGTCCGGCCACTGATTCGCGGCTGAAATGCCCGGGCACTGGGAATCATGGAACTAGTGCCCGGACGTTGCAGCAACCACAGGGCCGATGTCAGACCTGCCTTGTAGGGTCTGATCTTGAGAGAGACCCAACCGAGCGGGCCGATTCGAGCGGGGTGAGGGATATGGCGACCAAGGACACCGGCGGCGGACAGCAGAAGGCGACGCGTTCCACGGAGGAGGTCGAGGAGACGACCGCGGAGGAAAGCTCCGACCTCAAGGAACGCCAGGAGAAGCTGAGCGACGACGTGGACTCCGTCCTGGACGAGATCGACGACGTCCTGGAAGAGAACGCTGAGGATTTCGTGCGGTCGTTCGTCCAGAAGGGCGGTCAGTGACCTTCGCTTCGAAGGTGACGCCGAGGGGCGGGGAAACGTCCGAGGAATGTCGCGCCTCAGCCGTGGGCGGGCGGTCCTTTCCCTGAGCGGACGCTGAACCGGGGCGTCGCGGCGCTGCGACGAATTCAGCCGTCCGGCATTCAGGCCGTACGGGACGAGGTGGCGGAGCCGGCAGGGCCTGAGCGCTGTCGGTGGTGCCGGGAGCCGCTTCGCGTGCGAAGCGGCCCAGGCCCGCCGTCGACGGTCTCCACCCACCGTTCACGGCGCCGGGCGAGGCGAGCCGCGCGGGGCGTTCCGGACATGCGCACGGCACCACGGGAGCACAGCGCGACGAGATGGTCTCCGCCCGGACGAGGATCCGCGTGGTCTGCCCGCAAGCCCCGGCAGCCCATGTTGATCACCGTCACGATGCGGGTAGGGTCCGTGGCGTACTGTGCTTCAACTGCAATTCGGCCGTCGGCACGTTGGGAGACGATCCCGACACTCTGCGTCGGGCCATCTCACCTTTGGAGGGACACGCGTGGAAGCCAACACTCGCAGCACCGGGCGTCTACCAGCTGCCTTCCTGACGCCGGGGTCGTCCTCTTTCCTGGACTTCCTGTCCGACCACTCGCCGGAGCTCCTCCCGCGCAACCGCAAGCTGCCGGACGGGGTCATCGAGGCGCCGCACGGCACCACCATCGTCGCCGCCACCTTCGCCGACGGCGTCGTGCTCGCGGGTGACCGGCGGGCGACGATGGGCAACATGATCGCCCAGCGCGACATCGAGAAGGTCTTCCCGGCCGACGAGTTCTCGGCCGTCGGCATCGCCGGTACGGCCGGCCTGGCCGTGGAGATGGTCAAGCTGTTCCAGCTGGAGCTGGAGCACTTCGAGAAGGTCGAGGGCACGACCCTCTCCCTGGAGGGCAAGGCCAACCGCCTGTCCACCATGATCCGCGGCAACCTCGGCATGGCGATGCAGGGCCTGGCCGTCGTTCCCCTGTTCGCCGGCTGGGACGAGGGCAAGGAGAAGGGCCGGATCTTCTCCTACGACGTGACGGGCGGCCGCTCCGAGGAGCACGGCTTCGCGGCCACCGGCTCCGGGTCCATCTTCGCCCGGGGCTCGATGAAGAAGCTCTACCGTCCCGACCTGACGGAGGAGCAGGCCACCACCCTGGTCGTCCAGGCGCTGTACGACGCCGCCGACGACGACTCGGCGACGGGCGGGCCGGACCTCTACCGCAACATCTATCCGATCGTCACCGTCATCACCGACGAGGGCTTCCGCAGGCTGAGCGAGGAGGAGTCCTCGGCGCTCGCCCGCTCGGTCACCGATCGGCGCCTGGAGCAGCCCGACGGACCGCGCGCCGCGCTGCTCTGACCCCTTCCCTCGTCCTCACGCCCCCGACTCCGTCCGGGGGACCCCAGCCGCCCAGAAGAAAGGGACGGATAGCCGGTGTCGACCCCGTTCTACGTCTCACCCCAGCAGGCCATGGCCGACCGGGCGGAGTACGCCCGCAAGGGCATCGCCCGTGGCCGCAGCCTCGTCGTCCTGCAGTACACCGACGGCATCGTCTTCGTGGGCGAGAACCCGTCCCGCGCCCTGCACAAGTTCAGCGAGATCTACGACCGGATCGGCTTCGCCGCCGCCGGCAAGTACAACGAGTACGAGAACCTCCGGATCGGCGGCGTGCGCTACGCCGATCTGCGGGGCTACACCTACGACCGGGACGACGTGACGGCCCGGGGCCTCGCCAACGTGTACGCCCAGACGCTCGGCACGATCTTCTCCAGCGCGGGCGAGAAGCCCTATGAGGTGGAGCTGGTCGTCGCCGAGGTGGGCACGGAGCCGGAGGGCGACCAGATCTACCGGCTGCCGCACGACGGTTCCATCGTGGACGAGCACGGCTCCGTCGCGGTGGGCGGCAACGCCGAGCAGATCGGCAGCTTCCTCGACCAGCGGCACCGTGACGGCATGTCCCTGGCCGAGGCGCTGAAGCTGGCCGTGCAGGCGCTGTCCCGCGACACGAACGGCAGCGAGCGGGAGATCCCCGCGGAGCGGCTCGAAGTGGCCGTCCTGGACCGCACGCGGCCGCAGCAGCGCAAGTTCAAGCGGATCGTCGGCCGGCAGCTGGTCCGTCTGCTGGAGGCGGACAACGCCGCGATCGCCAAGACCGACGACCCCTCGGACGAGATCCCGGAGGAGACGGAGGAGTAGGTCCTCCGCCGACGTGGACGACGGCCCCGGCCCGCACCAGCGGACCGGGGCCGTCGTGCGTGCCGGGCCGTTCAGGCGGCGGGCGGCGGGCCGGACGAGCCGCGGGTCACCAGGGTGACCGGGAGGCCGCCGGGCTCCGGGGCGCGCCCGTCGAGGACGGCGAGGAGGGCCGCCATCCCGCGCTCGCCGACGCGTTCGGCGGGCAGGCGGACGGTGGTCAGTTCCGGTTCGACGGCGGTGGCCAGCGCGAGGTCGTCGAAGCCCGTGACGGAGACGTCCTCGGGGACCCGCAGGCCCAGCCGGCGGGCGGCCTTGCACGCCCCGGCGGCCAGGATGTCGTCGTCGCACACCAGGGCGGTCGGCCGGGGCCCCGGCCCGGTCAGGGCGATCTCCGCGGCGGCCCGGGCGCCGTCGACGTCGAGGGACGACCGGACGGTGCGCACGGAGACCTCGCGCAGGGAGTCGGCGAGCGCCGCGGCCCGGACGTCGAAGGTCCAGGAGGGCACGGCCGACGCCAGGTGCACGAAGCGGCGGTGGCCGAGGCTCAGCAGGTGCCGTGTCACCTGGCGCATGCCGTCGGCGATGTCGAGGTTGACGTGCGCGGCGGCGCCGGTGTCCGCGGGGTCGCTGTCGAGCATGACCAGGGGGAGGTCGGTGCCGCGGAAGGCGGCGAGGGCGTCGGCCGCCATGGAGGAGGCGATGACGCCGTCCAGGGCGGCGCGGGCGGAGGCGAAGGGGTCCTTCGCGGGGCCGACGCCGTCGGGGGAGGGGTACAGGACCACGCCGAAGCCGTGCCGGGCGGCGACGGCGGCCGCGCCGGTGTAGACGCGGGCGAAGAACTCGTTGGTGAGGGCCGGGACGACGAGGAGCGCGGTCCTGGTGCGGCCGAGCCGGAGGTTGCGGGCGGCGAGGTTGGGGCGGTAGCCGAGTTCCTGGGCGGTGTCCCGTACCGACCGCGCGGTGCGCTCGGAGACCCGGCCGCGCCATTTGTCGCCGAGGACCAGGGAGACGGTGGCCTGGGACACTCCGGCGGCGCGGGCGACGTCGCGGCTGGTGGGCCTGGCCGCGGCGGGCGGTTCCGGGGTGTGCACGCGTGCCTCCGTGGATGCGGTCCGTACCCGCGGGGTGGACCCTGGGGATGGGGCCATGGTACGTATGACGCCGGACGTTATACGTAAAACCCCGGTGGATGCCGGGGGAGAGGAGACGGACATGGCCTCCGAGGCCACGGCGGGCGGCGGCTACCGCGACATACTCAGGGCGCCGCACGCCCTCCGCCTGCTCACCGGGACCCTGGTCGGCCGTCTCCCCAACGGCACGGGACCGATCGCGGTGGTGGTCTTCACCCGTGCCGAGGGGGGCAGCTACAGCCTCGCCGGCGGGCTCGTCGCGGCGTACGGCGTCGCGACGGCCGTCGGGCAGCCGCTCCTCGGCCGGGCGGTGGACCTGAAGGGGCAGCCGCGGGTCCAGCTGCCCGCCGCGATCCTCTCCGCCCTCGGCATGGCGGTCCTCGCGCTCACGGGCATCGGTCACATCGCCCTCGCCTACGCCGCGATCCTCGTGGCGGGGCTCTTCACCCCGCCCCTCGAAGGCGGACTACGGGCCCTGTGGCCGAGCGTCCTGGGCCGGGAGGACCGGGTGCACCGGGCCTACGCCCTGGACGCCGTGGCCCAGGAGGTGATGTTCACCGTCGGCCCACTCCTGGTGACCCTGCTGGTCGCCCTCTGGTCCCCGGCGGCCGCCCTCCTCGTCATCAACGTCCTGGGCGTCCTCGGCGCCCTCTCCGTCGTCCTGTCCCCGCCCTCGCGCGCCTGGCGCTCGGAGCCCCGCGAGGCGCACTGGCTGGGCGCGCTGCGCTCGCCCGGCCTCCTCGCCCTGCTCGGCTCGTTCTTCTTCGTCGGCCTGGCGCTCGGCTCCATCACCGTCGCCGGTCTGGCCTACGCCGACGAGCGGGGCAACGAGTCCGCCTACGGCTGGATCATGGCCGCGCTCGGGCTCGGCGCCCTCATCGGCGGCGTCCTCTACGGCGCCCGCCGGTGGGCGGGCTCCCCCGAGAAGCGGCTGACGGTCATCGTCGGCCTGCTCGCGCTGGGCTATCTGCCGCTCATGCTCACGCCCGGTGTCGTCGCGATGACCGGCCTGGCCGCGCTCTCCGGCGTCTTCCTCGCCCCCGCGCTCGCCTGCGGCTTCATCGTGGTCGACCGGCACGCCCCCGTCGGGACCGTCACGGAGGCGTTCTCCTGGCTCGTCACCACGTTCGGCGTCGGGGCCGCCCTCGGCTCCGCCGTCGCGGGCCCCGTCGTCGAACTCGCCGGGACCACCGCGGGCTTCTCCGTGGCCGCGGCCGGCGGCCTCGCGGCCCTCCTGGTTCTGCTCGCCACCGCACGGGTCCTCACGGTCCCGGGCCGGAGCGTGCGACACGCCGTCAGCGGGGGCGGCGGTCACACCGGACACGCCGAAAAGAACGCGCACTCATCGGAAAATGATCGAAACGGGGCCGCCCAACCCGGTTTCAGCTCAGGCCATCAGGCGTAATGTTCAGACATGGACCGCCGCATTTTCGGGCTGGAGAACGAGTACGGCGTCACGTGCACGTTCAGGGGACAGCGCCGACTGTCACCTGACGAAGTGGCGCGCTACCTCTTCCGCCGTGTCGTGTCATGGGGCCGCAGCAGCAATGTCTTCCTGCGGAACGGCGCCCGCCTCTACCTCGACGTGGGTTCGCATCCGGAATACGCAACACCAGAATGCGACAACGTGACCGAACTGGTCACCCACGACAAGGCCGGCGAGCGCATTCTCGAAGGCCTTCTCGTCGACGCCGAACGCCGCCTGCACGAGGAGGGAATCGCCGGCGACGTCTATCTCTTCAAGAACAACACCGACTCGGCGGGAAACTCCTACGGCTGCCACGAGAACTATCTCGTCGCCCGCCACGGAGAGTTCTCCCGGCTCGCGGACATCCTCATTCCGTTCCTGGTCACCCGACAGCTCATCTGCGGCGCCGGAAAGGTGCTGCAGACCCCGCGGGGCGCGGTCTACTGCGTCTCGCAGCGGGCCGAGCACATCTGGGAGGGCGTCAGCTCGGCCACCACCCGCTCCCGGCCGATCATCAACACCCGCGACGAGCCGCACGCGGACGCCGAGCGCTACCGCCGGCTCCACGTCATCGTCGGCGACTCGAACATGTCCGAGACGACCATGCTCCTCAAGGTGGGCGCCACCGACCTCGTGCTGCGCATGATCGAGGCCGGCACGGTCATGCGCGACCTGACGCTGGAGAACCCCATCCGGGCCATCCGCGAGGTCAGCCACGACATCACCGGCCAGCGCAAGGTCCGCCTCGCCAGCGGCCGCGAGGCCTCCGCCCTGGAGGTCCAGCGGGAGTACTACGAGAAGGCGGCGGACTTCGTCGACCGCCGGGGCATCCGGACGGGCACGGTCGCGCAGGTCCTGGAGCTGTGGGGCCGCACGCTCGACGCGATCGAGGCCGAGGACCTCGACCGCATCGGCACCGAGATCGACTGGGTCATGAAGTACAAGCTCATCGAGCGGTACCGCGCCAAGAACAACATGACCATGTCGAACCCCCGGGTCGCGCAGATAGACCTCGCGTACCACGACATCCACCGCCGCCGCGGGCTCTACTACCTTCTGGAGAAGAAGGGCCAGGCGGCGAGGATCTGCAACGACCTGAAGATCTTCGAGGGCAAGTCCGTGCCCCCGCAGACCACCAGGGCGCGGTTGCGCGGCGACTTCATCCGCCGCGCCCAGGAGCAGCGACGGGACTTCACCGTCGACTGGGTCCACCTCAAGCTGAACGACCAGGCGCAGCGCACGGTGTTGTGCAAGGACCCCTTCCGGTCGGTCGACGACCGGGTGGAGAAGCTGATCGCCGGCATGTGACCCGGCGGCGCACACGGCGTCAGGGCCCCGCACGAGGAGCGTGCGGGGCCCCGGCACGCCTGGACCGTGAGCCAGGCGGGATCCGGCGGGCACCCCCTAGAGTGTCGGGCAACTAATGTGCCGTCTGAGATCTGAGGAACACGTGCGCCGACTTGCCGGCCTACTGGTCGTACCGCTGCTGCTGCTCTCGACAGCGGCCTGCGGCAGCGACGACAAGGGCTCCGATTCCGCCTCGATGACGAACGGACTGCCCGCCATCACCGCGGGCGAGAAGTTCGGAGAGAAGCCGACCCTCGCCAAGGGGGAGGGCGAACCGCCCAAGGACCTCAAGGTCAACGTCATCAGCGAGGGCAAGGGTGCGGTCCTGAAGAAGGGCGACCAGGCCGACGTCAACTACCTCGGACAACTGTGGGACGGCGACAAGCCGTTCGACAACAGCTTCGACCGTGGGCAGCCCTTCGCCGTGAACATCGGGGGTGGCGGTGTCATCGAGGGCTGGCAGAAGGCCCTCGACGGACAGAAGGTCGGCAGCCGCCTGGAGGTGTCGATCCCGCCGGCCCTCGGCTACGGCGCGCAGGGCCAGGGGCAGATCCCGCCCAACGCCACCCTGGTCTTCGTGATGGACATCGTGAAGAGCGAGAGCGTGCCCGTCTCCGCCAAGGGCACCGAAGTCGCACAGGACAACGCCGACCTGCCGAAGGTGGGGACCAACACCGACGGCAAGGCTCCCTCGCTGACCGTCCCGAAGAAGCCGGCCCCCACCAAGCTGGTGTCGAACTACATCATCGAGGGCACCGGACCGGCCGTCACCGCCGCGGACACCCTGACCGTGCAGTACCAGGGCGTGCTCTGGAAGGACGGCAAGGAGTTCGACAGCAGCTACGGCCGGGGCGCGCCGGTGAGCTTCCCGCTCGCGCAGGTCATCCCCGGCTGGCAGAAGGGCCTGGAGGGCAAGAAGGTCGGCAGCCGCGTGCTGCTCGTCGTGCCGCCGGACATGGCGTACGGGGACAAGGCCAACCAGGGCATCCCCGCCAAGTCGACTCTCGTCTTCACCGTGGACATCCTGGCCAAGTGAAGTCGCCCGGGGATGTAAGACTGTCCCGTTCGCGCAGTTCATCAGTATGAGGAGCAGTTCAGTGAGCATCGAGAAGCCCGAGGTCGACTTCCCGGGTGGCGAGCCGCCGAAGGAACTTGAGATCAAGGACATCTGGGAGGGCGACGGCCCTGAGGCGAAGGCCGGAGCCACCGTCTCCGTCCACTACGTCGGCGTCTCCTTCTCCACCGGCGAGGAGTTCGACTCCTCCTGGAACCGCGGCACCCCGCTGCAGTTCCAGCTCGGTGTCGGCCAGGTCATCTCCGGCTGGGACCAGGGCGTGCAGGGCATGAAGGTCGGCGGCCGCCGCCAGCTGATCATTCCCGCCCACCTCGCCTACGGCGACCGCGGCGCCGGCGGCAAGATCGCCCCGGGCGAGACCCTGATCTTCGTCTGCGACCTGGTCGCGGTCTGATCGGACCCCGTGTGACCGGATCCCGACCCGGAACCGATCACCCCGAGGGCCCATGCCGTCCGGCATGGGCCCTCGGCTTTTGCCGCGACACCCCGGGGCGGTACGGTCGGACGTCTGAGAAGTCAATCCGGCAGAAGAGGTGCGGGGCGTCGATGGCGATTGCCAAGGCCGAGCGGCTGATGAATCTGGCCCTGTGCCTGCTCGGAACCCGCCGCCCACTGAGCAAGCGTGAGCTGCGCGGCTCCATCGAGGCCTATCTCGAAGCGGGCGGAGACGACGCCTTCAACCGAATGTTCGAGCGCGACAAGGACGATCTGCGCGAGCTCGGCCTGGTCATCGAGACCGTCGAGAACCTGGAGGGCGAGACCGGCTATCTCGCCCGCCGAGACTCCAACCGGCTCCCGCCCATCACCCTCGACGCCGAGGAGGCCGCCGCGCTCGGCCTCGCCGCCAAGGTCTGGCAGCAGGCCCGTCTCGCCGGCGCCGCCAGCGGAGCCCTGCAGAAGCTCCGCGCCGCCGGGATGCCCGAGGCGGAGGACTCGTACGACATCCAGCACAGCGCCCTGGAACCCCGCATCCCCGTCCACGAGACCGCCTTCGAGCCCTTGATGCTGGCCTGCCGTGACCGGCGGCCCGTGGTCTTCGACTACCGCAAGGCCACGGCGGCCCGCCCCGAGACGCGCCAGGTCGAACCCTGGACACTGGAGTGCTGGCGGGGCCACTGGTACCTGGCCGGATGGGACCGCGACCGGGGCGCCGAGCGGGTCTTCCGCCTCTCCCGGATCACCGGCAAGGTCCGCTCCCGGGCCGGCGCCTTCACCGCGCCCGTGCCCGACGTCGTCACCGTCCGCGAGACGGTCGAGAGCTGGGCGGGCGAGACCGCCACCCGCTCCGCCCGGATCCGGCTGCGCACCGGCTGCGGCTATCCCCTGCGGGCCAGGGCCCAGTCCGTACGGGAAGGCGCGGACGGCTGGGACGAGCTGGAGATCCCGTACGGGCACGGCCTCGACGCCTGGCTCGTCGAGTTCGGCCCCGATGTCGTCGTACTGGAACCCGCGGACCTGCGGGCCGATGTGGTGGACCGGCTGCGCGCCGTGGCCAAGGGCTGAAGGGGAGACGTACGGCATGGCCGCGAACGCGATCGACCAGACGAGGCGGATGCTCTCCCTCGTCACCTACCTGCGGGAACGCCCCGGTGCGCACGTCGCCGACGTCGCCCGTGCCTTCGGTATCACCGAGGACGAGCTGATCTCCGACCTCGACGTGCTGCCCATGTGCGGGACCAGCTTCCGGGGCGGCGACCTGCTGGACATCGACACCGACGGCGACCGGATCTGGTGGCACAACCCGGACGACGTGGCGGCGCCGCTGCGTCTGGCGGCCGACGAGGCCACCGCGCTCCTTGTCGCCGCGCGGGCCGTGTCCACCCTGCCCGGCCTGCGCGAGAGCGACCGTGAGGCGCTGCTGCGAGCCACCGCGAAGCTGGAGGCGGCGGCCGGCGAGGCAGCGGGCGCGAGCGCGCGCCTCTCGGTGACGTTCGAATCCGAAGGCGGTGTCTTCGCGGAGGTCGACCGGGCCATCTCGGAGCGGCGGCGGCTGTGGGTGCGCTACTACTCGCCCGCGCGCGACGAGCTGACCGAGCGGGAGGTCGACCCGATCCGGCTGTTCGCCGTGGGGCACACGTACATGGAGGCGTGGTGCCGGCTCTCCGAGGCGCGCCGCACCTTCCGGCTCGACCGGGTCGCCGAGATCCGGATCCTGGACGAGCACGCGGCGCCGCCTGAGCTGGAGCTGCGCGATCTCTCCGAAGGGCTGGTCCAGCCCTCCGCCGACGACCCGGAGGTCGTGGTCGAGGTCGGGCCCGGCGGCCGCTGGGTGGCGGAGTACTACCCGCACGACCGGGCCGAGGAGCTGGCCGACGGGGGGCTGCGGATCACGCTCCGCACCCCCGCCCCCGCCTCGCTGCGGCGCCTCGCGCTGCGGCTGGGGAGCGACGGACGGATCGTCTCCCCGCCCGAGCTGGCCGACAGCGCGCGGTCGGCCGCGGCGGCCGCCCTGGCCGCCTACGACGGCGTGGAGTGAGCCGCCCCCCTCCCGGGGCGGTGGGCGGGGGCCGGGAAGTGAGGGGGATGTGACATTCCCCGCGAAGTCGGCGCTGTTCCTTGCGGAGCCGACGGAGGCACGAGAGCGCGGGAGTCGAGAGGGATGAGGGAAATGTCCGTGATGCACGGAATGACGGCGTCGATCGCACCGGTCCTCTTCAAGGCCGCCTGCCCCGACTGCCGCTCCCGCTGCGAACTCTCCGCGAGCGCGCTGCGGCTCGCGATCGGCGGCAGCCGCCGCACCACCTTCTACTCCTTCACCTGCCCCGAGTGCGGCAGCGCGGTGCGCAAGCCCGCGGGGGAAAGGATCATCGAACTCCTCACCGGGGGCGGCGTACGGACCCTGCGCCTGCACTCCACCGTCTGACGCCCCCGCTCGCTCCGCCCACGGACCCGGCGCGCCCCGGCGCCGGTCCCGGCCGGCGCACCGGCACCCCTCCTACCTCTAGGCTCGGCACATGTTCTGGCCCATGCTCGCCATCGCACTCGGATTCCTCGGGATCGCCGTCCTCGGCGTCCTCGGCATCAAGGTCTTCCTGGAGGTCCAGCGGCTCGGCCGCCAGGTCGCCGGTACCGCCGAGCGCATCAACCGCGCGGCGGAAGACCTCGAAAAGGCGGCCTCGGACCTGGCCCGCACCGGCGAGGCGCTGCGCTGAGGGCGTGCCGTACGCTGCACAAAGCGCCCTCGTGAGGGGGCGCGGGCCGCAATCGCGAGTATGCACAGGCATTGCCCCTCGTTTACTCCCGCGGGTTACGATCGCTGACAGCGCGGTGGCCGGACGCATGTCCGACTCGCCGGACACGCACTCCATGTCGCCTCGGTGAAGAAGGTAAACAGCTATGGGTAGGCTCGGCCCCACCGAGATCATCCTCATTCTCGTCGTCATCATCCTGCTCTTCGGCGCCAAGAAGCTTCCCGACATGGCCCGTTCGCTGGGCAAGTCGGCTCGCATCCTCAAGAGCGAGGCCAAGGCGATGAAGTCCGACGACCAGCAGAGCGCCCCCGCGGACCCGCCTCACCCCGGCACCCCGGAGCAGACCGCCCCGAGGACCATCCAGGCCGCGCCCGGCGACGTGACCAGCGCACGACCGGTGACCGAGCCCACGGACACCACCAAGCGCTGACCCGGTCCGCCGCGGCCGCCGCACCGAGCGGCGGCTGCCGCACGAGATGAGGACGTGGGTTGCCCAAGTCTGCCCGCAAGCAGGAGAAGGATCCCGAGGGTCGCATGCCCCTCGTGGAACACCTGCGTGAACTTCGCAACCGTATGGCGAAAGGCCTGCTGGCCGTCGCCGCGGTCACCGTCGTGGCCCTCGTGTACAGCGAGGACCTGATGCAGTTCCTGACGAAGTCCGTGCCCAAGTGTGCGCAGGGCACGATGGGCGACGGCGGAAACTGCGCGGTCGTCTCCTTCAACACGCTGATCGCCCCGTTCAGCACGACGATCCAGGTCAGCCTCGTCACGGGTCTCGTCGTCGCGAGCCCGGTCTGGCTGTACCAGCTGTGGGCCTTCATCGCGCCCGGCCTGCACAAGAGCGAGAAGAAGTACACGTACGCCTTCGTCGGAGCGGCGGTCCCGCTGTTCGCCGCAGGCGCCTACCTCGCGTACCTCATCCTCCCCATCAGCGTGAAGGTGCTCATCAGCCTCACGCCCGGAGGTTCCGCGAACATCCTCTCGCTCGGTGACGTCCTCGACTTCACCCTGCGCATGGTGCTCGTGTTCGGCCTCGCCTTCGAGCTGCCGCTCGTCCTGGTGATGCTCAACATCACCGGTGTCCTCACGGGTCGGCGGATGGCCGGCTGGTGGCGCGGCGTGATCATGGGCGTCTTCGTCTTCGGCGCCATCATCACCCCCACCACGGACCCGATCGGCATGCTGGCCCTCGCGGGTCCCATCACCGTCCTGTACTTCGCCGCCGTCGGCTTCTCGCTCCTCAACGACCGGCGCCGCAAGCGGAACAACCCCGACGCCGAACTCGCCGACGACGAGGCGTCGAGCCTCGACCTCACCCCTGAGGCCGTCGGAGCGGTCGAGCCGGTCGGCGCCTCGCGCGCCCTGCCCGAGCAGGCCACCGGCGAGCCGGACGGTGCCCGAGCGCACCGGCAGATCGGTTACGACGACATCACCTGATCGCGGACGCACCCCCCCGGACCTCGTCCCCCCGGGGGGCGCCCGTGCCCGGAGTGAGGGCGGGAGCGGCGGCCCTCACCGCGCGTCGCGCATCGGCGGCGCTCCGTGTCCGCGAGCCCCCGCTCCCGCCCTTCCTGGCACAGGTCGTTAAAGATCGCGTCACTGTCAGAGGTGGCGGGTAGGCTCGACAACAAGATGACAGAGGACCTCACACCAGCCGAAGCGTACGCAGCTGCCCGGGCCCGCAACGCCGAGCAGGCCACCGCGCTGGCCCCCTTCCGCGAGATGTACGAGTTCGGCCTGGATCCCTTCCAGATCGAGGCATGCCAGGCTCTCGAAGCGGGCAAAGGCGTGCTCGTCGCGGCACCCACGGGCTCGGGCAAGACCATCGTCGGCGAGTTCGCCGTCCACCTCGCCCTGCTGCAAGGGCGCAAGTGCTTCTACACGACGCCCATCAAGGCGCTGTCGAACCAGAAGTACGCCGACCTCGTCAAGCGGTACGGCAACGCCAAGGTCGGCCTGCTGACCGGCGACAACAGCGTCAACGGCGATGCGCCGATCATCGTGATGACCACCGAGGTCCTCCGCAACATGCTCTACGCGGGGTCCCAGGCGCTGTCCGGGCTCGGTTACGTCGTCATGGACGAGGTCCACTACCTCTCGGACCGCTTCCGCGGCGCCGTCTGGGAGGAAGTGATCATCCACCTCCCCGAGTCCGTGACGCTCGTCTCACTCTCCGCGACCGTCTCCAACGCCGAGGAGTTCGGCGACTGGCTCGACACCGTGCGCGGCGACACCGAGGTCATCGTCTCCGAGAGCCGCCCCGTGCCGCTGTGGCAGCACGTGCTGGCCGGCCGCCGGATGTACGACCTCTTCGAGGAGGAGACCGACCACGGCGGCCGCGGCGCGTCCCGCCGCGAGGTCAATCCCGACCTGCTGCGCCTCGCCCACACCGAGAACTCCCGCACGTACAACCCGCGAGACCGGCGCCGCGGCAAGATGATCCGCGAAGCCGACCGCGAACGCGAGCGCCGTCAGCGCTCCCGCATCTGGACGCCGGGACGGCCCGAGGTCATCGAACGGCTCGACGCCGAGGGGCTCCTGCCCGCCATCACCTTCATCTTCAGCCGCGCCGGCTGCGAAGCCGCCGTCCAGCAGTGCCTCTACGCCGGCCTGCGGCTCAACGACGACGACGCCCGCCGACGCGTCCGCGAGATCGTCGAGGAGCGCACCAGCTCCATTCCCTCCGAGGACCTGCACGTCCTCGGGTACTACGAATGGCTGGAGGCCCTGGAGCGGGGCATCGCCGCCCACCACGCCGGCATGCTGCCCACGTTCAAGGAGGTCGTCGAGGAGCTCTTCGTCCGCGGCCTGGTCAAGGCCGTCTTCGCCACCGAGACCCTCGCCCTCGGCATCAACATGCCCGCCCGCTCCGTGGTCCTGGAGAAGCTGGTCAAGTGGAACGGCGAACAGCACGCCGACATCACCCCCGGTGAGTACACCCAGCTCACCGGCCGCGCGGGCCGCCGGGGCATCGACATCGAGGGCCACGCCGTCGTGCTCTGGCAGCGCGGGCTCGACCCCGGCCACCTCGCCGGCCTCGCCGGCACCCGTACGTACCCGCTGCGCTCCAGTTTCAAGCCGTCGTACAACATGGCCGTCAACCTCGTGGACCAGTTCGGCCGGCACCGCTCCCGCGAGCTGCTGGAGACGTCGTTCGCGCAGTTCCAGGCCGACCGGTCCGTCGTCGGCATCTCCCGCCAGGTGCAGAAGAACGAAGAGGGGCTCGAAGGCTACCGGGAGGGCATGACCTGCCACCTCGGGGACTTCGAGGAGTACGCACGGCTGCGCCGTGACCTCAAGGACCGCGAGACCGAACTGGCCAAGCAGGGCGCCGCGCAGCGTCGGGCCCAGGCCGCCGCCTCGCTGGAGCGACTCAAGCCGGGCGACGTCATCCACGTCCCCACCGGCAAGTTCGCCGGGCTCGCCCTCGTCCTCGACCCGGGCATCCCCGCCGGACGCACCAACGGCCACCGCGGCTTCGAGCACCACGACGGGCCCCGCCCGCTCGTGCTCACCGCCGAGCGCCAGGTCAAGCGGCTCGCCTCGATCGACTTCCCGATCCCGGTCGAGGCCATGGAGCGGATGAGGATCCCCAAGTCCTTCAACCCGCGCTCCCCGCAGTCCCGCCGCGACCTCGCCTCCGCCCTGCGGACCAAGGCGGGGCACATCAACCCGGAGCGGCACCGCAGGGACCGCTCGCCCGCCGCCGACGACCGCGAGATCGCCCGGCTGCGTACCGAGCTGCGCGCCCACCCCTGCCACGGCTGCGACGAGCGCGAGGACCACGCCCGCTGGGCCGAGCGCTACCACCGTCTCCAGCGCGACACCCGCCAGCTGGAACGGCGCATCGAAGGCCGTACCAACACCATCGCCCGCACCTTCGACCGGATCGTCGCCCTCCTCACGGAGCTGGACTATCTCCGCGGCAGCGAGGTCACCGACAACGGCAAGCGGCTCGCCCGGCTCTACGGCGAGCTGGACCTGCTCGCCAGCGAGTGCCTGCGCGAAGGCGTCTGGGAAGGACTCAATCCGGCCGAACTCGCCGCCTGCGTCTCCGCCTTGGTCTACGAGGCACGGCAGGCCGACGACGCCGTCCCGCCGAAGCTGCCCACGGGCAACGCCAAGGCCGCACTCGGCGAGATGGTGCGGATCTGGGGGCGACTGGACGCTCTCGAAGAGGAGTTCAAGATCAACCAGGCGGAGGGGGTCGGACAGCGTGAACCCGATCTCGGCTTCGCCTGGGCCGCTCACCAGTGGGCCTCGGACCGGGGACTCGACGAGGTGCTGCGCGAGGCGGAGATGCCCGCCGGCGACTTCGTCCGCTGGTGCAAGCAGGTGATCGACGTCCTCGGGCAGATCGCCGCCGCGGCGCCGAGGGACGGTGACAGCACCGTCGCCAAGAACGCGCGCAAGGCCGTCGACGCGCTTCTGAGGGGCGTCGTCGCCTACAGCTCCGTGACCTGACGAGGTTTCCTGCCGTCGGGCTCGTGAGGTGACGAGTCCGACGGTCGGGGGGATGCGTGAAGTCGCCTGAGAAGGCCCGTGGTCGACACCACGGGCCTTCTTCCGCTTTCCGTGCACGCCTTTGTCCACAGGCAGTTGTCCACAGGGGTGGCGGAGTGTCGGTGCTCTCCGATTCCATGGACTCACACACCGGGCAACACCAGGGGGAGGGAACGCTCGTGACCACGCAAGCCGGTCCGGCCGCCGCCGAGAAGGCGACCGGCGGACAGAAGATCGTGCCGGGGCCGCGGGGCGTTCCGCTGCTGGGAAACCTGCCGGAGTTCGGCGGGGATCCTCTCGCCTTCTTCGAGCGGCTGCGGGAGCGCGGGGACTTCGTCAGCTGGCGGTTCGGCCGGGGGCGTGCCCTCTTCATCGCCCATCCCGACACGATCGGCGAGCTCCTCACCGAGGTCGAGCGGACCTTCGACCAGCCCGACCTCGGCATCGCCTTCCGTACCCTCCTCGGTAACGGCGTCGTGGTCGCCAAGGGCGCGGACTGGCGACGCAAGCGCTCCCTCGTCCAGCCCTCCGTGCGGCCCAGGCAGGTGCGGTCCTACGCCGACACGATGGCCGGATGCGCGATCGACCTCGCCGACCGGTGGACCGACGGTCAGCGGGTCGACATCAAGAAGGAGATGGCGGCCCTCACCCAGCTCATCGCGGTCCGCACCATCTTCGGCGTCGACACCGCGGCCGACGCCGAGGCGATCGGCAAGGCCATGGACATCGCCCAGAAGGAGATCGGAGCCGAGTTCAGCGGCCTGGGAGCCCTGCTCCCCGACTGGGTGCCCACTCCGGGGCGTGCCCGCATCAAACGCGCCACCGCCGTCATCGACGCCGAAGTCGGCCGGGTCGTCGCCCGCCACCGCGAGGGCGACCACGAGCGTCCCGACCTCCTCAGCCGGCTCCTCACCGCCCAGGACGAGACCGGGGCCCACCTGTCCGACCGGGAGATCCGCGACGAGACCGTCACCCTCTACATCGGCGGACACGAGACGACCAGTTCCACCCTCGTCTGGGCCTGGCAGCTCCTCTCCCAGAACCCCCGCGTCCGCCGCGCCCTCGCCGAGGAACTGGACCGGGTCCTCGGGGACCGGGAGCCCGGCTTCGACGACTACGCCCGGCTGACCTACACCCAGGCCGTCGTCAAGGAGACCCTGCGGCTCTACCCGACCATCTGGCTCCTCACCGGCATCGCCAAGGAGGGAGCGACCCTCGGAGGCATGCCGATACCCGTCGGCACGCGGGTGTGGAGCAGCCAGTGGGCCACCCACCGCGACGGCCGCTGGTTCACCGACCCGGAGGAGTTCCGTCCCGAGCGCTGGGGGGCGACCGGGGGCGAACCCGCCGAGGAGATACCGGAGTACGCCTGGTTCCCCTTCGGCGGCGGACCGCGCGTCTGCCTCGGTACCCGGTTCGCGATGGTCGAGGCCGTCCTCGTCCTCGCCGTACTGGCCCGCAGGTTCTCCCTCGCCGTCGACCCGGCTCAGGTGCTGCCCGTCCCCAGCCTTACCCTCCAGCCGGACCGCGAGGTCCTCGCCACGGTCCACGCACGTCCTGTGAGGGCCGACGGCCAGGAGGGCGAGGCGGCACCCCAGGGCTAGGGCGAGGGCCGGGTCGCACCTCCTGTGACGGGATCGCGGGGGTGGGGGAGCGTCAGCGCGCCGATCCCGCGCGGGTGAGGGACTCGGCCAGCTCGCACAGGTCGTCGGTGGTCAGCACGCGGGCGCCGAAGCCGGGCAGCGGTACGTGGAGCGGGGCGGTCCAGCGGGTCGGGATCGCGGTCGGGCCGTGGACCGCGCCGGCGAGGAGGCCGGTGACCGCCGCCACCGTGTCGGTGTCCCCGCCGAGGTCGATCGCGCGGGCGAGCGCCGCCTCGAACGACGTGGTCGTGCGCAGAGCCCAGACCGCCGACGCGAGGCAGGGCCAGACGGCGCCGTTGAACTCCGTGGCGTCGTCCGGGTGCCAGTGGGGGGCGAGGACGCGTGACCAGCGCTCCCGGTGGGCGGGGGCGACCGCAGCGAGGGTGGCGGGCAGGGCGGTGAGCGGGTCCTCGCCGAGGAGGGCGACGCGGACGAGTTCGTGGAGCACGGCCGTGCCCTCCCACGCGGCACCGTCGCCATGCGTGAGGGCGGCGAGGCGCCGGGCCGCGGCCATCGTGGCCGCGCGTCCCGCTGCGGCGAAGTAGACCGCTGAGGTCGAGGCCCGCATCAGGGATCCGTTGCCCGCCGCGCGGCCGTTGATCTGGAAGTGGAGGGCGGCGGCCGTGTCCCAGGACTCTCCGCTCGTGAGGACGTCCTCGGTCTGGAGCCCGATGTCCTTGGGTTCGGCCGCCGCCCATCTGCGGAAGCGGCCGAACACGTCGGGAAGGTCGAGGCCGCCCCGGTCGAGGAGCGACTCGCCGACGAGGACGGCCATCTGCGTGTCGTCGGTGGCCTCGCCCGGGTCCCAGCCGCCGCCTCCGCACATCGTGCCGATTCCGTCGGGGAAGCGCTCGCGGAAGACACCCGGCAGCCCGAACTCGAAGGGAGCGCCCAGCCCGTCCCCGACGGCGGAGCCCAGGACAGCCCCCACGGCCCGGTCGATGGTGCGCATGGGGGCAGCCTAGGCGACCGTCTCGGGGACGTCCTCGGGAACCGGGGCCTCATACCCGGGCAGCGAACTCCTGGTCGGGGAGGGGCGACACGGGGCGGGAGGGAGTGCGCAGGGCCAGGACGGTCGCGCCCGCCGAGAGAAGGGCGATCGCGGCCGCGGCGATGAGCGTGGGGGCGTCGGTGGTGAGCAGGGGGCGGCCGCTCAGGGCCTGCCAGGTGACGAGCGCGAACACCGCCGCGTAGGAACCCGAGGCCGCGAGCGTCAGCCGGAGTCGCACCCGGTCGTCACGGAGCCGGACGAAGCGCGGGGCGAGCGCGACGAGGGCGAGGAGGAACAGGGGAAGGACCTGGAGGGCGTGCATGCCGAAGAAGTGGGCGATGCGCAGATCACCGCCGGTCGTCGACCAGCCGGTCACCGCCATCGACGGACCGCCGTCCGGGACGCCGACGCTGTGGGCGCCGATGATTCCGGCGCCGTCACCGGCCGCGAGCTGATCAGGGGTGGGGCGGACCATCAGGAAGCCGACGGCCGCGCCGGCGAGGGCGAGGAGCGAGCCGAGACGCACGGACCAGGCGGTCGCGCGGTCGAGGATCCGGGCCCGTAGGAGGAGGGCGGCGATCACCAGTGCGGCGAGCCAGAGGACGACGACCGTGAGGCCCATCGCCCGGAAGACGGCGGCGTCGAAGGCCGTCTCGTTGTTGAAGTGGCTCTGCCTTCCGCGGACCACCTGGAGGGTGATGAGGGCCATCTCGACGGCGCTCGCCACTGCCACGACCGTGCCCGCCCACCAGCCGGCCCGGCGGGCGCGGGGGAGCAGGGTGAGCATCCAGGCGAGGGTCACGCAGTAGGCGATGAAGGAGACCGCGAATTTGAACGGCTTGTACCAGATGGGCGCTCCGACGAGGACGCGGTCGTCCAGGAGCAGACCGAAGGCGGAGACGAACGCCAGCGCCACCATGGAGGCGGAGAACCAGACGAGCGGGCGGTGCAGGTCGCGCAGGCGTGGCATCGGTAAGGACATGGCTGACCCCCGTCAGAGAATAGATAGTGGCACTCCCCACTATCTGATAGTTCCACTATCTATGATGGGGGTGTGGGCTGCAAGGCCGTGGTGACATCGGAAAGGTGAACCCGCTGTGCGGATCGGCGAGTTGAGTCGCAGGACCGGAATCTCGGTGCCGACGATCAAGTACTACGTACGCGAAGGGCTGCTGCCGGCAGGGCAGTTGACGAGCCCGAACCAGGCGTCGTACGACGAGTCCCACGAAGCGCGGATCCGCCTGATCCGGGCGCTTCTGGAGGTCGGAGGGCTCTCGGTCGCGGCCATCCGCGAGGTGATGACGGCCATCGACGACCGGGAGCGGCCGGTCCACAAGGTGCTGGGCGCGGCGGCGGACCGTCTGGTGCCCCGCTACGACCAGGATCCGGGTGCCGGCGTCATCGAGGCACGGCAGGTGGTGGCCGAGCTGGTCGGGCGGCGGGGCTGGCGCGCGGAGGCGGGCGGCGGCCCGGCGGGCGAGGCGCTGGCGGTGGCGCTCGCGGCGCTGGACGAGGTGGGCCACGGGACGTTCGCCGAACTGCTCGACACCTATGCCGAGGCGGCGGAAGAGGTCGCCCGGGCGGACCTGGGGTACGTGACGCGCGGCGGTGTGGCGCGGGAAGAGCTGGTGGAGGCCGCGGTGGTGGGGACCGTGCTCGGGGACGCGGTGTTCGCGGCGCTGCGGCGGATGGCCCATGTGGACGCGTCGGGACGCGCGTTCGGTGAAGGAGTGTAAGAGGGCGCGGCGAGCGGAGGTGCGAGGAGCGGCTCCCGCGCCGCGGAAGGGCGCGCCCTCATGGGGCGTCAGCTGCTCCTGTCGTCCCGGTCATGAGTGCCACCGGGACCCCGGCGTCGCTTCTCCTCACCGGGGGCGTACGCGTTGTTCGGTGGTGTCCGCGCTGCGTGGCCGTTCCGCGGTGGCGGCCCGTCCGCGAGGGGCAAGGCCCCCGGGCGGCCCCCGCCCGGGGGCCGGTGTTCTCCGTCGCGCCCGCGCGCCTGAAGCGGTGCCGGCGGGTGCGGCGGCCGGCGGGGGAGCGGGCCGGGCGTGGGCGGGGGTGTGGCGGTCAGGATTCCTGTTCGCGCTCCACCTGGTCGTTCCAGTCGCGCTTGATCGCGCGCCAGGCCTCGTCCGTCTTGCCCAGGCGCCAGTAGCCCGAGATCGAGAGCCGCTCGCGCGGGACGCCACGGTCCAGACGCAGATGGCGACGGAGGTCCTTCACGAAGCCCGCCTCGCCGTGGACGAAGGCGTGGACCTCGCCGGCCGGGAAGTCCAGGCCGCGCACGGCGTCCAGGAGGGCCTCGCCCGTCGGCCGGTCACCGCGGTGGAGCCAGGTCACCTCCACGCCCGCCGCCGTCGCGAACTTCTGCTCCTCCGCCGCGTCCGCGACCTCGAGGAACGCGTGCACCGTCGCCCCCTCCGGCAGGCGCTCGAGCGCCACGGCGACCGCCGGCAGCGCGCTCTCGTCACCCACGAGGAGGTGCCAGTCGGCGGCGAGGTCCGGGGCGTACCCGCCGCCCGGCCCGAGGAAGCGCATGACCTCCCCGGCCTGCGCCCGCGCGGCCCAGGGTCCGGCCAGTCCCTCGTCCCCGTGGACCACGAAGTCGACGGTCAGCTCCCGCTGCGCCGGGTCCCAACTCCGCACCGTGTACGTCCGGGTGGTGGGCCACTGCTCGCGCGGGAACTCGGCGCGGACGCGGTCCATGTCGAACGGCTCGGGATAGCTCACGCCCTCGGGGGCGAACAGCAGCTTCACATAGTGGTCGGTGTGCTCGCCGATCTCGAAGGCGTCGAGGCCCGCCCCGCCCAGCACCACCCGCACCATGTGCGGAGTGATCCGCTCCGTGCGCACGACCCGTGCCTCGTGGGCCTTCGGTCCCTTGCGCGCCGGCTGCTCTGCCACGACGTCTCCCTGGCTTCGGTGAACTGAGATGAACTTAGGTTCACCTAAGCTAGCACCCCTCGCGGACTCCGCCCAGAATCCGCCGTCACCGCTCCAGCACCGTGAGCAGTCGGCCCACCGCGCCGCCCAGCCCCCATCGGGCCACGAGTGCCTCCAGGGCGGCCGGGTCCCGAGGCGCCTTCGGCAGGGCCGGGTCGAAGCCGGGCAGCGGTACGTCGCCGGCGACCCGGACGACCGTCGGAGCCACGTCCAGATAGGCCGCCGCCTCCACGATCCCCCGCCGCTTGGCCGGAGTCAGCTTCGACGTGCGGTCGACGGCGGCCGCACGCACGCCCGCCAGATCGCCGTACTCCGTGATCAGCTGCGCGGCCGTCTTCTCGCCGATCCCCTTCACGCCGGGCAGGCCGTCGCTGGCGTCTCCGCGCAGTGCCGCGAAGTCGGCGTACTGGCCGGGGCGCACGCCGTACTTCGTACGGATCATCTCGTCGTCGACCAGGTCGCAGTCCCCGACGCCCTTGCGCGGGTACAGCACCCGCACCCCGCGCTCGTCGTCGACGAGCTGGAAGAGGTCGCGGTCGCCGGTCACGATGTCCACCGGGCCCTTCGCCCGCCCGGCCAGCGTGCCGATGACGTCGTCCGCCTCGTAACCCGCCGACCCGACGCGGGCGATGCCCAGCGCGTCGAGGACCGCCTCGATCACCGGTACCTGCGGCGAGAGCGTGTCGGGGATCTCCTCCTCGTCCGGGCCCGTCTCCGTCTCCGCGGCCACCCGGTGTGCCTTGTAGGAGGGAATCAGGTCCACCCGCCACTGCGGCCGCCAGTCGGCGTCCCAGCAGGCCACGAGTTCGTCGGGACGGTGGTCCTGGACGAGGCGGCCGATGAAGTCGAGCAGTCCGCGCACGGCGTTGACCGGGGTGCCGTCGGGGGCCCGGACGGAGTCCGGCACGCCGAAGTAGGCACGGAAGTAGAGGGAGGCGGTGTCCAGGAGCATCAGGCGTGGCGTCACACCCCGATCATGCCGCACCCCACCGACATCGACCCGCCTGGCGAGTGCCTCGTCGTGACGCCGTCCCCCACGAAGGGGCCGAGCCCCCGCCCCGGCCGACGTCCCTCGCCCCGGGCGTCACGACATCACCCCGCCGCCCAGTCCTCGCCCCAGCCGCGGCCGTCGCGCCGCCGCCACCGATCGCTCTCCCCCACCCGGCCGTCCCCCCGCCCCCACCGACTGCCCAGTCCCCCCGCCCCCACCGACCGCCCCGCGCCGCCGCACCCCTGCGCCGCGACGCCGCCATGGCCCTCACGCGGTCCGCCGCCCCCACATGGCGCCGACCTGCGCGACCCTCACCGCCGGCCGCGTGCCGTGAGCCCCGTCACCATCGCGTTTGGCCCTCCGGCCCCCGGGCAGATGCGGGCCCGGAGCGGACCCGGTACGGGATTCAACGATCGAATCCCGTGCGCAGGGAGAAGCGGGCCGAAACCGCCCCGCTCCACGGCCCGGCTGCGGGGTGGGGGCTCCGGTTCCCCGGGACGGAGTCCTGGGGGGAGGGCCGTTTTCGTTGCTACACGTGAGGTATATGTGTCCAGGCTCCAGGCCGATCACCTGTACAAGGTGTTCGGCAGACGACCCGATGAATCCGTCCGGAAGCTCGCCGACGGCGCTGACCGCGACGACCTGCGCGCGGACGGCACGACGGCCGCCGTGATCGACGCTTCCTTCATCGTCGAGCCGGGCCAGATCTTCGTCGTGATGGGTCTGTCCGGATCCGGCAAGTCGACCCTGCTGCGCATGCTCAACGGCCTGCTGGAGCCCACGGCCGGCCGCGTCCTGTTCGACGGCAAGGACCTCACCGCGCTGAGCCCCCGCGACCTGCGCGCCGTGCGGTCCACCAAGATCAGCATGGTCTTCCAGCACTTCGCGCTCTTCCCGCACCGCAGCGTCCTGGAGAACGCCGCCTACGGCCTGGAGGTGCAGGGCGTCCCGCGCGCCGAGCGCCTGGCCCGCGCCGGCGAGGCGCTCGAGCTGTGCGGGCTCGCCGGCTGGGAGGACTCCTGGCCCGACGAGCTCTCCGGCGGCATGCAGCAGCGCGTCGGCCTCGCCCGCGCCCTCGCCACCGACGCCGACCTGCTCCTCATGGACGAGTCCTTCAGCGCCCTCGACCCGCTGATCCGCCGCGACATGCAGGACCAGCTCCTCGAACTGCAGAAGCGGCTGAAGAAGACCATCGTCTTCATCACCCACGACCTCAACGAGGCCATGCGCCTCGGCGACCGGATCGCGGTGATGCGGGACGGCCGGATCGTCCAGCTCGGCACCGCCGAGGACATCCTGATCCGCCCCTCCAACGACTACGTCGCCTCCTTCATCCAGGACGTCGACCGCTCCCGCGTCCTCACGGCCGCCGCCGTGATGACCGAGCCCGGCCCGGCGGGAACGGGCGTCTCCGGATCCGGCCGCGCCGCGGCCGACGCCTGCGGCTGCGAGACCGTCGGCCCCGACACGCTCGTCGCCGACCTGTGCGCCGTCAGTGCCCGCGTCCCCCACCCGGTGGCGGTCAAGGACGCCGACGGCACCGTCCTCGGCGTCGTACCGCAGTCCCGTCTCATCGGTTTCATCGGCGACGAGCAGAGGCCCCCCACCGCCTGCGACGCCCCGGGAACCGGCACCGAGGAGGTCCCCGCGCATGCCTAGGCTCCCCCTCGGCCAGTGGGTCGACAGCGCCGTCGACTGGCTCCAGGTCCAGCTCTCCTGGCTCTTCGACGCCATCAGCACCGCCGTCACCGGCCTTTACGACGGGATCGACGCGGTCCTCTCCGCGCCCGAACCGCTGCTCTTCGCCGGCATCCTCGCCGTCGTCGCCTGGTGGCTGCGCGGCCTCACCGCCGGTGTGCTCGCCTTCGCCGGCTTCGCGCTCGTGGACTCCATCGAGCTGTGGGACGACGCCATGTCGACCCTCTCCCTGGTCCTCGTCGCCACCCTCGTCACCCTCGTGATCGCCGTCCCGCTCGGCATCTGGGCGGCCCGCTCCACGACCGTCAGCGCCGTGCTCCGCCCGGTCCTGGACTTCATGCAGACCATGCCGGCGATGGTCTACCTCATCCCCGGCATCATCTTCTTCGGCGTCGGCGTGGTCCCCGGCATCATCGCCACCATCGTCTTCGCCCTCCCGCCGGGCGTACGGATGACCGAACTCGGCATCCGCCAGGTCGACGGCGAACTCGTCGAGGCCGCCGAGGCCTTCGGCACCAGCCCGCGCGCCACCCTGCTGCGGGTGCAGCTGCCGCTCGCCCTGCCCACGATCATGGCCGGCGTCAACCAGGTGATCATGCTGGGCCTGTCGATGGTCGTCATCGCGGGCATGGTCGGCGGCGGCGGACTCGGCGGCGCCGTCTACCGCGCCATCGGCAACGTCGACATCGGCCTCGGCTTCGAGGCGGGCATCTCCATCGTCATCCTCGCCATGTACCTGGACCGGATCACCGGCGCGCTCGGCCGTCAGGTCTCGCCGCTCGGCCGCCGGTCGCTGGCCAAGGCCCGTGCCGCGGTCGCCTCCCGGGCCGGGGCCAAGATCTGGAGCCACCGCCCGCAGCCCGTCACCGCGCTCGTCGGCGTGGTCGTCCTCGCCCTCGTCGCCGGCGGCATGGGATTCCTCGGCGCCGGCGGCTCGACGGCCCCCACCGCCGACGGCGGCAAGAACGTCGGCCAGGGCGAGAAGATCAGCCTCGGCTACATCCCCTGGGACGAGGGCATCGCCTCCACCTTCCTCTGGAAGGAACTGCTCGAACGGCGCGGCTTCGAGGTCGAGACCAAGCAGCTGGAGGCCGGCGCGCTCTACACCGGACTGGCCAGCGGTCAGATCGACTTCCAGACCGACGCCTGGCTCCCCGTCACCCACGCCCAGTACTGGGAGAAGTACCGCGACAAGCTGGAGGACCTCGGCTCCTGGTACGGACCCACCTCCCTGGAGCTCTCCGTGCCGTCCTACATGAAGGACGTCAACACCCTCGACGACCTGAAGGGGAAGGCCGGGCAGTTCAAGGGCCGGATCGTGGGCATCGAGCCGAGCGCCGGAATGATGGGCATCCTCAAGGACAAGGTGCTGAACGACTACGGCCTCGCGGGGGAGTACAAGGTCCTCGACGGCTCGACCCCCGGCATGCTGTCCGAGCTGAAGCGCGCGTACGACAAGAAGGAGCCCGTCGCCGTCACCCTCTGGTCGCCGCACTGGGCGTACTCGACCTACGACCTCAAGAAGCTGAAGGACCCCAAGGGCAGCTGGGGCAAGGGTGACGGTGTTCACACCCTCGCCCGCAAGGGCTTCGCCTCCGACAACCCCGAGGTCGGGGCCTGGCTGAAGAACTTCAGGCTGACCGAGAAGCAGCTCACGGATCTCGAAGCCGTCATCCAGAAGACCGGCAAGGGCAAGGAGCAGGACGCCGTCCGCGGCTGGCTGGAGAAGAACCCCGGCCTCGCGGAGAAGCTGACCCCGCAGTAAGGGTCACCGGGGCACGATGTCCGACTGCTGTCCGAAAAGGGGTGGTCGCCGAGCGTATTCGGCGGCCACCCCTTTTCGCCACGACGCGAAACCCCGCCCCAAAGCTGCGTAAGGTGCAGGTAACCGACCAGTACGCGGTACGAGCCTGAGACACGAGGGAGGGAGCCGGCATGGACGACAAGGAATCACTTCGCGTGGGCGCGGCCGTCAAGAGGCGCCGCAGAGCACTGCAGCTCACCCTCGCCGTCGTCGCCTCCCGCAGCGGCCTGTCCGTGCCCTTCCTCAGCCAGGTCGAGAACGAGCGGGCCCGCCCCAGCACGCGCTCCCTCCAGCTCGTCGCGGAGGCCCTGGACACCACGGCCGGCGAGCTGCTCGCCGCCGCCGAGGCCGCCCGCACCGTCGACATCGTCCGTTCCCACGAGGCGCCCGGCGACCTGCCCCCCGGCGTACGCACCGTGGTGCGGGGCCGGCACCAGCTGCACGCCCTGGAGTTCACCGGCGAGCAGGACGCGGGGCGTGAATTCCTCCACCGCAACGACGAGTTGCTGTACGTCGCCGACGGCGCGGCCGAGGTCGAGGCCGAAGGCCGCGCGTACCGGCTCGAGCGCGGCGACACGCTCTACCTCTCCGGCGGCGTGCGTCACCGGTGGCGCGCCACCGAGCCCGGCACCCGCCTCCTCGTCGTCGCCGTCGCCGAGCACATCGAGGCCACCGACGCATGAGCGCGGCCGTGTCGCGAGGGGCGCGGAGGGTCGTCTCCCTGGTGCCGTCGCTGACCGAGGCCGTCGCCGTCACCGCCCCCGGCCTCCTGGTCGGCGCCACCGACTGGTGCACGCACCCGGCCGATCTCGACGTCGTACGCGTCGGCGGGACCAAGAATCCGGACGTCCCGGCCATCGCCGCCCTCCGCCCCGACCTCGTGATCGCCAACGAGGAGGAGAACCGGGCCCCCGACCTGGCGGCCCTGCGCGCCGCCGGGATCGACGTCCTGGTGACCGAGATCCGTACCCTCGACCAGGCGTTCGTCGAACTGGACCGGGTGCTGCGGGCCTGCGGTGTGGCCACCCGCCCCCGCTGGCTGGACGAGGCCGAGGCCGCGTGGGCCGCCGTGGGGGCCCACGTGCCGCCCGTGGACCCCGTCGACCTGTCGGCCGAAGACCCCCTCGACCTGCCGGCCGGCGACCCCGCCGGGACCGCCGCACCGGCCGTCGGCGCCGCCGAGCCCGCCACGGCGGCCGCCGCAGCGGCGGCCGAGGGCCGGGAAGCGACGGTGGGGCCCGCCCCGGCCGCCGTCGTGCCGATCTGGCGGCGCCCCTGGATGGTCCTCGGCCGGGACACGTTCGCCGGAGACCTGCTCGCCCGGCTCGGGATCCGCCAGCTGTACGCCGATCACGCCGAGCGCTACCCCCGCGTCCCCCTCGACGAGCTGTGTGCCGCGGGGGCCGACCTCGTCGTCCTGCCCGACGAGCCGTACCGCTTCACGCCCGACGACGGACCCGAGGCCTTTCCGGCGATCCCGGCCGCGCTCGTCAGCGGACGTCACCTCACGTGGTACGGACCCTCGCTCGCCGAGGCGCCGGCCGTGCTGGGCCGGGCCCTGCGAGCAGCGCGCCGCTGACCACACCGCGCAGGGTGTGCAGGGCCGCCACCAGCCAGGCCGCGACGAGGAGGACGTACAGCCCGACCGCGAGCCAGCGGAGGACCTCGAGTCCGGTGTGCAGCGCCAGCCCCTCCGCTCCCGTCACGCACGTACCGACGGGGAACGTGAACGCCCACCAGGTCAGGGCGAACCCCATGCCCCGCCGCCGCGCCCGCAGCACGAGCGCCCCGGCGAGGGCCAGCCACAGCAGCGCGAAGCCCAGGACGGGCACGCCGTAGAGGACGGCGAAAGCGCCGAAGCCGTGGGCGTACGCGGCGGGCAGCACGCCCGGGGCCGTGTCGGCGAACGTGTTCGCCGCGGTCGTGGACTGGCCCAGCGGTCCGAGGACCAGGAAGAGAGTGGGGGTGAGCGCCAGGGGCGGCGGACCGGCGGTGACCAGCCGGCCGAAGACCAGCGGCAGCATGACGAGGGTGGCGAGCAGGCTGATGCCGAACATGGCGTAGCAGGCGATCAGCAGCGTCTGGCGGGGCTGCCCCTCCGGCAGGTGCGGCACCAGCAGCGGACCGAGCGCCGCGGAGACCATCGGCGCGACGACCGGCAGCAACCACACCGGGGAGGCGGCCTCGATCCGGTGGTGCACCACCATGAGGTACGGGATCGCCACGGCGGCGGCCAGCCCGATCGCGCTTCCCGCGGTGAACAGGACCGTGTCGATCGCGAGGGCCGCGGGAAGCCCGATCCAGTCCCGGCCCAGCAGCATCGTGCCGCCGCCGACCGCCAGCAGGGCCATCGACAGACAGCCGTAGAAGGGGGCCACGGCCGGATCCATCAGATGCTCCCCGGCCCGGTCGCGATGGTGGATCCAGTGCAGGGCGCGGGCCGTGAGCAGGGTCAGGAGAAGGACCAAGGAGAGCGCCCAGACGGCCGTGCAGACGGTGCGGAGTCCGGGGACGTGCACCGGGAGGCTCGCTCCCGCCGTGGCGACGGCGGCGGTGCCCATCACCGAGGCGTACCAGTGGGGGCCGAGATGACGGACCGAGGCCGCCCGCCCGCCGGGGGTGGTGGCGAGGGGAGCCGGACGGGAGGGTGCGAGTGTTGCCATGACCCCACCGTCGTCCGGCCGGACCGGCCCCACCAGGGATCATGGGCCTATGACGCCATAAGCTGGCTTTATGACCGGTCAGATGAGCAGCGCGAGCGGTGACCACCCGCACGGGGGCGGCGCCCCCCTGTCCCACCGGGTTCCCGACCTCGGCGCGCTCGAACTCCTCCTGGCCGTGGCGCGCCACGGAAGCCTCGGCCGGGCGGCCCGCGAGGTCGGGATCACCCAGCCCGCGGCGAGCAGCCGGATCCGGTCGATGGAGCGGCAGCTCGGGGTGGCCCTGGTGGACCGTTCGCCGCGCGGCTCGCGGCTCACCGACGCCGGTGCCCTGGTGACGGACTGGGCCCGGCGGATCGTGGAGGCAGCCGAGGCCTTCGACGCGGGCGCCCAGGCGCTGCGCGGGCGGCGGGACTCGCGGCTGCGGGTCGCCGCGTCGATGACGATCGCCGAGTACCTGCTGCCGGGCTGGCTGATCGCGCTGCGTGCCGGACGCCCGGACACGGCCGTGTCCCTGATGGCGGGGAACTCGGCGGTGGTCGCCGAGAAGCTCCTCGCCGACGAGGCGGACCTCGGGTTCGTGGAAGGACTCGCCGTGCCCGACGGCCTGGACGGTGCGGTCGTCGCCCACGACCGGCTCGCGGTGGTCGCCGCCCCCTCCCACCCGTGGGCCCGCCGCAGCAGGCCGCTCGACCCCGCCGAACTGGCCGCCACCCCGCTGATCCTGCGCGAACGCGGCTCGGGCACCCGCCAGGTCCTCGACTCGGCGCTCTCCGCCCACGGTGGCCTCGCCCAGCCGCTCATGGAGCTGGCCTCCACCACCGCCGTGAAGGCGGCGGCGGTCAGCGGCGCGGGCCCCGCGGTCCTCAGCGAACTCGCGGTCGCCGAGGAGCTGGCCTCCCGCCGCCTGGTCGCGATCCCGGTCGCCGGGGTCCTCCTCCGCCGCGACCTCCGCGCGGTCTGGCCCACGGGCCACCGCCCCACGGGCCCGGCGCGGGACCTGCTCTCCCTGACGCGGGGGTAGCGGGAAGAGGGGGCCGGCGGGAGGGCAGCGCGGGCCTCAGGCGCCCGCCGCGTGGGCCAGGGCCGGTGCGTCGTTCCTCCCCGCCGCGGTTTCGGACGACGCCGCCCGGACCAGGCCCTCCATGACCCGCGGGTCCTCGCCCATCTCCGGATGCCACTGCACGCCCAGGGCCCAGACCGGCTCGGCCAGCTCCACCGCCTCGACCGTGCCGTCCTCCGCGTACGCCGAGGCGGTCAGGCCCCGGCCCAGGCGGTCCACCGCCTGATGGTGGTAGGTCGGAACGGACGCCGGCTCCGGCACCAGGGAGGCGTACAGCGTCCCCGGGACCGGCTCGACCCTGTGGCGGCCGATCACGCCGACCGACTCCACATGCCCGTCGAGGTGCTGCACCAGCGTGCCTCCGAGGGCCACGTTCAGCAGCTGCATGCCCCGGCAGATGCCCAGCAGCGGGACCCCCGAAGCCAGCGCCGCCTCCACCAGGGCCAGCTCCCACGCGTCCCTCGCGCGGGCCGGCGGTCCGGTGCGCGGATCGGGCGCGGCTCCGTACCGTACGGGCTCCACGTCCGCGCCGCCCGCCACCACCAGGCCGTCGAGGCGCGCCACCACCCCCGCCGCGGCGGACGGATCGTCCGGCGGGAGCATCACCGCGAGGCCGCCGCTCGCCTGGACCAGCTGCGGGTACCGCGCGGGAAGCAGCGCGGCGGGCATGTCCCACACCCCCCAGCGGGCCTGGTCCAGATAGGTCGTCACACCGATGAGCGGCTTGGTCATGAGGGAGCCTCCAGGAGGGAGTACGGGGGGATTCAGTCGCGTTCGAGCTCGGACTCGGCCGCCGCCAGCGCCGCGAACTCCTCCTCCGGCGCCTTGGCCACCAGATGGTGCCGACTGTAGAAGGCGAAGTAGGCGAGGGCGATCACATACACCCCGAGGGCGATGAGGGCCGCGTCCTGGTCGACCAGGAACGTCGCCACCAGCGCCGACAGGGCGAGCACCAACGCCACCGACGAGGTCACGACACCGCCGGGGGTGCGGTACGGCCGGTACAGGCCGGGCTCCCGGCGGCGCAGCACGATGTGCGACAGCGCCATGAGGGCGTACGAGATGGTGGCGCCGAACACCGCGATGTTCAGCATCCGCGCTCCGTTCCCGGTGCCCGCCGCGAGCGCGAAGCCGATCGCGCCCGGGATGAGCAGCCCCAGGTAGGGCGACTTGCGGCGGCTGGTCAGCGACAGGAAGCGGGGCAGGTAGCCGGCCCTGGAGAGGGCGAAGAGCTGCCGGGAGCCGGCGTAGACGAGGGAGAAGAAGGAGGCCACGAGCCCCGCGAGCCCGGCGTAGTTCACGAACCGGCTGAGCGCCGTCGGTTCCCCGTCGCCCTGGAGCGCCACCACGAGCGGGTTGCCCGCCTCCTGGATGGCGGCCGAGCCGCGGGCGCCCGTCGCGGCGAGGAAGGTCACCACGGCGAGGAGCACCAGGACGCCCATCGAGATCGCGAGAGCCCTCGGCATGGAACGGACCGGGTCCTTGGCCTCCTCGGCGGCGAGCGGTACGCCTTCCACGCCCAGGAAGAACCACATGCCGAAGGGGAACGCCGCCCAGATCCCGAGCAGTCCGAAGGGCAGCCAGGAGTTGGCGCCGAACGCCTCGCCGTCGACCGGGATGTCGTCGAGCCCGGCGACGTGGAAGTCGCTCAGCGCGCCGAGCGCGAAGACCACGAGCGCCGCGACCGCGATCGCCGTCACGACCAGGCTGAACCTCAGCGCCTCGCCCACGCCCCACAGGTGGATCCCGATGAAGACCGCGAAGCACGCGAGGTAGACGGGCCAGCCCGACTCGAGGCCGAAGAGGCCCAGCGACTCGACGTAGTCGCCGATGAAGATGGAGATGGCGGCGGGGGCGAGGATGTACTCGATCAGGATCGCGGTGCCGGTGAGGAAACCGCCCCAGGTGCCCAGAGCGCGGCGCGCGAAGCCGTAACCGCCGCCCGCCGTCGGCAGGATGGCGGAGAGCTCGGCGAGCGCGAAGACGAGACAGGCGTACATCGCGCCCATCAGCACGGTGGCGACGGCCAGTCCGCCGAAACCACCCTTGGAGAGACCGATGTTCCAGCCGGAGAAGTCCCCGGAGACGACGTAGGCGACGCCGAGTCCGGTGAGCAGCAGCCAGCCGGCGCTGCCGCGCCGCAGGGCGCGGCGTTCGAGATAGTCGTCGGGGGCGGCCGTGGCCCCGGTCTTGTCCCCGGTGGTGTCTTCGAGCGTCATGGCAGCGTCAGCTCCCCGCAGCGGGCCCAATGGATTGGCCCCATACCTTTGCGCCGGGTCGGCGGGAACGCAACCCCCGTGCGTTACTTTCGCGTTACGGGGGCCGCCGCCCCGGCGCGGCCCGGCCGGGCGTCATGGCTCCTCACGTCAGGAAGCCGCGGAGCAGCGCCGCCGTGCCGCCGCAGTGTTCGCGCATGACCTCGCGGGCCGCGTCGGCGTCCCCGTCCAGCACGGCCTCCACCAGGGCGGTGTGCTGGTGCTGCGAGTGCTCCAGGTTGCGGACGAGCAGCGGGATGCAGTCGAGCAGATCGTTCACCGTCGCCCGGACGCCCGCGTACTGCGCGGTGAGCGTCGGCGACCCCGACAGCTCGGCCAGCGTGAGGTGCAGCAGGGTGTCCTGGCGGCGGTAGTCGCCCAGCGGGGCGTCGTGCGTCGCCACCAGTGCGGCGCGCAGCCGGTCCGCGCCCTCGTCGTCGAGGCCGTGGGCGGCGCAGAGCCCGGCGGCGCCGACCTCCAGGACCTCGCGGAACCGCAGGGTGTCCTCCATGTCGACCGTGGCGATCCGGCGCCGCAGCTCGTCCTCGTCGGCCGTCTGGGTCCGGGGCAGCACAAACGTTCCGCCGTACCGCCCCCGGCGGCTCTCCACCAGCCCCTGCTCCTGGAGGACCTTCAGGACCTCGCGCAGGGTGACGCGGCTGATGCCCATCCGGTCGGCCAGTTCCCTCTCGGCCGGCAGGCGCTCCCCGCCGGGCACGAGTCCGAGGCGTACCACCTGGAGGATCTGCTCCAGCGCCTCCTCGAAGCCGTTGCCCGCCCGCACCGGCCGCAGCACGGGCGTGAGCCGGTCCGGCGCGCCGGCGCCCGTGCCGGGGCCCCTCCCCGGGCCCGACGCGGCACCCGCGTCGGCGCCCGCGGTCGCGCCCGGCGCCGGGTCCGTCTCTCCGCCGATCTTCGCCACGTCGCGGTTTCCCCTTCCCAAGCAATGGTCTTCGGCAATACCTTATGGCTTCCGGCTGGCCGAAGGAGGAGTCATCCCGTGGCAGACCGCCAAGCCCCGCTCTCCGTCGAGGACCTGCGTGCCCTCGTCGCGAGCGGTGAGATCGACACAGTCGTCCTGGCCTTCCCCGACATGCAGGGGCGGCTCCAGGGCAAGCGGTTCGCCGCACCGTTCTTCCTCGACGACGTCCTCGACCACGGCACCGAGGGCTGCAACTATCTCCTGGCCGTCGACACCGAGATGAACACGGTCGGCGGATACGCGATGTCGTCCTGGGACCGGGGGTACGGCGACTTCGCCATGCTCCCCGACCTCTCCACCCTGCGCCGCGTCCCCTGGAACGAGGGTACGGCGATGCTCATCGCCGACCTCGCCTGGAACGACGGCTCACCCGTCGTCGCCGCGCCCCGCCAGATCCTCCGCCGCCAGCTGGAACGGCTCGCCGAGCACGGCTACACCGCGCACGTCGGCACGGAGCTGGAGTTCATCGTCTTCAAGGACACCTACGAGCAGGCCTGGGACGCGAACTACCGGGGCCTCACCCCGGTCAACCAGTACAACATCGACTACTCCGTCCTCGGCACCGGCCGGATCGAACCCCTGCTGCGCCGCATCCGCAACGAGATGACCGGAGCCGGACTGACCGTCGAGTCCGCCAAGGGCGAGTGCAACCCGGGGCAGCACGAGATCGTCTTCCGGTACGACGAGGCCCTGGTCACCTGCGACCAGCACGCCGTCTACAAGACGGGCGCCAAGGAGATCGCCGCCCAGGAGGGCGTCTCGCTCACCTTCATGGCGAAGTACAACGAGCGCGAGGGCAACTCCTGCCACATCCACCTCTCCCTGCAGGACGCCGACGGTACGAACGTCATGGCCGGTGACGGGCCCGGGGGGATGTCGGAGACCATGCGGCACTTCCTCGCCGGGCAGCTCGCCGCCCTGCGCGACTTCTCCCTCCTCTACGCCCCCCACATCAACTCCTACAAACGCTTCCAGCCCGGCTCCTTCGCCCCCACCGCCGTCGCCTGGGGAGTCGACAACCGCACCTGCTCCCTGCGCGTGGTCGGCCACGGCCGCTCGACGCGTTTCGAGAACCGTCTCCCCGGCGGGGACGTCAACCCCCACCTCGCAGTCGCCGGACTCGTCGCCGCCGGTCTGTACGGCATCGAACAGCGGCTCGAGCTGCCGCCGGCCTGCGAGGGCAACGCCTACAGCGCCGACTACGCGCACGTCCCCACCACCCTGCGCGAGGCCGCCGAGCTCTGGGAGACGAGCCCCATCGCCAAGGCCGCCTTCGGCGACGAGGTCGTCGCCCACTACCGCAACATGGCCCGCGTCGAACTCGACGCGTACGACGCCGCGGTGACCGACTGGGAACTGCGCCGCTCCTTCGAACGCATGTGAGGAACGAGTTGCCGCACGAACTGCTTGTCCTGAACCCGGCGACCGAAGAGGTCGTCGCGACCGTCCCGGCCGCCACACCCGAGGACGTCGACGCCGCCGTCGTCCGCGCGACCGAGGCCCAGCGCGCCTGGGCCGCCGCGGCCCCCGCCGACCGGGCCCGGCTGCTGCGCCGCTTCGCCGCCGTCGTCGACGCCCACACCGAGGAGCTGGCCCTCCTCGAAGTCCGCGAGGCCGGTCACACCCTGGGCAATGCCCGCTGGGAGGCGGGCAACGTCCGCGACCTGCTCGACTTCGCGGCCGGAGGGGTCGAGCGGCTCAACGGCCGCCAGATCCCCGTCGCCGGCGGGATCGACATCACCCTCCTCGAACCCCTCGGCGTCGTCGGCGTGATCGCGCCCTGGAACTTCCCCATGCCGATCGCCGCCTGGGCCACCGCGCCGGCCCTCGCCGCAGGCAACGCGGTGATCCTCAAGCCCGCCGAGACCACCCCGCTCACCGCGCTCCGCCTCGCCGAACTCGCCCTGGAGGCAGGACTCCCCGAGGGCCTCTTCCAGGTCCTGCCCGGCGAGGGAGCCGTCGCGGGCGACGCGCTCGTCGAGCACCCCGGCATCGCCAAGATCGTCTTCACCGGCTCGACACGGGTCGGCAAGGGCATCATGGCGAAGTGCGCCGACCAGGTGAAGCGAGTGACGCTCGAACTCGGCGGCAAGAGCCCGAACATCGTCTTCGCCGACGCCGACATCGAGGCGGCGGCGGCCGCGGCGCCGATGTCCTTCCTCGACAACAGCGGCCAGGACTGCTGCGCCCGCACCCGCATCCTCGTCCAGCGATCCGTGTACGACCGCTTCCTCGAACTGCTCACCCCCGCGATCGAGGAGATCGTCGTCGGCGACCCCGCCGACGAGAGCACCCACATGGGTCCGCTGATCTCCCGCGCCCAGCTGGAGCGCGTACGGGCGTACGTCCCCGACTCCGCGCCCGCCATCCGCGGCAAGGCCCCCGAAGGCCCGGGCTTCTGGTTCCCGCCGACCGTCCTCACCGGCGTCGCCGAGGACGCGCCCTGCGCCGTCGAGGAGATCTTCGGTCCCGTCGCCGTCGCCTTGCCCTTCGAGGACGAGGCCGACGCGATCCGGCTCGCCAACGCCACCGAGTACGGACTGTCCGGCTCGATCTGGACCCGGGACGTCGGCCGCGCGCTGCGCGTCTCCCGGGCGGTCCGGGCCGGGAACCTGTCCGTCAACTCCCACTCCAGCGTCCGCTACTGGACCCCCTTCGGCGGCTACCGGCAGTCCGGCCTCGGCCGCGAACTCGGTCCCGACGCGCTCACCGCCTTCACCGAGACCAAGAACGTCTTCATCAGCACGGAAAGCACGGAGGCCTAACCCCATGACCGACTCGATCGTCTGCCGGCGCCTCGTCGGCCGTACCGCCGTCATCACCGGGGCCGGCAGCGGCATCGGGCTCGCCGCCGCCCGCCGCCTCGCCTCCGAGGGCGCGAACGTCGTCTGCGGCGACATCGACGCGACCGCGGGCAAGGCCGCCGCGGAAGAGGTCGGCGGCACCTTCGTCCAGGTCGACGTCACCGACCCCGAGCAGGTCGAGGCGCTCTTCAAGACCGCCTTCGACACGTACGGCTCCGTCGACATCGCCTTCAACAACGCCGGCATCTCGCCGCCCGACGACGACTCCATCCTCACCACCGGCCTGGAGGCGTGGAAGCGCGTCCAGGACGTCAACCTCACCTCCGTGTACCTCTGCTGCAAGGCCGCCCTGCCCTACATGCGGCAGCAGGGCCGCGGCTCGATCATCAACACGGCCTCCTTCGTCGCCGTGATGGGCGCGGCGACCAGCCAGATCTCGTACACCGCGTCGAAGGGCGGCGTCCTCGCCATGTCCCGCGAGCTGGGCGTCCAGTTCGCCCGCGAGGGCATCCGCGTCAACGCGCTCTGCCCGGGGCCGGTCAACACCCCCCTTCTCCAGGAACTGTTCGCCAAGGACCCCGAGCGCGCCGCGCGCCGCCTCGTGCACATCCCGGTCGGCCGCTTCGCCGAGGCCGAGGAGATCGCGGCCGCCGTCGCCTTCCTCGCCAGCGACGACTCCTCCTTCGTCAACGCCACCGACTTCCTCGTCGACGGCGGCATCTCCGGCGCCTACGTGACCCCGCTTTAGGGCGCGTGGCGAAAGTCCCGCCGCCCGCCCGAAGGGCGGGCCCCGCGGGGTCTGGTGCGTGCGCTCGCACGGCGGAGGATCGTCCTCGTCTGGGTGTGCTCGGACGATCCCGACCACGCGACGAGCGGGCGTGCCAGGCGTCGCGTGCCCGGCGGGGCTCTCGCAACAGGCCCCTAGGCTCCCGCCCGGCAGCCGGGCGCGCGCGGCGGCCGGCCGGCGGGACTCCGTGCACGGGCCCCGAACCCGCCCTCTAGGGTGGCCGGATGAGCATGACGACCCCTCCCGGTTGGTACCCGGACCCGACCACGCCCACCGTCGAACGCTGGTGGGACGGTACGGCCTGGAGCGCCCACACCCGGCTCCTGCCGGGCGTCGCCCCGCTCCCGGTCACCGCTCCGCAAGCGGTCGTCGTTCCTCCGCGCGCCCGACCGGGCAGGTCCGTCGCCCTGGGCGCGGCGGCGGTCGCCGCCGTCGCGGCGACCGTGGTCGTGGGAGTCCTCGTCCTCGGCGGCGAGGACGAGGACCCGGGGACCGCGGGACCGCCCCCGGCGAGCCCGACCACCACCTCGGCGGCCCCGACCACGTCGTCCTCGGCCGACCCGTCGAGCGAGGACCCGACGCGTGTGGCCGACCAGCTCAACGGCATCAGCCTGCCCGTGATCGACGGCTGGGAGAAGCCGCGCTACACCGCGGGCGGCATGCCGACGGTCACGACCGTGGGCACCTATCCCTGCCCCGGCGCGCCCACCGTCGACTGCCGCCGCGGCACGGTCGACTCCCGCACGCCGTCCGGCACGGACGCCGCCACCCCGGAGGCGCTCGCGAAGGAGGACATCGCCCTGGCCGCCGACGCCTTCTACGAGGACGACGTCCTCGGCAACCGCCCTTACGGCGGGATCGTCTCCCACCGGCAGATCGCGGCCCGCCCCGCCGTCGTCGCCGGCCGCACTGGCTATCTGGTGCGCTGGCGGGTCACCACGGGCAAGGGGCCCGGCGCCTACGTCCAGTCGCTGGCCTTCCCCTCCCCGCTCGGCAGCGAGTCCCCGGTCGTCGTCCGCTTCGCCTTCGACGCGGGACCCGACGGCCCGCCGCTCGCAGCGATGGACGAGATCATCCGGGGGATCCTCCCCATCGGCAGCACGACGAACGGCGGCGTGGGCGCCCCGATCACCCCGGGGTCCTGACCGGCCGGATCCTGACCGGCCGGATCCCGGCGCGGCTCAGAGGAACGTGCGGCCCTCGCCCCGGTAGGTCGGCACCGTCGCCGTGATCCGGTCGCCCTCGACCAGCCGCAGGCTGTCGAACCGCTCGCACAGCTCACCGGCCTTCGCATGCCGGAACCACACCTTGTCCCCGATGAGCAGGTCGTCGGCGGGGGAGCCGAGCAGGGGCGTCTGCACCTCGCCCGGCCCCTCCTGCGGGTCGTACCGCAGCCCCTCCGGCAGGTACGGCACGGGCAGCCGGTCCGGCCCCGCCGCGCCGGACGCCGGATAGCCGCCTCCGAGCACCGTCACCACGCCGACGCCGGGACGCCGCACGACCGGCTGGGCGAAGAGCGCGGCGGGACGGCCGGTGAAGGACGTGTAGTTGTCGAAGAGGCGCGGCACGAAGAGCCCCGACCCGGCGGCGATCTCGGTCACCGCCTCCTCGGCCGCCGTGTGCTGCACGCTGCCGGTGCCGCCGCCGTTGACGAACTCCAGGTCCGGCGCGACCGCCCGCACCGCACGGACCACGGCGGCGCGGCGCTCCGCCAGCTCCTTGCGGGCGGCGGCCTGCATCAGCCGGATCGCCCGGGAGCGCAGCGGCCGCCCGGCGAGCGCGTCCCCGACGCCGGCCACATGCCCTTCGTACGCCATGATCCCGACGAGCCGGAAGCCCGGGCGGCGGGCGACGGACCGGGCCAGCTCGGCGAGCTGGGCGGGCTCGCGCAGCGGGGAGCGCAGGGCGCCGACCCGGATCCGCCCGCCGAGCAGCCGGAGGGAGGTGTCGAGCTCCAGGCAGACCCGGATCTCCTCGTCACCGCCGGCCCGGGCGTGGTCGATCAGATCGAGCTGCGCCGGGTCGTCCACCATGACGGTGACGGCGGCGGCGAGCTTGGGGTCGCCGGCCAGCTCGGCGAAGGCGGCCCGGTCGGCGGAGGGATAGGCGAGCAGCACGTCGTCGAAGCCCGCGCGGGCCAGCCACAGGGACTCGTCGAGCGTGAACGACATGATCCCGGCGAAACCCTCGCGCGCCAGGACCCGCTCCAGCAGCGCGCGGCACCGTACGGACTTGCTCGCCACCCGGATCGGCTTGCCGCCGGCCCGGCGGACGAGATCGTCGGCATTGGCGTCGAACGCCTCCAGGTCGACGATCGCCACGGGCGCGTCGAGATCGGCGGTGGCCCGGTCGTACCGGGCCCGGTCGGCGGCGCGGGGAGTCATGGGCCGAGCTTGCCAGACGGGGTTACGGCAGGGTAGCCCCTCGGTTCCCGCGCAGGGGGGAACAGCCCGTAGAGTGACGGGCATTGCCAGAACGACCAGGGGGACGGGTATGACCACCGACGCGCACCCTCCCACGTCGTCCCGCATCACCGAGGCACTGCTCCCGCCGACGCCCCCCGCTCCGGCCCCCTCGCGCCCCGCCGACGACGCGCGCCCCTCCACCCCGCCCGGCTCCTCCACGGCGCTTCCCTCCTCCAGGACGTCCGGCGCGTACGCGTCCGGCCCCTCCGCGCCCGAGAACGCCCCGCCGCACCCCGCCGGGCCCCCGCGCATGCCGGGCAGCCCGCCCTCGCGACCCGGCGGCGCACCGTCCACCGGCCGAGGCGGCGGCCGCCCCGGCGTACCGCCGCAGCCGGCCGAGGCGCCCGCCGTCGAGACGACGGCCCGGCTCCGGCCGATCCGCGGCACCGGCCCCTCTTCCGGCACCGCACCCCGCCCTGGCACGACGCCCGCCGCGCGGCAGCCCGACGCGCCCCGCACGCCGGGCGGCCCCCGCCGCCCCGAGCACGCCACGGACGCGCCCCGCACGCCAAGCGACCCCCGCCGCCCCGAGCCGCCCCGGCCCGCCGCTCCGCCCGGGCCCGCGTACGCCGGCTCCGCCCGGCCCGAGGCGGAGTGGCCGGAGCGGGAGGCGCGGCCGGAGCAGGCGTACGGGACCTACGGCGCCTACCGGGCGTACACCGTGCCGCCCGAGACGCTCACCGAGACGACCACACGGCTCCGCCCCATCCGCGAGCGCCGGGTCGGGCGCGTCGCCGCGGCCGGCGTGTGCCTCGTCGTGGGACTCGGGCTCATCGGCGGCGCGGCCGCCGGGGCGGTCCTCGCGGCCAGCGACGTCGGCGAGCCCCCGGAGCCCCCCGGCTTCTCCCTGACCAGGACCCTCTGGCACAACGCTCCCGTGGACACCCTCTTCCCCCGCACCCTCAAGGGACCCGAGGCCGGCCCCGGCGGCGCGGCCCGCACCTGGACGCGCGTCGTCGTCGCCCCCGACGCCCCGTGCTCCGCCGCCGTCCTGCCCCGGAGCGTTCTCACGGCCCTGCGCCCCGCCGGCTGCGACCGGGTCCTGCGCGCCACGTACACCGACGCCACCGCCAGCAGCGTCATCACCGTCGGCATGGCCTTCACCCCGGCCGACCCCGCCACCATGCGCTCCCTGGGCGGGCCGCTGATCGGCGACGACGTCCCCCCGCCGCTGTCCGCGCCGGGCACGGTCGCCGAACGCTTCGGCGCCGGCCAGCGCGCCAGCTGGTGGACGCGCGCCCTGCCCGACCTGCCCGTCGTCGTCTTCTCCGTCTCCGGGTTCGCCGACGGCCGCTCCGTCAGCCCCGAGCCCGCCGCCCAGGCCATGACAGCCGACCGGACCACCGCGCCCGCCCAGGCAGGCCTCGGCCATGAGGCCAAGGGAGTCGCCGACGGCGTCGAGCGCGGCCTGCGCACGACCGTGGCCGCGGCCGTGACGAAGGACGACGACCGGTGACCGCCCGCCGTACGCGTACCGCCGCGACCCTCCTCGCCGCCGCCTTCGCCGTCCTCCCCGCCACCACCACCCCCGCACACGCCGACAGCATCCGCGCCCAGCAGTGGGGCCTGGAAGCCCTGCGCACCGAGGAGGCGTGGCGCACCACCGAGGGGGAGCGCGTCACCGTCGCCGTCCTCGACACCGGCGTCGACGCCGACCACCCCGACCTGGCCGGCTCGGTCCTCACCGGCAAGGACCTGATCGGCTTCGGGGCGCGGCAGGGCGATCGCGCCTGGGCCCGTCACGGCACCGCCATGGCCGGCATCATCGCCGGGCACGGCCACGGCCCCGACCGCCAGGACGGGGTCCTCGGCGTCGCGCCCCAGGCCAGGATCCTGCCCGTCCGGGTCATCCTCGAAGGCACCGACAAGGCCCGGGACAAGGCCCGCAAGTCCCGTGGCACCGCCCTCGCCCAGGGCATTCGCTGGGCCGTCGACCACGGCGCCGACGTCATCAACCTCTCCCTCGGCGACGACTCGGAGTCCGCCCACCCCGACGCCGGCGAGGACGCCGCCGTCCAGTACGCCCTGGCCAAGGGCGTCTCGGTGGTGGCCTCGGCCGGCAACGGCGGCGAGAAGGGCGACCACATCTCCTTCCCCGCTGCCTACCCGGGCGTCATCGCCGTCACCGCGGTCGACCGCTACGGCACCCACGCCTCCTTCTCCACCAGTCGCTGGTACGCCACGGTCAGCGCGCCCGGCGTCGACATCGTCATGGCCGACCCCGACCGCCGCTACTACCAGGGCTGGGGCACCAGCGCCGCCGCCGCCTTCGTCTCCGGCGCCGTGGCGCTGGTCCGCTCCGCCCACCCCGACCTGACCCCCGCCCAGGTCAAGAGGCTGCTGACCGACACCGCCCGCAACCGCCCCAAGGCCGGGCGCAGCGACGCCAAGGGGTACGGGACGGTCGACCCGGCCGCCGCGATCGAGGCCGGGGCCTCGCTGAAGGGCTCCGACATCAAGAACGCCGCCGCCGGCTACGGCGGGCGGTACTTCGGGCCGGGACCGAGCCCGGCCGCCGACGACGGCGAACCGGTCGGCCTGCTCGCCCCCGTCGCGGGAGGCCTCGGCGCCCTGCTGCTCGCCGCCGCGGTGGTGCTGTGGCGCACCGCCCACACCGGCCCCCGCCCGCCCCGCTGAGGCCCGACCGCCCTCCCGTCCCCCGTCCCCCGCCCCGCGCCCGTCGGCCCCGGGCTCCCGACCCGGACCGGGGGCATGCGCCGTGAGCGCTGCGGCTAGGCTCGTCGCGTGGCGCTCAAGAACATCCCTGACCCCGGTTTCTCCGACGACGACGGCACCGCCGACCCGCGGCTCGCCCAGGCCCTCGCGGCGTGGGCGGAGGACAGAACCGCCCACGGCCCCGTCCTCCGGGCGCTCCGGGACGCGCGCCTGCTCGTGCCCGTCGTGGCCGTGCTCGGCGAGGTCGAGGAGGACCCCGAGACGGGGCTGCGCCGCGAGAAGACCAGCGACATGGCCGTGCCCACCCTGACCGCGGGCGACCGCCGGGCGCTGCCCGCCTTCACCTCGCTCGCCTCCCTGGCCCTGTGGGATCCGGCCGCCCGCCCCGTCGCCGTACCGCTCCACCAGGCGCTCCAGGCGGCCGCGCACGAGAAGGCGGACACGCTCGTCCTGGACCTGGCGGGACCTGTGCCCTACCAGGTGACCGGTCCGGCCCTGCTGGCCCTCGCGGAGGGCCGCCACAGTGTGGACCCGCTGGAGGACCCGGCGGTACGGGAGGCGGTCCGCGCCGCCGTCGCCACGGAGCCCGCCGTGCTGCGCGCCCATCTCGGCCCCGGCAGCGCCGACGGCACCCTCGCCCTCGTCATGGCGCCGGACGCGGCCCCGGCGGAGGCGGCCCAGCGGGTCGCCCGGCTGCTGGCCGCCGACGAGACGTTGAGGGCTCGTCTGGTCCGCGGCCTCGACCTGGCCCTCCTGCCGGCCGGCGCCACGCCTCCGGGCGAGCCGTTCTACGTCAGGGACGACGCCTGAGCGTGCGGGGGGCCACAGCCTGAGCGCGTAGGGACGAGGCGATCGCAGGGTACGTGGGCCGCGCCGGAGCCGACGCGCGCCTGGCGGCCCGTCCCCAGGCCGATGGCGTGCGCACGACGAAGGGGCGGGACCCGTCGGTACCGACGGGTCCCGCCCCTCTCCTCTGGCGACTGTCCTAGCCGTACACCGGTCCGGTGTACTTCTCGCCCGGCCCCTGGCCCGGCTCGTCCGGGACGAAGGAGGCCTCGCGGAAGGCGAGCTGCAGGGACTTCAGGCCGTCCCGCAGCGGCGCCGCGTGGAAGGAGCTGATCTCCGTGGCGCCGGCGTCGAGCAGGCCCGCCAGGGCGTGGATCAGCTTGCGGGCCTCGTCGAGGTCCTTGTGCTCCTCGCCCTCCTCGGTGAGCCCGAGCTTCACCGCGGCGGCGCTCATCAGGTTGACGGCGACCGTCACGATCACCTCGACGGCCGGGACCTCCGCGATGTCGCGGGTCATGGCGTCGAAGTCGGGGGAGTCCGCGGACTCGGTGTGGGGCGTTTCGCTCATGCCCCACACGATAAGCCGCGGTGGACGGGGGAGTGCCGCGGGTCCTCCGTTAGCAAAGCGGCGCGGTCGGTGCTAACCTTGTGTAACGACCGGCCGGACACGTGTGTGCCCGGCCCACAAGTGGAGGCTCCGACTTCCCACCTGACCGCCCTCACGGGCGGCGGGTCACCGGTCAGGCGGCGCCCATCGTTCCGTACGGACGATGGAAGCCGCCCGATGTGCGCCCCGCGGTTGATCGCGGCGGTGCTCCGGTATTTCCGTGGAGCCCCGCCTGTGTCCCGTCCGGGGCATTTTTCTTGTTCCGGCGCGGTTGGTCTCACTGAAACAGACATGCGCGTCCGTCCGCCAGGCGGTCGCGTGGTGCTACCGAGGAGGATCCATCAGCGCCGAGCCCCGCATCAACGACAGGATTCGCGTTCCCGAGGTGCGACTTGTCGGACCCAGCGGCGAGCAGGTCGGGATTGTTCCGCTTGCCAAGGCCCTGGAGCTCGCACAGGAGTACGACCTCGATCTGGTCGAGGTCGCGGCGAACGCCCGTCCGCCCGTGTGCAAGCTCATGGACTACGGGAAGTTCAAGTACGAGTCGGCCATGAAGGCCCGTGAGGCGCGCAAGAACCAGGCGCACACGGTCATCAAGGAGATGAAGCTCCGGCCGAAGATCGACCCGCACGACTATGACACCAAGAAGGGTCACGTCGTCCGGTTCCTCAAGCAGGGCGACAAGGTCAAGATCACGATCATGTTCCGTGGTCGTGAGCAGTCCCGCCCCGAGCTTGGCTTCCGTCTGCTGCAGCGACTGGCTTCGGACGTCGAGGAGCTTGGCTTCATCGAGTCCAACCCGAAGCAGGACGGCCGGAACATGATCATGGTTCTCGGCCCCCACAAGAAGAAGACCGAGGCCATGGCCGAGGCGCGCGAGGCCCAGGCCGCGCGCAAGGCGGAGCGTCAGGGCGGTTCGTCCGACGAGTCCGCCGAGGCCCCGGCCCCGGAGACCGCGACCGAGGCTTCCGCCGAGGCTCCGGCCGAGAACCCCGAGGCGTGACCCGAGGGGCTGCCCTCCAGGCAGCCCCGGGCCTCGCCCGGAACCACCACACCAAGAATTGACGCTCCCGGTCGCCCGGTGCCCGCACCGGGGGGAGCGCCACTGACGAGGAGATACGGCGCGATGCCGAAGAACAAGACGCACTCCGGTGCCAAGAAGCGCTTCAAGATCACCGGCTCCGGCAAGGTGCTGCGCGAGCGCGCCGGCAAGCGCCACCTGCTCGAGCACAAGTCGTCCAAGCTGACGCGCCGCCTCACCGGCAACGCCGAGATGGCCCCGGGCGACGCGGCCAAGATCAAGAAGATGCTGGGCATCTGACTGATCTCCGGCTCCCGGTGACCGGGAGCCACCGGCCCAGTCCGGGCCCCATTCGTTTCCGGGTCGTGTGAGTCCAACCACGGCCCCGCTACAAGGAGTTAACAAGTGGCACGCGTCAAGCGGGCAGTCAACGCCCACAAGAAGCGCCGGGCGATCCTCGAGGCGGCCTCCGGCTACCGCGGTCAGCGTTCGCGCCTGTACCGCAAGGCCAAGGAGCAGGTCACCCACTCGCTGGTCTACAACTACAACGACCGCAAGAAGCGCAAGGGCGACTTCCGTCAGCTGTGGATCCAGCGCATCAACGCCGCTGCCCGCCAGAACGGCATGACGTACAACCGCCTCATCCAGGGTCTGAAGGCCGCCAACATCGAGGTGGACCGCAAGATCCTCGCCGAGCTGGCCGTCAACGACGCCAACGCGTTCGCCGCGCTGGTCGAGGTCGCGCAGAAGGCTCTGCCGGCCGACGTCAACGCCCCGAAGGCCGCCGCCTGATCTCCCAGGCCGCAGTGCTTCCGCCCGGACCCGCAGGCCCCGCGCCTGCGGGTCCGGCGCGTTCCGGGCACACCGGGGACGCCGGGCGGTCCGCCCGCCCGGCGCCCGGCCCCGTCCCGCGCCACCCGCACCCCGCCTCGCACCCCTCTCGTACGCACGAAAAGAGAGCCGCCGACCCCATGGGCACCCCCGAGCTGATCTCCCCGCGTTCGCCGCGCGTCGTCGCCGCCCGGCGGCTGGCCAAGCGCAACTTCCGGGGCAAGGACCGCCTCTTCATCGCCGAGGGCCCGCAGGCCGTCCGCGAGGCCGTCGAGCACCGCGGCAGCGGGGGAGAGCCCACGCTCGTCGAGCTCTTCACCACCGTCGAGGCCGCCGAGAGGTACGCCGGGATCGTCGACGCCGCCCACGCGGCCGGGGCCCGGGTCCACCACGCCTCCGACGCCGTCCTCGCCGAGGTCTCCCAGACCGTCACCCCGCAGGGCCTGGTCGGGGTCTGCCGCTTCCTCGACTCGCCGTTCGAGGAGATCCTCGCCACCAGGCCCAAGCTGGTCGCCGTCCTCGCCCACGTCCGCGACCCGGGGAACGCCGGCACCGTCCTGCGCTGCGCCGACGCCGCCGGAGCCGACGCCGTCGTCCTCACCGACGCCTCCGTCGACCTCTACAACCCCAAATCCGTCCGCGCCTCCGTCGGCTCCCTCTTCCACCTCCCGGTCGCCGTCGGCGTCCCGGTCGAGCAGGCCGTCGCCGGTCTGAAGAGCGCGGGGGTGCGGATCCTGGCCGCCGACGGCGCCGGCGAGGACGACCTCGACGACGAGCTGGACGCCGGCACCATGGGGGGACCCACCGCCTGGGTCTTCGGCAACGAGGCGTGGGGCCTGCCCGAGGAGACCCGCGCGCTCGCCGACGCCGTCGTACGCGTCCCGATCCACGGCAAGGCCGAGAGCCTCAACCTCGCGACGGCCGCCGCCGTGTGCCTGTACGCCTCCGCGCGTGCCCAGCGCCCCCGAACCACCGCCTGAGGGGGTCCACTCCGTCACCTCCACCTAGTAGGGTGACGGGCTCGGGGGCCCACTGCGCTACACGGAGGGGTGGGGAACGGGGATGACGGTCGGCACGGACAGGCCCACAGACGGACGGGGCTCCGAGCCGCGTGCCCCGGAGCACGGCCACCGGCCCGGCATCGACCCCGACGACCTGCCCGACGGACTCGTCGTCGCCGACGCGACCGGCCTGGTCGTCTGCTTCAACGCCGCCGCCGCCCGCCTCACCTCCGTCTCCCGCGACGACGCCCTCGGCGCCCCCCTGGAACAGGTCCTGCCCCTGGAGGACCTCAAGGGCCGCCGCTGGTGGACGCTCACCGACCCCTACGGCGGGCTCGCCACCCGCCGCGGCCAGCCCGAGCGCAATCTGCTCCTGCCCGGCGGCCGCGAGGTCCTCGTCTCCGCGCGCTACGTCCGCGGGCACCCCACCGGCCCCGTCCTGCGGGTCGTGGTCTCCCTGCGCGGCACCGAGGCCCGCCGCCGTACCGAGCTGAGCCACGCCGAACTGATCGCCACCGTCGCCCACGAGCTGCGCTCGCCCCTGACCTCCGTCAAGGGCTTCACCGCGACCCTGCTCGCCAAGTGGGAGCGGTTCACCGACGACCAGAAGCGCCTCATGCTGGAGACCGTCGACGCCGACGCCAACCGCGTCACCCGGCTCATCGCCGAGCTCCTCGACATCTCCCGGATCGACTCCGGCCGGCTCGAGGTGCGCCGCCAGCCGGTCGACATCGCCGCCGCCGTCGGCCGCCACATCCAGGCCCACACCGCCGGCGGCCAGTCCCCCGACCGCTTCTTCGTCCGCGTACGGCCCGGGCTGCCCGATCTCTGGGCCGATCCCGACAAGATCGACCAGATCCTCGGCAACCTCCTGGAAAACGCGGTGCGCCACGGCGAGGGAACCGTCACCATCGAGGTGGCGCCCACCTGCGCCACCACCGACGGAGAGAAGGGGACGGCGGTCACCGTGAGCGACGAAGGTCCCGGCATCCCCGAGGAGTCGATGGGGCGCGTCTTCACCCGCTTCTGGCGGGGAAGCAAGCGCGGTGGCACCGGGCTGGGCCTCTACATCGTCAAGGGCATCGTCGAGGCCCACGGCGGCACCATCACCGTCGGCCGCGGCCCCCGCGGCGGCGCCGAGTTCCGATTTATCCTGCCCGTGGCTGCCCCGGCCTATCTCGCCTGACGAGATCATCGGCCGCCCGGCCCGCCCACGGGCTCATTCGCGTCCTCGCACCCCGTTAGACTCGACCTTTGGCACGTTTGCGCCCTTGTCGTCGAGCGGGGCCGCCCAGCCAGCCAAACGGAAGCACGGGAAGAAATGTCCGCACCCAATAAGTCGTACGACCCGGTCGAGGTCGAGGCCTTGAAACCGGAAGAGATCGAGCGCATGCGGGACGAGGCGCTCGCCGCCTTCGCCGCCGCGGGTGACCTCGACGCGCTCGCACACGCGAAGACCGCGCACACCGGGGGCACCTCGCCGCTCGCGCTGGCCAACCGTGAGATCGGCGCGCTGCCGCCGCAGGCCAAGGCCGCGGCCGGCAAGCTCGTGGGCCAGGCCCGCGGCGTCGTCTCCAAGGCCCTCGCCGCCCGCCAGGCGGAACTCGAGGCCGACCGCGACGCCCGCGTGCTGGTCGAGGAGGCGGTGGACGTCACGCTGCCGTACGACCGCACCCCGCCCGGCGCCCGCCACCCCCTGACCACGCTCATGGAGCGGGTCGCCGACGTCTTCGTCTCCATGGGGTACGAGGTCGCCGAAGGCCCCGAGGTCGAGGCGGAGTGGTTCAACTTCGACGCCCTCAACTTCGTGCCGGACCACCCGGCGCGCCAGATGCAGGACACCTTCTTCGTCCAGGGCCCAGAGGGCACCACCGGCGACGAGTCCGGTGTCGTGCTGCGCACCCACACCTCCCCGGTGCAGGCCCGCACGCTCATCGACCGGGAGCCCCCGGTCTACGTCGTGTGCCCCGGCCGCGTCTACCGCACCGACGAGCTGGACGCCACGCACACCCCGGTCTTCCACCAGATCGAGCTGCTCGCCGTCGACGAGGGCCTGACCATGGCCGACCTCAAGGGCACCCTCGACCACATGGTCCAGGCGCTCTTCGGGCCCGACATGAAGACCCGGCTCCGCCCGAACTTCTTCCCCTTCACCGAGCCGTCCGCCGAGATGGACATGCTCTGCTACGTCTGCCGTGGCGAGTCCGTCGGCGACGCCGACCGGCCCTGCCGCACCTGCGGCAGCGAGGGCTGGATCGAGCTCGGCGGCTGCGGCATGGTCAACCCCAAGGTGCTCGTCGCCTGCGGTGTCGACCCGGAGAGGTACAGCGGATTCGCCTTCGGGTTCGGAATCGAGCGGATGTTGATGTTCCGCCACAACGTCGATGACATGCGAGACATGGTCGAGGGTGACGTCCGGTTCACCCGGCCGTTCGGGATGGAGATCTGATGCGGGTCCCGCTTTCTTGGCTGCGGGAGTACGTCGACCTGCCGGCGACGGAGACCGGACGCGACGTCCAGGCCAAGCTCATCTCGGCAGGACTCGAGGTCGAGACCGTCGAGCGGCTCGGCGCCGGACTGACCGGCCCGCTGGTGGTCGGCAAGGTCCTCACCATCGAGGAGCTGACGGAGTTCAAGAAGCCCATCCGCTTCTGCACCGTCGACGTCGGCCAGGCCAACGGCACCGGCGAGCCCCAGGAGATCATCTGCGGCGCCCGGAACTTCGCCGAGGGCGACAAGGTCGTCGTGGCGCTCCCCGGCGCCGTGCTGCCCGGTGACTTCCGGATCGCCGAGCGCAAGACGTACGGCCGGGTCTCCCGCGGCATGATCTGCTCCGGCGACGAGCTGGGCATGGGCGACGACGGCACCCACGGCATCATCGTGCTCCCGCCGGAGCACGAGGTCGGCATCGACGCCACCGTGCTCCTGGAGCTGTACGACGAGGTCCTCGACATCGCCGTCACCCCCGACCGCGGCTACTGCCTCTCGATGCGCGGAGTCGCCCGCGAGACCGCCATCGCCTACGGCCTGCCGCTGCGCGACCCGGCGCTCCTCGACGTGCCCGCGCCGAACTCGTACGGCTACCCGGTCCAGATCACCGACCCCATCGGCTGCGACCGCTTCACCGCCCGTACGGTCGTGGGGCTGGACCCCGAGGCGCGCTCCCCGATCTGGCTGCGCCGCCGCCTCCAGAAGGCCGGCATGCGCCCGATCTCGCTCGCCGTCGACATCACCAACTACGTGATGCTGGAGCTCGGCCAGCCGCTGCACGCCTACGACCGCACCCGGCTCGACGGCCCCATCGGTGTCCGCCGCGCCGAGCACGGCGAGAAGATCACCACCCTCGACGGCGCCGTGCGCGTCCTCGACGCCGCCGACCTGGTCATCACCGACAGCCGCGGGCCGATCGGCATCGCGGGCGTCATGGGCGGCGCCGACACCGAGATCGCCGACCACACCGACCTCGCCGGTGCGACGACCGAGGTCGTCATCGAGGCCGCGCACTTCGACCCGATCTCCATCGCCCGCACGGCCCGCCGCCACAAGCTGGCCTCCGAGGCGTCCAAGCGCTTCGAGCGCGGGGTCGACCCGCAGGCGGCGGCCGCCGCCGCGCAGCGGACCGTCGACCTGCTCGTGCTCCTCGCGGGCGGCACCGCCGAGGCCGGCGTCACCGAGATCCTCGCACCGTCCGCGCCCCGCACGGTCGCCATGCCGGCGGACCACCCGGACCGCGTGGCGGGCGTCGGCTACGGCCGCGAGACCGTCGTGCGCCGCCTCCAGGAGATCGGCTGCGACGTCTACGGCCAGGACGAGCTGGTCGTCACCGTCCCGACGTGGCGTCCCGACCTGAACGAGCCGAACGACCTCGCCGAGGAGGTCATCCGGCTCGAGGGGTACGAGAACCTCCCCTCGACGCTGCCCAAGCCGCCGGCCGGCCGCGGACTCACCGAGCGCCAGCGCACCTACCGCCGGGTCGGCCGCGCGCTGGCCGCCGCCGGTTACGTCGAGGCGCTGAGCTACCCGTTCATCGGCGCGCAGGTCTTCGACCAGCTCGGCCTGGACGAGGACGACGCCCGCCGCCGGGTGGTCACCCTGGTCAACCCGCTCTCCGACGAGGAGCCGGCGCTCCGTACGACGCTGCTGCCGGGTCTGCTCGGCGCGCTGCGCCGCAACGACGGGCGGGGCAGCCACGACCTGGCGCTCTTCGAGACCGGACTGGTCTTCCGGCCGGGCGACCGGCCCGGGGTCGCCGTGCGGCTGCCCGTCGACCGCCGGCCCACCGACGAGGAGATCGCCACCGTCAACGCCGCGCTGCCCGCGCAGCCGCGCCGGGCCGCCGTCGTCCTCGCCGGGGCCCGTGAGCAGGCCGGCTGGTGGGGCAAGGGCCGCCCGGCCGACTGGGCCGACGCGATCCAGGCCGCCCGCACGGTGGCCGCCGAGAGCGGTGTCGAGCTGCTCATCAGCGCCGACCAGCACGCCCCGTGGCACCCCGGCCGCTGCGCCGCGTTCCACGTGGTCGTCAACGGCGAGAAGGTCCTCGTCGGCCACGGCGGCGAGCTGCACCCGCGCGTCGTCAAGGCGCTCGGACTGCCGGACCGCACCTGCGCGATGGAGATCGACCTGGACCTGGTGGAGCAGGCGAACGAGGGTCCCCTCAAGGCCCCGCGGATCTCCTCCTTCCCGGTCGCCACCCAGGACGTCGCCCTGGTCGTCGACGCGGCGGTCCCGGCCGACACGGTCGAGGCCGCGCTGCGCGACGGCGCCGGTGAACTGCTCGAGGCCATCCGGCTGTTCGACGTGTACACCGGCGACCAGCTCGGCGAGGGCAAGAAGTCCCTGGCGTACGCGCTGAAGTTCCGCGCCACGGACCGCACGCTCACCGTCGAGGAGGCCACCGCCGCACGCGACGCGGCCGTCTCCCTCGCCGCCGAACGCACGGGAGCCACCCTGCGCGGCGCCTGACGGCGGACTGTTCCCGGAGGGGGCCGGTCCGGTGTGCCCCACACCGGACCGGCCCCCTCCGGTGTTCCCCGCCCGGCGCACACCGGCGCACACCGGCGCACACCGGGGCGTACGCGATTCCGGAGGACGCCCACGCGTGCGGGCGCCGGACCGGGTGGTGAGCGGCGGCGCGATGGGGGTGCTCACTCCTTCGGGTGAGATGGGCGGAGGGTGTTCCGCCGCACCCCGTCCCGTCGGGACAATCGACGCGGCCACAGGGGCGGACCTGTGCGCCGCAGTGCCTTCGGGCGCTGCAGGGCCTCCGGAAAGGCCGTGCGTGATCCGTACAAGTGCGTTGCTCTCCGAGGGCTCACGGCTTCGCCGGCTGAGGCCGCTCGCCCTTCCCACTCTCTGGGGTCTCGTCGCCGTGACCTGGAAGCTCGGGTGTCCGCTGGCCCGGCAGCCGGGGCTGCCCATGCGGATCGCGACCAGCGTCGTCTTCTTCACGGTCGGCACGGGCCTGATCCTCGGCATCCGGCGCGGTCTCTCCCGCGAGCTGGAGCGGGTCCGCGCCATCGCGCACGCCACCCAGCGGGTGCTGCTGCGGCCGCCGCCACCCCGGCTCGACGGTCTCGCCGTCGCCGCCGGCCAGCTCTCGGCCTCCCGCGGCGCGTCCGTCGGCGGGGACCTGTACGAGGCGGTGGCCACCCCCTACGGCGTGCGGATCGTCATCGGCGACGTGCGGGGACACGGCCTCGCCGCCCTCGGCGCGGTCGTCGCCGTCCTCGGCAGCTTCCGCGAGGCCGCCCACGACGAGCCGGAGCTCGGCGGGGTGCTGCGCCGCCTCGACCGGGCGCTGGCGCGGCACCTGCGCGAGCGGGCACGCGACGAGCACCCCGCCCGCGCCGGGTGCGAGCCGGAGCATCCGGCGGCCGAGGAGTTCGTCACCGTCCTGCTCCTGGAGATCCGCCCGGACGGCGAGGTGTACGCCCTCGACTGCGGGCATCCCGGCCCGTACCGGCTCGGCCGCCGCGTCGAGGCCGTCCCCGTCGGCGACCCGCTGCCCCCGCTCGGCGCCTTTCCGCTACCGGCCGACCTCACCCCGTACGCCTGCACCCGCCTCCTCCCGGGCGAGGCGCTCTTCCTGCACACCGACGGGGCGGAGGACGCCCGTGACCGGGCCGGCCGGTTCTTCGGCCTCGAGGCCGTCCTCGCCCAGGCGGTCCTGGACGCACCCGTGCCGCCCGCCGCCCTGGTCCAGCGCGTGCACACCGCGCTGCTGCGGCATACCCGCGGCCGGCTCGCCGACGACGTGGCCCTGCTGGTGGTCCGCAACGACCGGGCCCGGGTGCCGGCGCAGCCCGCCGAACCCGGGCTGCGCCGTACCCGGTCCGCACCCTCCCCCCACCGGTGAGCGACCGGCGGGCGGCGGGTTCGGCCGGCGGCGCCACCCGCCCTGCCACGGAGTGTCGGGCAGATCAGCAGGACGGGCGGCGCGTGACGGGCCACCGCACTGTAAGAGGGGGAGCCGGCGGCCCGGTCGCCTTGCGGCGAGGCATTCAGTCAACCGGTCCGGGACGTACGGCGGCAGAGCGCGCGGACGGGAGAAACGGGCACTTCGTTCACACCCCGTGCGAAACCGCCCTCCACTAGTCTGAGCGCCACCGAGCCACCGGAGGGGCCATGCTGCCCAACAGCCTCCTCGACGCCCTGCTGGACGAAGCGGGCATGTCGAACGCCGGCCTGGCCGCCCAGGTGAACCAGGCGGGCCGCGCGCGAGGCCTCGCCCTGCGATACGAACACACCGCCGTCGGGCGGTGGTTGAAGGGCCAGCGGCCACGCGGGCAGGTGCCCGACCTGATCTGCGAGGTACTCGCCGTACGGCTGCGGCGCGCGGTCACCCTGGACGACATCGGCCTCGGTGTGCCCGGCGCCGCCGCCCCGGCCCTCGGCTCGCCGCTCTCGGGCTTCGTCGAGCGGGCCGCCGCCCTGTGGCGCTCCGACGAACAGCAGCGGCCGCACCTGCTCGGCGCCCCGGCCGTCACCGGTACGCCCGCGGTGATGCCGGTCTGGGAGTGGGAGAACCCGCCGGAGGACGCCGACGTGTCCCGCGACGGGCTGACCCGGGTGTCGATGGCCGACGTCGCCATGCTGCGCGCGGCCCGGGCGCACTACGAGCAGATGTACCGCAAGGCGGGCGGGGTGGCGACCCGGGTGCGGATCGTCGGCTTCCTCAACTCCGCGACGGCGCCCCTGCTGCGGGGGTCGTACAGCGACGGCCTCGGGCGGGAACTGCACCGGGCCACGGGCGGCCTGGTGGCGGTGGCCGGGATCTGCGCGTACGACTCCGACGCGCTCGGGCTCGCCCAGCGTTACTTCCACCAGGCGCTGCGGCTCGCGAAGGCGAGCGGGGACCGGGGGCTCGGCGCGTACGTGGTGGCGCTGCTGGTCAACCAGTCGCTGTTCATGGGGGAGTACCGGCAGGCGGTGGCCTTCGCCGAGGCGGCGCTGCGGTCGGCCGGACGGCAGATCACTCCGGCGCTGGCCGCCGACCTCTCCGCGATGCAGGCGAAGGCGTACGCCCATCTCGGGGACGGGACGGCGGCGTTGGCGTGCATACGGCGGGCGGAGGCGGAGGCGGAGCGGATCTGTCCCGTCCACGAGCCGGCCGAGACCGGCTACGTCCAGCCCGGGCTGGTGAACGTGCAGGTGGCCGAGGCGCTGCTCAGTCTGGGTGATCTCCCGGCGGCGCGGGAGCACGCGCAGGCGGCGGTGGGGACCCCGGCCCACGACCGGGGGAGGGTCCACCGACTGGCGATGCTCTGCCAGATCGAGCTGCGGCAGGGGGAGGCCGACGAGGCGGCGCGGACGGCGAGGGAGATGACCGAGGGCGCCCGGGGGATGGAGTCGCAGCGCCTGCGGGACCGGCTGCGGCTGGTGCGGGAACATCTCCTCGCGAGTGACTGCGCGGACGCGCGGGAGGCGGCGGACCTCATCGATGGAGCCCTGCGCGTTCCCCTGTGAGCCCCCGACTGCTGCCATATTGCCACCGACCAATCGGAAGGTGGCAGAAACGTGCAGTGGACGAAACTAAGCGAACAACCGGTCTATGAGAACCGCTGGTTCCGGGTGAACCTCGCGGACGTCGAGCTCCCGGACGGCCGTCGCCTCGACCACTATCTGATCCGGCTCCGCCCGGTCGCGGTGGCGACCGCCGTCAACGAGGCCGACGAGGTGCTGATGTTGTGGCGCCACCGCTTCATCACCGACAGCTGGGGCTGGGAACTGGCCGCCGGTGTGGTCGAGGACGGCGAGGACCCCGAGGCCGCCGCCGCCCGCGAGATGGAGGAGGAGACGGGCTGGCGCCCCGGGCCCCTGCGCCATCTCCTGACCGTGGAGCCGTCCAACGGCCTCACCGACGCCCGGCACCACCTCTACTGGGCCGAGCGCGCCACGTACATCGGCCCGCCCGAGGACGCCTTCGAGTCCTCGCGCCGCGCCTGGATACCCCTCAAGCTGGTCCCCGACATGATCGCCCGGGGCGAGGTCCCGGCCGCCAACATGGCCGCCGCACTGCTGATGCTCCACCACCTGCGGATCGGCTGACCGCCGGGGAGGGGAGAGCGGGACCGGGGGAGCGGGGGCACCCGGAGCCGGACGGCCCGTACCCGTGCGGGTGTACGGGCCGTGCGGTCGGGTGCGGGGACGTGCTCAGGCGTACGGGTAGAAGCCCGAACCGGTCTTGCGGCCGAGCCGGCCCGCGTCCACCATCCGCTGGAGCAGCGGGGGAGCGGCGTACAGCGGCTCCTTGAACTCCGCGTACATCGAGTCCGCGACGGAGGCGACGGTGTCCAGGCCGATGAGGTCGGCCAGCTTCAGCGGTCCCATCGGGTGGGCGCAGCCCAGCTCCATGCCGTTGTCGATGTCCTCACGGCTCGCGATGCCGGACTCGAACATCCGGATCGCCGAGAGGAGGTACGGGATGAGCAGCGCGTTCACCACGAAGCCCGAACGGTCCTGGGCGCGGATGGCGTGCTTGCCCAGCACCTTCTCCACCATGGCCTGGGCACGGCTGATCGTGCCCTCGGACGTGGTGAGGGCCGGGATCAGTTCGACGAGCTTCTGCACCGGCGCCGGGTTGAAGAAGTGGATGCCGATGACCGCGTCGGGCCGCGAGGTCGCCACGGCCAGTTTCACCAGGGGGATCGAGGAGGTGTTGGACGCCAGGATGGCATCCTGCCGGGTCACCACCTGGTCGAGCACCTGGAAGATCTCGGTCTTGACCTGCTCGTTCTCGACGACGGCCTCGATCACGAGGTCCCGGTCGGCGAACTCGCCCAGGTCGGTGGTGAAGCTGAGCCGCGCCAGCGTGGCGTCGCGCTCCTCCTCGCTGATCTTGCCGCGTTCGGCGGCCTTCCCCAGCGAGTTGTAGAGCCGCGTGCGGCCGATCTCCAGCGCCTCGCCGGTGGTCTCGGCGACCATCACCTCAAGGCCGCTGCGGGCACACACCTCCGCGATGCCCGCGCCCATCTGGCCGCAGCCCACCACTCCGACGCGCTCAATGTCGGCCATGGAGTCCGTCACCTCGTGCCTTTCGCTCTTCTCTGGCGGCGGGCCCCCGTGTGATTCCGGTGCGTCCGCCTCGACCCCACGACGTTACTCCGGTTGAGCGGATGATCGATCGTCCGGGGCGGGCATGCTCTGTCCGCGCACGTGTGACGTGGCCGACACCGGAGGGGTGACATATGGGTCTTAACGGCACGAGGGGGTCTGCGACGGGCGGCAGGAAGGCTTTTCGCGGCATGTGGATCGCCACGGTCGCCAACCGCGACTGGCCCTCTCGCGGAGGTCTGTCCGCCGACGCGCAGCGCACGGAGCTTCTGGCCCATCTCGACACGGCCGTCGAGCGCCGCCTGAACACCGTCGTCCTCCAGGTCCGCCCCAGCGCCGACGCGTTGTGGCCCTCGTCGTACGAGCCGTGGGCCGGGTGCCTGACGGGCGTCCAGGGCCGCGACCCGGGCTGGGACCCCCTCGGCACGGCCGTCGAGGAGGCCCACCGGCGGGGCCTGGAACTGCACGCCTGGTTCAACCCCTACCGTGTGGCGCATCACACGGACCCCTCGCGGCTGGCGGCCGGCCACCCCGCCCGGCGGCACCCCGAGTGGGTCCTGCCCTACGGCGGCAAGCTGTTCTACGACCCCGGCCTCCCCGAGGTCCGCCGCTTCGTCCAGGACGCGATGCTGGACGCGGTGCGGCGCTACGCCGTCGACGCCGTGCACTGGGACGACTACTTCTACCCGTACCCGGTGGCCGGCGAGGACTTCGCCGACGACCCGGCGTACGAGAGGTACGGCGGGGACTTCCCGGACAAGGCCTCATGGCGGCGGAACAACATCGATCTGCTCGTCTCCGAGACGGCCGCGCGGATCAAGGAGCTCCGGGAGGGCGTCGCCTTCGGCGTCAGTCCCTTCGGGGTCTGGCGCAACGCCGCCACCGATCCGGAGGGATCGGACACCCGCGGAGGGGTGCAGACCTACGACGACCTGCACGCGGACACGCGCAGATGGATCCGGGAGGGCTGGATCGACCACGTGATCCCGCAGCTGTACTGGAACATCGGCCACAACGCCGTCGACTACGCCAAGCTGCTGCCGTGGTGGGACGCGGTGGTGCGGGACACCGGCGTCGGTCTCTACATCGGGGAAGCGCTCTACAAGGCGGCCGAGTGGCGGGACGCCGACGAACTGTCCCGCCACCTGACGCTCGCCGAGCGGTACGCGTCGGTCGGCGGCCACTGCTTCTTCGCGGCGAAGGAGGTCGCGGCGGACCCGCGCGGGGCGATGACCGCCGTGGTGCGCGACCACTACCCCGACCGGGGGGCCTCCGCCGCGCCCGCGTCCTGACTCTCGGCGTCTCGGGGGCTTCTCAAGGTGTCGAGGGACCTCTCAGGTCTTCTCGTGGTGACGCACGACGGAGTCGGGGCCCGGTGACATCAGGGCCTCGTGGCCGTCGTCGTCGAATCGCACGCGGTACGGGGGAGTGCCGTTGTCCCCCAGTACCTCCGTGATCTCGGCCGTACGGTCGTGCTGACCGACGGTCCGGCCGTGCATCAGCAGTTTGTCGCCCACGCTCGCCTGCATCCGGGGGCCTCCTCGCGGCCGGGCTTCTCGGGTTCTCGGGCATCTCGCGCCCCGCGGGGCTTCATGACGGAGCCCCTCCCCGCCATTGTGACCTGCGTCACCCTCGGCTGTCCTGTCGGTGCCGCCCCGCCGGCCGGCCGGTCATTCCCTGGTCCGCTGGGTCACCGCGATGCAGACCAGGACCGCGCCGGCGGCGACGGGCGCGGCGGGGGCGAGCCGCTCACCGAGCAGGGACACCGACCAGACCAGGGTCAGCAAGGGCTGGGCGAGCTGCAGCTGGCTGGCCTTGGGGATGCCGATGGCGGCCATGCCCCGGTACCAGACGTACAGGCCGAAGAAGGTCGAACCGGCGGCCACCCACACCAGGCCGATGACGCCGTGGGCGGTCAGCCGGACCGGTTCCAGACGGAGGGCGACGACCGAACCGACCGCCATCAGCGGCAGGCAGAGGAGCAGGGCCCAGCCGATGACCTGCCAGCCGGGCATGACCCGCGCGAGCCGGCCGCCCTCCGTATAGCCCGCGGCGCAGACGAGCAGGGCGCCGAAGAGGTACAGGTCCCCGGCGGACAGGGCGCCGCCGCTCTGCTGGAGCGTGAAGGCGATGACGACCGCCGCTCCGGCGAGGGCCGCGGCCCAGAACGTCCGGGAGGGCCGGCGGCCCGTGCGGACGGCGGCGAACACGGCCGTGGTGAGCGGCAGCAGACCGACGACCACCGCGGCGTGCGAGGTGGTCGACGACTGCAGCGCGAGCGAGGTCAGCAGCGGGAAGCCGACGACCACACCGCCGGCGACGACCGCGAGCCCCGCCCAGTGGCGCCGCTCCGGCAGGGGCACCCGGCGCGCGAGCAGGAAGTAGCCCGCGATGAGCGCGGCGAGCGTGGAGCGCAGGGCCACCAGCGACCAGGGGCCGAAGCTCTCCAGGCCCCAGACGGTGGAGGGGAAGGTGAGCGAGAACGCGATCACACCCAGGGCCGCGAGGAGCGTGCCCCGGGCCGGCGGGGAGGCGGCCGGACCGGTGGCGCCACCGGCCGAGACGGCGGTCGCACCCTCCTGCGGAGGGGTGGCGGTCGACGCGACCCTGGCGGAGGTGCGAACCGCTATCCGGCGAAGGGGAGTAGCGCTATTCTTTGCTGTCATGCACGAGCGTAGCAGCGTGGGCGAACTGGTGAAATCACTGAGAAGCGAGCTCGACCGCTACTCACCCGGAGGAAAGCTGCCGTCGAGCCGTGCGCTCGTGGAGCGCTACCGCGTCTCACCGGTGACCGTGACCCGCGCCCTCGCCCAGCTCGCCGCCGAGGGCCTCGTCGTCACCCGCCCCGGAGCCGGCGCCTTCCGGGCCGAACCCCGCACACCCACCCCGGTCGCGGGCGACACCTCCTGGCAGGAGGTCACGCTCAGCGCGGACACCGCCACGGAACTGGTGCCCCGGGCCGTCGACGCCTCCGGAGTCCTGGTCACGCTCTCCCCGCCCCCGCCCGGAGTGGTCGAGTTCAACGGCGGCTATCTGCACCCCTCGCTCCAGCCCGAACGCGCCATGGCCGCCGCTCTGGCCCGCGCGGGCCGCCGTCCGGGCGCCTGGGGGCGGCCGCCCACCGACGGCCTCCCCGAACTGCGCCAGTGGTTCGCCCGCGAGATCGGCGGCACCGTCACGGCGGCCGAGATCCTCATCACCGCCGGGGGCCAGTCGGCGATCACCACCGCCCTGCGCGCCCTCGCCCCGCCCGGCAGCCCCGTCCTCGTCGAATCGCCCACCTATCCCGGCATGCTCGCGGTCGCCCGCGCCTCCGGTCTGCGGCCCGTCCCCGTCCCCGCCGACGCCGACGGGGTCCGCCCCGAGCTGCTGGAAGCCGCCTTCCGGGCCACCGGGGCCCGGGTCCTCGTCTGCCAGCCGCTCTTCCAGAACCCCACCGGCGCCGTCCTGGGCGGCCCGCGGCGCGGCGACGTCGTCCGGATCGCGCGCGCGGCCGGGGCCTTCGTCATCGAGGACGACTTCGCCCGCCGGCTCGTCCACGAGGACGCCGGGCCACTGCCCCCACCCCTGGCCGCCGAGGACCCCGACGGCGTCGTCGTCCACGTCTGCTCGCTCACCAAAGCGACCTCCCCGAGCCTGCGCGTGGGCGCCCTGGCCGCACGCGGCCCCGTCCTGGAGCGGCTCCGCGCCATCCAGGTCGTCGACAGCTTCTTCGTTCCGCGCCCCCTCCAGGAGGCCGCCCTGGAACTCGTCGGATCGCCCGCCTGGAACCGTCATCTCCGTGCCGTGTCCCAGGAGCTGAAGAGCCGCCGCGACGTGATGACCGGCGCCCTCGCTCACCACCTCCCCGAACTGGCGCTGCCGCACATCCCGTCCGGCGGCTACCATCTCTGGCTCCGTCTCCCCGACGGTCTCCCCGAGCCCGCGCTGCACGCCACCGCCCTGCGCACCGGTGTCGCTGTCGCACCCGGCCGCCCCTACTTCTGCGCCGAACCACCCGCGGGTCACATCCGGCTCAGCTTCGCCGGGGTCGCGGGGTCGACGGAGATCGCGGAGGGGGTACGGCGGCTGCGGGCCGCCGTGGACGAACTCACCCCGTGAGGCGGCCGAGGAGGGACTCACGCCGTGAGGCGCGGCGAGGAGCCCGCCGTGAGCCGACCGGAGAGTCGGCCCCGCGTGAGCGAGGGGGAGGGCCCCGCCCATGAGCCGGAGGGGAGGGCCCCGCCCGTGAGCCGGGGGTGGAAGGCCCTCGCCCGTGAGTGGGCGCGGAAAGGGAATGACAGCCGTCCGAGAGGTCTGGAAGCCTTGCCTCATGACCGACCCGGCCCCCTCGTACCCGCTCACGCACGGCGCCTACGAGATCTCCACGGACCCCGCCCGGCTCGACGCCGAGCGGATCCATCACTGGCTCTCCACCGACACCTACTGGGCGACCGGCCGCCCCCGCGAGACCCAGGACCGGGCCATCGCCGGCTCGCTCAACTTCGCCGCCTACCACCGCGGGACCGGCGAGATCGCCGCGTACGCCCGCGTCGTCACCGACCACACGACCTTCGCCTGGCTCTGCGACGTCTACGTCGACAGGCCGGCCCGAGGCACCGGCCTCGGCACCGCCCTCGTCACCGCCGTGCGCGACCACCTGGCCCCGCTCGGCCTGCGGCGCATCATGCTCGCCACCGCGGACGCGCACGGTGTGTACCAGAAGGTCGGTTTCGAGCCGCTGGAGGAACCGGACATGTGGATGGCTCTCGGTCTGAACTGACCCCCAGGCCGCCTTTCCGGTCCGTTCGACGCGGCGCATATGCCCCCTTGACCTGCCCGGCTTCCGGCCTCACGATCGCGGCCATGGGTCTTCGGGTCACGCTCGTCGCAGCGGCGCGCAGCTCCTCCCTGCTCGCCGAACGGTTCGACGACGACCGGCCGCTCGACGAGGCCGGCTGGTACGAGGTGCAGCTCGCGGCGCACGCCCTCATCCCCCTCGGCGCCGCGGAGCTGCGCTACTGCTCCCCGACGCCCCGCAGCCGCGCCACCGGCGCGGCTCTCGGCTACGCGCCCCTCGCCCAGCCCGCCCTGCGCGACTGCGACATGGGCCGCTGGCGCGGACTCACCCTCGCCGAGGTGGCCGCCCTCGACCCGGTCGCCGTCGACGCCTGGCTCGCCGACCCGCGGACCGCACCGCACGGCGGCGAGACCCTCCTGTCCTTCATCTCCCGCGTCGGCGGCTGGCTCGACACCCGCCCCGCCGACGACGGCGCCATCGTCGCGGTCGCCGAACCCGCCGTCGTCCGGGCCGCCCTGGTCTACGCCCTGAAGGCGCCGCCCGCCACGTACTGGAACGTCGACGTCCGCCCCCTGTCCACGGTCACCCTGACCGGCCGCCCCGGACTGTGGCACCTGCACCTGCAGGCGGCCGTCGGCTAGGGCGTGTCAGGCGTCGCGGGGCAAGTGGGGCTTTCGAAACACGCCCCAGCAGCGGTGCGGGGCCCCTCACCGGCGTGTGGCCGGCCGCGAGGTCCGTGCCGTCGCTGCGGCCCGTACGCATCTCCCGCGGCCCGTGGGCCGGCGCGCGGCGCGGTCGCCGTCGGGGAGCCCGCGGTCGACCGGCTAGCCTGAGACCACGATGAACCGTTTGACCACGTCATGGGGCACGTTCCCGCTCACCCGCTTCCCCGAGGACCCGCGCGACGCCCTCCGCGCCTGGGACGCCTCCGACGAGTACCTGTTGCGGCACCTGGCCGAGGCGGAGACCGATCTGTCCGGCACGGTCGCCGTCGTCGGCGACCGCTGGGGCGCTCTCGTCACCGCGCTCGCCGCCCGGCACCCCGCCGAGCTGGTGCAGATCGGCGACTCCTACCTCGGCCGGCGGGCGACGGCGGCCAACCTGGCCCGCTCGGGCGCCGCCCCGGAGGCGGTCCGGCTGCTGACCACGCAGGATTTTCCGCCCGCCCGCGTCGACGTCCTGCTGGTCCGGGTGCCCAAGAGCCTCGGGCTCCTGGAGGACCAGCTGCACCGCCTGGCGCCCGCCGTGCACGAGGGGACCGTGGTCGTCGGCACCGGCATGGTGAAGGACATCCACACCTCCACGCTCCGGCTGTTCGAGCGGATCCTCGGCCCCACGCGCACCTCGCTCGCCGTCAAGAAGGCCCGGCTGATCCACTGCACCCCGGACGCCTCCCTGGACCGGGGCGGCAACCCCTGGCCGTACCGGTACGAGCTGCCCGCCGACGTCCCCGTCGTCGCGGGCAGGACCGTCGTCAACCAGGCCGGCGTCTTCTGCGCCGACCGCCTCGACATCGGCACCCGCTTCTTCCTCCGGCACCTGCCCGGGAACCTCGGCCGCGCCCGGGTCGTGGACCTCGGCTGCGGGAACGGCGTCGTCGGCCTGGCCGTCGCTCTCGCCGAGCCCGACGCGGAGCTGGTCTTCGCCGACGAGTCGTACCAGGCCGTGGCCTCGGCCGAGGAGAACTTCCGCGCCCACGGCGGGGCCGGCCGCACGGCCGAGTTCCTGGTCGGGGACGGCATGGCGGACCTCGCGGCCGAGTCGATGGACCTCGTCCTCAACAACCCGCCCTTCCACAGCCACCAGGCCACCACCGACCGCACCGCACGCCGGATGTTCACCGACGCGCGGCGCGTGCTGCGCCCGGGAGGCGAGCTGTGGGTGGTCGGCAACCGGCACCTCGGCTACCACGTGACGCTGCGCCGCATCTTCGGCTCCTGTGAGGTGATCGCGGGCGACCCGAAGTTCGTGGTGCTGCGGGCCGTGAAGGGCGCGGGGCGGGCGGCGCGCGGCTGACCGCCGCCCCCGGTGCCCGCCCCGCCTCAGCAGGCCGCGGAGACGGCCGGGGACAGGGCCGGCAGCGGCTGCCACCGCACCGGCACGTTCCGCATGAGCAGGACGGAGTCCAGCGCGGCGCTCCCCGGCGGGAAGCGGTCCGGATCGTCGAAGAAGCTGGAGCGGGCCGAGGTGATCCGGCCGGCCTCGACGCGCCAGGCGTCGGTGTGCAGCCGCAGCCCGTCGAGGTGCGGCCCCGCGCTCGTCGCCGAATAGCCCGTGGCGCCGTCGCGGAAGAAGGCGGAGGCCTCGTCGAGGTCGGCGAACAGCTCGCTGTCCGCCAGACCGTGCGTGACCTCGGCGGTGACGTCCACCCGCGTGGAGCCGTCCCGGGTCGCGAAGGCCACCCGCACGGTGTCCCCGCTCTCCCGTACCTCGAAGTCCGCGTGCCCGTGCTCGCCGGGGAAGATCCGGCCGCCGGCCCAGCGGTTGACGCGGGAGGCGGTGTCACGGCGCGGGATGTAGACGCCGGTCTCCTTTCCCTGGGGGCCGTCCCACTCCACCGCGACCCGGTGGGCCGCGTTCTCGCTGCGCAGTCCGATCCCGGCGGGCACCCAGGACGGCCGCACGGAGCCGAGGCGCAGCAGGCAGATCCCGGCGACGGCGTGCCCCCGGACCAGCTGCGGGCGCAGACCGGCCGGGAGGAGGCGGGCGGCCACATCCGGGTCGACCCGGTAGTTGACGAGGAGCCGGCGCTCGATGACGCTCGACAGCCGCGGCGGTCTCATGAAGGGGCTCCCTTGTCGCGCCAGGCCGTGCGGCGCAGGACGATCTGTTCGGGGCAGACGGCGCTCAGGAAGCGGCCCACGCTCGTGGCGAGCCGGTCCTCCACGAGGGAGTACAGGATCCGGTTGCCGTCCCGGCGTTCGGCGACCAGACCCGCGCCCTTGAGCACTCCCAGGTGGCGGGAGATCGAGGGAGCGCTGATCGAGAACCGGCGGGCGATCTCCCCGGCGGCCAGCTCGCCGTCCCGCAGGTCGGTGAGGATCTGGCGGCGGGTGGGATCGGCCAGCGCGCGGAAGACGCCCGCCTCGCCGGCGTCCGCCTCCGGCTCGGGCCGCCGACCGTGATCGTGACGCTCGGGGTCGTCGGTATGCTCGCTCACCCCACCTGTTTAGCATATGAGCTAATTAGCTAAAAAGGCAGGGTGCGGCCGGTTCTCCCAGGACCGTGCGTCCGATGGGCGCCGACGCGCGGCGGCCCGCACCGCCGGGGGTTAACGTCGGCGGCATGGACCGTGATCGTCGAGGCCGGCGTCGGTGCTACCTCGCCGGTGCCGTGTTCGCCGTGTGCATGGCCGGGACGACGCTGCCGACCCCGCTCTACAGCCTCTACCAGGAGAAGTTCGGCTTCTCCGAGCTGATCGTGACCGTCGTGTACGCCGTGTACGCCTTCGGGGTCATCGGGGTCCTCCTCCTGGCGGGCAACGCGTCGGATTCGGTCGGCAGGCGGCCTGTGCTGCTCTGGGGGCTGGGGTTCTCGGCGGTGAGCGCCGTCTGCTTCCTGTGCGCCACCGGCCTCGGCTGGCTCTATGCCGGCCGGCTGCTGTCAGGGCTCTCCGCCGGCCTGTTCACCGGCGCCGCCACGGCGTACGTCATGGAGCTGGCCCCGAAGGCCGACGTCTCCCGCGCCACCTTCGTGGCCACCGCCGCGAACATGGGCGGCCTCGGCTGCGGCCCCCTCCTCGCGGGTGTGCTCGCGCAGTACGCGCCCTGGCCGCTCCATCTGCCCTTCGTCGTGCACCTCGCCCTGGTGGCGGTGTCGGCCGCCGTCCTGCTCCGGCTCCCGGAGACCGTGCGGGAGCGGCGGCCGGTGAGCACCGTGCGGCCGCAGCGGCTCGGCCTCCCCCCGGAGGTCCGGGCGGTCTTCGCGCCGGCCGCGACCGCCGCGTTCGTCGGGTTCGCGCTCTTCGGCGTCTTCACCTCGGTGAGCCCGGCGTTCCTCGCCCAGTCCCTGGACGTGCACGACCACGCGGTGAGCGGCCTGGTCGTCGCCCTGGCCTTCTTCGCCTCGACCGCCGGGCAGCTGATGGTCGGCCGGGCGGGGGCACGGGCGCTGCCCCTGGGCTGCGCGGGGCTCCTCGCCGGTCTCGCCTTCCTTGCGGGAGCGCTGCGCTGGGACGTGTTCGCCCTGGTGGTCCTGAGCGCGCTCGTCGGCGGGACGGGTCAGGGGCTGGCCTTCCGCGGAGCCCTCTCCGCGGTGGCCGGGGCCTCGCCGCCCGACCGGCGGGCGGCGGTGATCTCCGCCCTGTTCGTGGTGGCGTACGCGGGCATCTCGGTACCGGTGATCGGCGTCGGCCTCCTGTCGGACCCGATCGGCCTGGAAGGCGCCGGCCTCGTCTTCATCGCCTGCATGGCGGCCCTGGTCTCCGGTGCGGCGGTCTACCTGCTGCGGCGGCCGGTACGGAGCGGATGAGCGGACCGGACCTCGGGAGCTTTGCATAAAACTGCGGCTGTGCGTATAGTCATGCCATCCAGGAGGAGGGTTTCGATGACGGTACGAGCAGCAGTCGCGGGAGCGAGCGGGTACGCGGGCGGAGAGCTTCTGCGTCTCCTTCTCGCCCACCCGGAGGTGGAGATCGGCACGCTGACCGGTCACTCCAACGCCGGCCAGCGGCTCGGCGCTCTGCAGCCCCATCTCCTTCCGCTCGCCGACCGGGTCCTCGCGCCCACGACGGCCGAGGAGCTGGCCGGGCACGACGTCGTCTTCCTCGCCCTGCCGCACGGGCAGTCCGCGGCGGTGGCCGAGCAGCTCGGCCCGGACGTCCTCGTCGTCGACATGGGGGCCGACTTCCGGCTCGGGGACGCCGCCGACTGGGAGAGGTTCTACGGGTCTCCGCATGCCGGGACCTGGCCGTACGGCCTTCCCGAACTGCCGGGTGCCCGTGCCGCGCTGGAGGGGTCCAAGCGCATCGCGGTGCCCGGCTGCTATCCCACGGCGGTCTCGCTCGCGCTCTTCCCGGCGTACGGCGACGGGCTCGCCGAGCCGGATGCCGTGATCGTGGCCGCGACCGGCACGTCGGGCGCGGGCAAGGCCCTGAAGCCGCATCTGCTGGGCAGTGAGGTCATGGGCTCGATGTCGCCGTACGGGGTCGGCGGCGGCCACCGGCACACCCCGGAGATGATCCAGAATCTGAGCGCGGTGGCCGGTGAGCGGGTCGGCGTCTCGTTCACCCCGACGCTGGCGCCGATGTCCCGCGGGATCCTCGCCACGTGCTCCGCGAAGGCGAAGCCGGGCGTGACGGCCGACGCCGTCCGGGCCGCGTACGTGAAGGCCTTCGCGGACGAGCCGTTCGTCCACCTGCTGCCGGAGGGCCAGTGGCCGGCGACGGCGTCGGTGCACGGTTCCAACGCTGTTCAGGTCCAGGTCGCGTTCGACGAGGCCGCGCACCGGATCATCGTGATCAGCGCCATCGACAATCTCACCAAGGGCACCGCCGGCGGCGCGGTGCAGAGCATGAACATCGCTCTCGGTCTCCCTGAGGACACCGGCCTTTCCACGACGGGAGTCGCCCCGTGAGCGACGCGCGCGCTGCCGCCGGGCCGCAGATGACGATGAGGCCCGCGCTGGTGCGCCGCGCGGGCGGAGAAGCGAACGGAGCTGGACTGTGAGCGACGCGCGCGCTGCCGCCGGGCCGCAGATGACGATGAGGCCCGCGGCGGTGCGCTGCGCGGGCGGAGAAGCGAACGGAGCTGGACTGTGAGCGTCACCGCAGCGAAGGGGTTCACGGCGGCGGGTATCGCCGCCGGGATCAAGGAGAACGGCAATCCGGACCTGGCGCTGGTGGTCAACGAGGGGCCGCGTCGCGCCGCCGCCGGCGTCTTCACGTCGAACCGTGTCAAGGCCGCGCCGGTGCTGTGGTCCCAGCAGGTGCTGGGGACCGGGGAGCTGACGGCGGTGGTCCTCAACTCGGGTGGCGCCAACGCCTGTACGGGCCCGCAGGGTTTCCAGGACACACACGCGACGGCCGAGAAGGTCGCGGAGGTCCTGAGCGCGGGTGGCAGGGAGACCGGTGCCGGTGAGGTCGCCGTCGCCTCGACGGGTCTCATCGGGCTGCTGCTTCCGATGGACAGGGTCCTCGCGGGCGTGGAGAAGGCCGCGAAGGAGCTGTCGGAGCACGGCGGCGAGAAGGCGGCCATCGCGATCAAAACCACGGACACGGTCCACAAGACGTCCGTGGTGACGAGGGACGGCTGGACGGTCGGCGGCATGGCGAAGGGCGCGGGCATGCTCGCTCCGGGGCTGGCCACGATGCTCGTGGTGCTGACCACGGATGCCGATGTGCCGGCGGAGGGTCTCGACGCGGCGCTGCGCCGGGCCACGAAGGTCACCTTCGACCGGGTGGACTCGGACGGCTGCATGTCGACCAACGACACGGTGCTGCTCCTCGCCTCGGGTGCCTCGGGTGTCGCCCCGGCGGCGGAGGAGTTCGCCGAGGCGGTGCGGTCGGTCTGCGACGACCTGGCCCGCCAGCTGATCGGGGACGCCGAGGGCGCCAGCAAGGACATCCGGATCGAGGTGGTCAACGCGGCGACGGAGGACGACGCCGTGGAGGTGGGCCGGTCCATCGCCCGGAACAATCTCCTCAAGTGCGCGATCCACGGTGAGGACCCCAATTGGGGCCGGGTGCTGTCCGCCATCGGCACGACCCGGGCGGCGTTCGATCCGGATCGGCTCAACGTGGCGATCAACGGTGTCTGGGTGTGCAAGAACGGCTCGGTCGGCGAGGACCGCGATCTCGTCGACATGCGCTACCGCGAGGTCACGATCACGGCGGATCTGGCCTCCGGGCCGGAGTCGGCCGTCATCTGGGCCAACGACCTGACCGCCGACTACGTCCACGAGAACAGCGCGTACTCCTCATGACCGGTACCCGGAAGCACACCGCCCTGCCCAAGGCGCAGATCCTCATCGAGGCGCTGCCGTGGCTGACGCGGCACCACGGCAAGACCGTGGTCATCAAGTTCGGCGGCAACGCCATGATCGACGAGGATCTGAAGGCGGCTTTCGCCCAGGACGTGGTGTTCCTGCGCCATGCCGGCCTCAAGCCGGTGGTCGTGCACGGCGGCGGTCCGCAGATCAGCGCCGCGCTCGACCAGGCCGGCCTGGTCAGCGAGTTCAAGGCGGGGCTGCGGGTGACGACTCCCGAGGCGATGGACGTCGTTCGGATGGTCCTCGCCGGCCAGGTGCAGCGCGAGCTGGTCGGGCTCCTCAACCAGCACGGCCCGTTCGCCGTCGGGATGACCGGCGAGGACGCGCACACCATCACGGCCACCCGCCACATGCCGGTCATCGAGGGCGAGCAGGTCGACATCGGCCGGGTCGGTGAGATCACCGCCATCGAGACCGGCGCCATCGAGGCGCTCCTGGAGGACGGCCGGATCCCGGTCATCTCCTCCATCGCCCGTTCCCAGGACGACGGACATGTCTACAACGTCAATGCTGATACGGCGGCTGCGGCTCTCGCTGCGGCGCTGGGCGCCGAGACCCTGATGGTCCTGACGGACGTCGAGGGGCTCTACGAGGACTGGCCGAACAGCGACGAGGTCATCAGCCGGCTCACCGCGAGCCAGTTGGAGAAGCTGCTGCCGGAGCTGTCCAGCGGGATGGTCCCCAAGATGGAGGGCTGTCTGCACGCGGTGCGCAACGGGGTCACCACGGCCCGGGTGATCGACGGCCGGGTCCAGCACTCGATCCTGCTGGAGATCTTCACGGACGAGGGTATCGGCACCATGGTCGTGCCGGACGGACAGGGGGAGTCATGACCGACACGGAGCTGACCCGGCGGTGGCGGGGTTCGCTGATGGACAACTACGGCACGCCGCGGCTGTCCCTGGTCCGCGGCGAGGGTGCCAGGGTCTGGGACGCCGACGGCAGGGAGTACCTGGACCTCGTGGGCGGCATCGCCGTCAACGCCCTCGGGCACGCCCACCCGGCGGTCGTGGAGGCCGTGTCGCGCCAGATCGCGTCCCTCGGCCATGTCTCGAACCTCTTCGTCGCCGAGCCGCCCGTGGCGCTCGCCGAGCGGCTGCTCCAGCTGTTCGGCAGGCCGGGGCGGGTGTTCTTCTGCAACTCCGGGGCCGAGGCGAACGAGGCCGCGTTCAAGCTGGGCCGGCTGACCGGCCGGAGCCACATGGTCGCCACGACGGGAGGCTTCCACGGCCGGACGATGGGCTCGCTGGCCCTGACCGGCCAGCCCGGCAAGCAGACCCCGTTCCTGCCGCTGCCGGGCGATGTCACGCACGTCCCGTACGGGGATGTGGAGGCGCTTCGGGCCGCGGTGACCGAGGAGACGGCGTTCGTGATCATCGAGCCGATCCAGGGTGAGATCGGGGTCGCGGTCCCGCCGGCGGGCTATCTCCGGGCCGCCCGCGAGATCACCCGCGCCACCGGCACCCTGCTGGTCCTGGACGAGGTCCAGACGGGCGTCGGCCGGTGTGGCACCTGGTTCGAGTACCAGGCCCACGAGGGGGTCGACCCGGACGTGGTGACCCTCGCCAAGGGCCTCGGCGGCGGGTTGCCGCTCGGCGCCACGGTCGCCTTCGGCGAGGCGGCGGAGCTGTTCAAGCCCGGTCACCACGGCACGACGTTCGGCGGCAACCCGGTGGCCTGCGCCGCGGGGCTGGCGGTCCTGGACACCCTGGCCGGTGACGGGATCCTCGACGAGGTCAAGCGCCTCGGGGAGAAGCTCCGCGACGGAATCGAGGGTCTGGGCCACCCGCTGGTCTCCCACGTCCGCGGCGCGGGCCTCCTGCTGGGTATCGTGCTCACCGAGTCCCTCGCGCCCCAGGTGCAGCAGGCGGCTCAGGACGCCGGTCTCCTGGTGAACGCGCCCGCCCCCGATGTCGTCCGGCTCATGCCGGCGCTGATCATCACGGACGCGGAGGTGGACGCCTTCCTGGAGGCGCTTCCCGGCGTTCTCGACGAAGCGGTGCACGGGCAAGGACGAACCGGAGAATGAGACGACGATGACCGACGCGCAGGAAACCGAGCACGGCGGGCCGTCCGTTCCGCAGACCCGTACCGCACGCCACCGCAGGATCGTCGACATCCTCAACCGGCAACCGGTGCGCTCCCAGAGCCAGCTGGCCAAGCTCCTCGCGGACGACGGACTGAGCGTCACCCAGGCGACGCTCTCCCGCGACCTCGACGAACTCGGCGCGGTGAAGATCCGCAACACGGGCGGCGAGCTGATCTACGCGGTGCCCAGCGAGGGCGGTTTCCGTACCCCGCAGGCGCCGCTCGGGGAGTCCGCCAAGGAGGAGCGCATGCGGCGCCTCTCCGGCGAGCTGCTGATCTCCGCCGAGGCCTCCGCCAACCTGGTGGTGCTGCGGACCCCGCCGGGGGCGGCCCAGTTCCTCGCGTCGGCCATCGACCAGGCCGAACTCCACGCCATCCTCGGCACGATCGCGGGTGACGACACCCTGCTCCTGATCTCCCGCGACCCGGCCGGGGGCCAGGGGCTGGCCGACCACCTGCTGCGCCTGGCGCAGAAGGAGAGCTGACGGCGGGTCAGTAGCGGGTGATCGCCGTGGGGCCGCCCCGTGTGCCGATGGCGATGTGGGGGCGTCGCGCCGGATCGGCCCAGGCCAGGATCTGTCGCATCGCGTCCGCCGGTACGGACACGCAACCGGCGGTCGCGCCGCGGCCGTTGACGTGGAGGAAGATCCCGGCGCCCCTTCCGCGCACGGGGTGGCGGTAGTTGAAGCCGACGACCAGGGCGTGCGCGTACCGCTCGCCGTACGAGACGAGGTGCTCGGCCTCTTCGGCCCGGCAGTCGCGGGGCAGCCCCTCGACCCAACGGTTGTACGCGCGGGAGTCGTTGTCCTGGCACCACCAGGACCGGTCCGTGACGCGGGCGAAGCGGTAGGACGTCCCGGACGGCGGGGCCTCGATGCCGAACGCGTACGGAAGGCCGAACAGACCGGTCGGCGTCGTGCTCGTCCCCTGCCGGCGCCGTTCCGCCTCCACGAGCCCGTTGGCGCCGAACCTGGCGCTCGCGGAGCCCGTCCGCACCCACCGGCCGCCGCGCCGGTCCCACCAGGTGACGGTTCCGGTGGTGGACGCGGCGCCGGGCGCCTCGGCCGTGATCAGCTGCGACCCGCCGCCGGTGTCCGCCATCCGCTCGGGCAGCGGCGCGGACGACGCGACCCGGCCGGACGTCACGGCGCCGGAGACCGAGCCGGCCACGGGGGCGGGAGCGGGGACGGGGGCGGCGGCCAGGCAGAGTGCGACCGCGCCGACGGCGAGAAGGGTGCGCATGGCGCGACGCTAGGCGCGCCGGCCGCCCACCGCCACGCTACTGGGCCGGCTGGGGGAGCGGCGGCAGCGGGAGGGGCAGCCCGGGCAGCCCGTCGATGCTCGACGCGATGTGGTCCTTCTTCGCGAAGTACGCGCTCAGCGAGGCGTCGTCCTCGCGCGCGAACCGCTTCCCGTGCAGGTCGCGGTCTTCGTCGTACGCCATGAACGGCACCCCGTACCCGCAGCTGTCCCGGATCAGCTCGGCGGTGACCAGCACGATCGCGCGCAGGCCGTGCCGGGTGACGTCGATGTCCGGGAAGTGCGCCAGCAGCCCCTCCCACCGCGGGTCGTCACGGAACACGGGCTCGCCGCGCCCATGGACGCGCACGATGTTCGGCGGCCCCTGGAAGGCGCACCACATGAGGGTGATGCGGCCGTTCTCCCGCAGGTGCGCGACGGTCTCGGCGGTGCTGCCCGCGAAGTCGAGGTAGGCGACCGTCAGTTCGTCGATCACGGCGAAGGAGCCGGTCAGCCCTTTGGGGGAGAGGTTGACGGTGCCGTCGCCGTCGAGCGGAGCGGTCGCCGTGAAGAAGAGGGGCTGGGCCTCGATGAAGGCACGGAGTCGTCCGTCTATTCGCTCATGCGTTTTTCCCATACCGCCGATTCTCCCGCGTCAGGAGAGGCGGGGCGGCACCATCTCACCAGGTGGTGCCCTCGTGCCGCAGCACCGCGAGCGCGCCCGCCCGCAGTCTCGCGTCCGGGTCGCCGCTCAGCCGCCGCGCCGCCTCCAGGTACGCCTCCCCGCCCCGCGCGGCCAGCAGCCGGAAGGCTCCGGCCCGCACGTGCCGTGGCCGGTCCGCGGCCAGGCGCTCCGTCAGCTCCGCCGGGCACAGCCGGTGCGCCCACGGGACGAGCGCGCCCGCCGCCTCCCGTACGACGCCGGGCGCGGGGTCGTCGAGCAGCACCGTCAGCCGTGCCGGATCCACGGTCTCCAGGAGCCGCAGGCCGGCCACGGCGCGGGCGCGCACACCGTCGCGCGGGTGGCGGGTCAGCGGCCACAGCAGATCCGCGTCCTCCCGCGAACCGCACTCGGCGAGCCCGATCGGCGCGCCGGGCGCCACGTCCGGGCCCGCGCACAGCGCTCGGTAGAGGGGGGCGGCGTCGGTCCCGGCCTTCCGCAGCACGTAGCGTGCGCAGGCGCGCACCAGCGCGGACCGGTCCGTGAGGAAGGGCTCGGCCTCGTCGTGCCGCTCCGCGCGGCGCAAGGCCGTCACACCGGCCGATCGCACCCGCGGGTACGGGGACCGCAGCAGCGGGTGGAGGACGTCGTCGCCGGTGGTGACGTCGACCGCCGCGAGCACGCCGCTCGCGCAGAGGTCCTGGACGACCACGTCCTCGTCCGTGGCGGCGATCGAGGCCAGCCGAGCGGGGGAGAAGAGCCCGCGTTCGGCGGCGAGCCGGTGTCCGAGCCTTCGCACGGCCCGGTCGCCGCTCGCGAGGACGGCGTCGAGCGTGGATGCGGGGCCCGCTGCCAGGGCGGTCTCCATGAGGTCGAGGGCGACGTCCGCGCGCTGTCGGCCCGAGATCCGCAGGACGACGGCGGCCAGGGCCACGATCCCCTCGTGGCCGACGCCCGGCAGCGCGGCCCGCAGCAGGCTCCGCGCGTCCGCGCGGACCGGCTCCACCCAGTCCGCGCAACGGATCGCGATCAGGGGGAGCAGGGCGGGCAGCCCCTTGGCCCGCCGCAGGGCGGCCTGCCGTATCCGGCCGTCGGGGTGGCACAGGGCGAGGGCGACCTCGGTCTCGGGAGGCGCGGGGTGCACACGGCGGCGTGACAGGTCCACCGACGGCAGGGGCGCGTCCCACGCCCAGGTCACCCGGCGGGCGGGACGATCGATCGCCCACGCGAAGGAGGGGAGCTTCGACGGCCGGTACCCGGCCGCCTCCCGGACCGCGCGGTCGAGTCCGGTCCACTGGGCCGCGTCGAAGACGTCGATCGCCTCGGTGATCGGTGTTCCCTGCGCCAGTGCCACGGCGTGCTCGATGTCCCTGCTCGGCATGGGGGGAGCCTAGGCGTCGCCTCCGGTGCGCGCTCCCGATGTTCCGTCCTGAAATTGACAGAACATACGGAGGACCGCATAGTTATGCCTATCGCAACGTCAGGCCCTCCGCGAAGGCCGCCACCGGCGTGACCTCGCGCGACCCCCGGTCGTTCCACAGCCGCCTCCCCGGTCGTCCACCCACCCCGGGAAGGTGGTCGCACATCTCCACCCTTGCCCTGAGGAGCAGCAGCTGTGAGCAGCAACAACGGTGACGTCCGGCTCTGGGGCGGCCGCTTCGCCGACGGCCCCGCCGAGGCCCTCGCGAAGCTGTCCGCGTCGGTCCACTTCGACTGGCGGCTCGCGCCGTACGACATCGCCGGATCTCGTGCCCACGCGCGTGTGCTCCACAAGGCGGGCCTCCTCACCGAGGACGAGCTGACGCGGATGCTCGCCGGCCTCGACCGGCTGGAGGCGGACGTCGCCGACGGCTCGTTCGTCGGCACGATCGCCGACGAGGACGTGCACACGGCTCTGGAGCGCGGCCTGCTGGAGCGTCTCGGCGCCGATCTCGGCGGCAAGCTGCGCGCCGGACGGTCCCGCAACGACCAGGTCGCCACCCTCTTCCGGATGTATTTGCGCGACCACGCCCGGATCATCGGCGGCCTCATCGCCGACCTCCAGGACGCGCTCGTCGGCCTCGCGGAGGCCCACGCGGACGTGGCCATGCCGGGCCGGACCCACCTCCAGCACGCTCAGCCGGTGCTCTTCGCCCACCACGTCCTCGCCCACGTCCAGTCCCTCTCCCGGGACGCCGAGCGGCTGCGCCAGTGGGACACCCGCACGGCCGTCTCGCCGTACGGCTCCGGGGCCCTGGCCGGCTCCTCCCTCGGGCTCGACCCGGAGGCGGTCGCCAAGGACCTGGGCTTCGAGCGCGGTTCGGCCGGCAACTCCATCGACGGCACGGCCTCCCGTGACTTCGTCGCCGAGTTCGCCTTCATCACGGCGATGATCGGGGTGAACCTCTCCCGCATCGCGGAGGAGATCATCATCTGGAACACGAAGGAGTTCTCCTTCGTGACCCTGCACGACGCCTTCTCCACCGGCTCGTCGATCATGCCGCAGAAGAAGAACCCGGACATCGCCGAGCTGGCCCGGGGCAAGTCCGGACGCCTCATCGGCAACCTCACCGGACTCATGGCCACGCTCAAGGCGCTGCCGCTCGCCTACAACCGCGACCTCCAGGAGGACAAGGAGCCGGTCTTCGACTCCTGCGACCAGCTTGAGGTCCTGCTCCCGGCCTTCACCGGCATGATGGCGACGCTCACGGTCAACCGGGAGCGCATGGAGGAACTGGCGCCGGCCGGCTTCTCGCTCGCCACCGACATCGCCGAGTGGCTGGTCAGGCAGGGTGTGCCGTTCCGGGTGGCGCACGAGGTCGCCGGCGAGTGCGTCAAGGTCGCCGAGGCGGACGGCAAGGAGCTGGACGAGCTCACGGACGAGCAGTTCGCGAAGATCTCCCCGCACCTCACCCCCGAGGTGCGCGGCGTCCTCAACGTCCCCGGCGCCCTCGCCTCCCGCGACGGCCGCGGCGGCACCGCCCCGTCCGCGGTCGCCGCCCAGCTGGTGGAGGTCAAGGCGGACCTGGTGATCCAGCACGCCTGGGCCGCCGCGAGGAAGTAGCCCTCCCCGTCCCACGTCACAGCGCCGCCGCCCATTCCGCGAGCGCGTCGAAGTCCGGCCGGAGCAGCCCGAGCCGGGGGTCGACACGCAGCAACAGGGCGGCGGCGCTGCGATGGTGCTCCACGTACGCGTGGTCGTACGACGTGATGTCGTCGTCGACCCAGGCGAACGGCCGCCCCGCCGCGTACTCCAGGATGTACCGCGTCTTCCAGAAGGTCCCGCGAGGGGCCTTTCCGTGCATCGAGGGCCAGTCGACGAACGGCAGCTCAGGCAGCCCGAGTCGCGGCGCTATCCAGTGGTTCGCCTCGCCCTTCCAAGTCGTCGCCCACACCAGCTCGTACGCCTCGGCGAGGGCCCGCAGCTCGCCGCCGTGGGCGGGATCGAGCCACACCCGCAGCGGCTTCCTGCCGAGCCAGCCGCCCGGTCGCATCCGGTGCGTGGTGTACCCCTCCGGGCGGCGCTCGGGCTGGGCCGCATAGGGATTCAGCGGACCGTCCCCATCGAGCAGCAGCAACGGCTTCTTCATGGTCACAGCATTCCTGGCCGCCATGAGCGGAGGCGTCGATTTACCGAATGAGACACTGGCGTCTCATTCGGTGTATGGTTGTCTCATGTCAGTCGACCGCACCCAGGTGCTCCGCGCCGCCGCCGCCCTGCTCGCCCGGAAATCGACCGCCACCATGGACGAGGTCGCCCGGGCCGCCGGCATCGGCCGCGCCACCCTGCACCGGCACTTCGCCGGGCGGGACGCGCTGGTCAGAGCCCTCGAGGCGATGGGTCTCCGGGAGTTCGAGGCCGCGTGCGACGCCGCACGTCTCGACGAGGGCCCGGCCGACGAGGCGCTGCGGCGGCTCGTCGCCGCGACCGAGCCCAACGCGCAGCTGCTGGCGTTCCTCGTCACCGAGAACCAGCTCTTCGAGGGCGACGACGTCGACGAGGGCTGGGCCCGGCTCGACGCGAGGGTCAGCGCCCTCTTCCGGCGCGGCCAGGAGGAGGGCACCTTCCGGATCGACCTGAGCCCCGCCTGGCTCACCGAGGCCCTCTACGGGCTCGTCTCGGCCTGTGCCTGGTCCGTGATGGACGGACGGGTCGCGACCAACGACTTTCAGTACATGATCACCGAGCTGCTGCTCGGTGGCGCACGACGGAGCGTGGAGAAATGAGCAGGACCCAGCAGCTGAGCCCGACGACGGGGACGGAGGTGAAGAGCCCCGGCCGCTGGCTCGCGCTCTCGGTTCTCGTCCTGGCCGTCCTGCTGGTCGCCGTGGACGCCACCGTGCTCGGTCTGGCGACGCCCGCGCTCAGCGAGGACCTCGAGCCGTCCGGTACGCAGTTGCTGTGGATCGGCGACATCTACTCCTTCGTCATCGCCGGACTCCTGGTCTCCATGGGCTCCCTCGGAGACCGGATCGGCCGCAAGAGGCTGCTCCTGATCGGGGCGACCGCCTTCGGTGCCGTCTCCGTGCTCAACGCGTATGCCACCAGTCCCGAGATGATGATCGTCGCCCGCGCCCTCCTCGGCGTCGCCGGCGCGACGCTGATGCCGTCGACCCTGGCGCTCATCCGGAACATCTTCCACGACCCCAAGGAGCGCAGCCTCGCCATCGGCATCTGGGGCGCCACCGCCTCGGCCGGCGCGGCCGTCGGCCCGGTCGTCGGCGGTGCGCTGCTCCAGCACTTCTGGTGGGGCTCGGTCTTCCTCATCAACCTGCCGGTGATGGCCGCGCTGGTCCTCGTCGGCATCAAGCTGCTGCCCGAGTCCAGGAACCCGGTGGCCGGTCCCTGGGACCTTGCCAGCGTCGGCCTCTCCCTCGTCGGCGTCATCGGTGTCGTCTACGCCGTCAAGGAGGTCGCCTCGCACGGCCCGACGTGGGAGGCCGGCGCGGCCGCCGTCATCGGAGCCGTCGCCCTCCACGCCTTCGTCCGGCGCCAGTACGCGCTGACCGCGCCGCTGCTCGACATGCGGCTGTTCCGGCACCGGGGCTTCTCCGGCGCGGTCCTCGCCGACCTGCTCACCGTCTTCGGACTGTCCGGACTGGTCTTCTTCCTCTCCCAGTTCCTGCAACTCGTCCAGGGGCGCGACCCGCTGGAGGCCGGGCTGGCCGAACTGCCCGCCGCCGTCGGCGCCGTGGTCACCGGTCTGGTCGCGGGCCGGTACGCCCGGCGGTACTCGGTGCGCGGCGTCGTCGCCGGCGGCCTCGGCGCCATCGGCCTGGCGCTCGCGGTCATCACGCTGGTCCACAGGGAGACCGGATATCCGCTCCTCGGAGGGGCGCTGCTGGTCGTCGGCCTCGGCGCCGGCTTCTCCTTCACCGTCACCGCCGACGTGATCCTCTCCAGCGTCCCGAAGGAGCAGGCCGGTTCCGCCTCCGCCGTCTCCGAGACCGCGTACGAACTGGGCGCGGCGCTCGGCATCGCGCTCCTCGGCTCGATCGTGACCGGCGTGTACCAGGGCTTCGCGACGCCGGCCGGTGTGCCCGCGGCGACGGCCGCCGCCGCGCACGAGTCGCTCGGCGGCGCGGTGGAGGCATCCGCGGGCCTCGCCCCCGACACGGCGAGCGCCCTGGTCTCCGCGGCCCAGGTGGCCTTCGTCGACGGCCTGCGCATCGCGGCGGGCGTGGGAGCGACGGTCCTCCTCGCGACGGCGGTCGCGGCCTGGTTCCTCCTGCGGGGCCAGAAGCTGGAGGGCGGCGTCGAGCACTGACGCCACCCGGCGGCCCGAGGGCGCCGTGCCGCGCCCGGGTGTCTCTCGCGCTCCGGGCCCGGCCCGCGCCGGGGCCCCGGAAACGCGGCGGCGCCCCCGTACGGCCTTCGCCGTGCGGGGGCGCCGCTCGTCTCACACCGTGCGGACCGGCGTCACGCCGCCTTCGCCTTGGTGGCGTACATGTCCACGTACTCCTGGCCCGACAGGCGCATGACCTCGGCCATCACCGAGTCCGTCACCGCCCGCAGTACATAGCGGTCGCGGTCCATCCCCTCGTACCGCGAGAACTCCATCGGCTCGCCGAACCGGACCGTGACCCGCCCGGGACGCGGCAGCCCCGAGCCGCCCGGCTGGATCTTGTCCGTACCGATCATGGCGAACGGCACCACCGGCGCGCCCGTCATCAGGGTCAGGCGCGCGATGCCCGTACGGCCCCGGTACAGCCGGCCGTCGGGGGAGCGGGTGCCCTCCGGGTAGATCGAGAAGATCTTGCCCTCCTCCAGCACCCGACGCCCCGTCATCAGAGCCGCGACACCGCCGCGGCCCCCGTCACGGTCCACCGGGATCATGCCGACACTGGTGAAGAACCAGGCCATCAGCCGGCCCTTGAAGCCCTTGCCCGTGACGTACTCGTCCTTGCCGATGAAGAAGACCGGGCGGTCCGTGCAGATCGGCATGATCATCGAGTCGATGAACGTGAGGTGGTTGCCCGCCAGGATCACCGGACCCGTCCCGGGGATGTTCTCGACGCCCTCCACACGAGGACGGAACATCAGGCGCAGGATCGGTCCGAGCACTGCCTTGATGAGTGCGAGACGGGACAACGGTTCCTCCGGTGTCGGGACGGGTGGTCGGTGCAGGTCGCGACGATACTCGCGGGTCACCGCGGTGCGCACATCGGGTTCACGGACCGGATACGCAGTGTTGACGCGTGTTTCCGCCATGTTCGACCAGCATCTGCCGCAGGTAAGGGATGACTGCCTACGGTCGGGACCACGATTGACAGGTGCGGGACATCACACTGGAGGAGCCTTCATGACACAGGGAGCAGACCGGACCCCGGCACGGCGGACGGTCCTCGGAGCGGCCGGAGTGGCGGGAGCGGCCGTGCTGGGCGCCTCGGCGGTCCTGCCCGCCGGGACCGCGTACGCCGCCGCAACCGCGGACGCCGCCGGGGCCAGGGGCAGGGGTCACGGCTACCGCTCCCTTCCCGTCCCCACCGTCATCGCCCACCGCGGCGCCAGCGGCTACCGCCCCGAGCACACCCTGGGCTCCTACCAGTTCGCCCTCGACCTCGGCGCCCACGTGATCGAGCAGGACCTCGTCCCCACCAAGGACGGTCACCTCGTATGCCGTCACGAGAACGACATCACCGGGACGACCGACGTCGCCGACCACCCGGAGTTCGCCTCCCGCAGGACCACCAAGTCCGTCGACGGCACCTCCTTCACGGGCTGGTTCACCGAGGACTTCACGCTCGCCGAGCTGAAGACCCTGCGCGCCAAGGAGCGGATTCCGGGCACCCGTCAGGAGAACACCCTCTACGACGGCCGCTGGGAGATCCCCACCTTCGAGGAGGTGCTGCGCTGGGCCGAGCGGGAGGGGCGCCGCCGGGGCCGGCAGGTGTGGCTGCACGTCGAGACCAAGCACCCCTCCTACTTCCGCTCCCTCGGCCTCGGCCTGGAGGAGCGGCTCGCCAAGCTGCTGCGCCGGTACGGACGGCACCGTGCCGACTCGCCGGTCTTCCTCCAGTCCTTCGAGCCCAGCAGCGTCCAGCGGCTCGCCAAGCTGGTCGACTCCCCGCGCGTGGTCCTGCTCTCGGGCGCGAGCAGCCGCCCCTGGGACTTCGTCGCGGCGGGCGACCCCCGCACGGTCGCCGACCTCGTCACCCCGGAGGGCCTGCGCTGGATCTCCTCGTACGCCCAGGGCATCGGCCCCACCCTGGACCTGGTCATCCCGCGGGACGCCGGGGGCCGGCTGGGCACCCCGACCACCCTGGTGCGCGACGCCCACGCGCGCGGGCTGATCCTCCACCCGTACACCCAGCGCAACGAGAACGCCTTCCTGCCCGCGGACTTCCGCCGGGGCACGGACCCGAACGCCTACGGAGACGCCTTCGGCGCCCTGAAGGCGTATCTGGCGACGGGCATCGACGGCGTCTTCTCCGACAACCCGGACACGGCCCTCCTCGCCGCGGCGGACGTCACCGCGAGCTGACTCGCCGGTGGCGCCGCCCGGTCAGGCTCCGGGCCCCTGGCCGACGGCGCCACGCCGTCCGCCTCCGGGCCCGTCGCCGGTGGCGCCATCAGGGCGCCGGCAGCCGCCCCGGGCGGCGGCATCCGGCGGGAACCACGACGTGCGCATGCGGGGGAACCACGAGGGCGGCGCGCCACCCGGCGGCGATCACGACCATGGCGCGCCGCCGGAACCCCCGACCGGGTGGTTTGCGCCCGGCTCCGCAACCGTCCCTCGCCCGCACGGCATCGTCGCGGGCATGACCCTCCCCGAGCCGCACCTCCTGCGCACCCTCGCCCCCCTCCTCGCCGCCGAGTCGCGCGCCGAGGCCCCCGCCGCCGGTGTCGAGCCGGGCGACCTGGAACAGGCCGTCTGGCTCAAGCTCCTGGAGCGGCTCCAGGACGACGCGGCCCCCGAGCGTCCCGCCGACTGGCTGCGCCGGGCGGTCCGCGCCGAGGCCCGCCGCGCCCGTCGCGCCGCGCTGCGCGAGCGCCCCTACGGCGAGCCCTCCCCTCAGGGCGAGGAGACCGCCGGGCCGCACACCACCGATCCGCACACCGCCGAGCCGTACGCCGTCGACCCCCACGCCTCGCCCGAGGGCTCCGCGCTCGTGGCCGAACGGCGCCGCGTCGTGCGCGCCGCCGTCCGCCGTACCCCCGGCCACTGCCCCCGCCTGCTCACCGCGATGCTCGACCCCGCCGACCCCACCTACCGCGAAATCGCAGGAGAGTTGGGTATCTCACAGGGCAGTCTGGGGCCGATGCGTTCCCGGTGCCTGGGATGTTTGCGCAGAATGCTGGCGGCAGAGGTTCCCGCGCCTCGCCCGAGGGGAAGGGTGCGGGAAACCGACCGGCGGACCAGGTGAGCGGGAGGCGTGCGCACATGGGCATGAGCGTGACCATCTCAGCGGCAGACGCGCAGGACGCGGAGCACATACTCAAGCTGCAGTACCTCTGTTACCAGAGCGAGGCGGAGCTGTACGGCGACTGGTCCATCGAGCCGCTGACCCAGACGCTCGACGCGCTGCGGGCCGAACTCGCCGAAGGGCACGCGCTCGTGGCGCGCCTCGGGGACGAGATCGTCGCCTCCGTACGCGGCCGGGCCGACGAGGCCGGCACCGTCCTGATCGCCAAGCTGATCGTCCATCCGCGCCTGCGGCGCCACGGGCTCGGCGGGCGTCTGCTCGACGCCATCGAAAGCCACTTCGCCGGCGACCCGGTCCCCGCCGCCAAGCGCTTCCAGCTCTTCACCGGTCACCGCAGCGACGGGAACCTGCGTCTCTACCGCCGCAAGGGGTACGAAGCCGTCGGCACCCGGGAGATCGGGCCGCGCCTCACGCTCGTGACGCTGGAGAAGGCCGCCTGACCCGTCCCGAGCGCGGGTCGGGCGGTCGCCCCGCCCGGGCGGCCGCCGGACTCAGACGGACGCGGCCCGGGAGCGGCGGAGCCACCAGATCCCGGACACCGGCAGCAGGACGGGAATGAAGATGTAGCCGTAGCCGTAGTCCGACCAGACCGTGGCGTCCGGGAACGCGGACGGGTCGAGCAGTGTCCAGGTCCCCACCGTCAGCACGCCCACCAGCTCGGCGGCGCAGCACACCAGCGCCGCCTTGCGGGCGGTGTCCCCGCCGCGCACCAGGGTGTAGGTGATGAACGCGTACACCACCGCGGCCACCGCCGAGAGCGCGTACGCGAGCGGCGCCCGGTCGAACTCGGTCGCGATCTGATAGATCGAGCGCGAGACCGCGCCCACCGACATCACGCCGTACAGCCAGACCAGCAGCATCCCGGGGCCCTGGACGAGCCGCGTCCGCGTCCGGTTCTCACGCGTCACGCTCATGGTCAGTCCACCGTCCAGATGTCGAAGAGGCGCACTTCCAGGACCGCGAGCACGACCGCGCCGGCCGCCACCGTCGCCGAACCCCACCGGCTCCGCTCCGCGAGCGACATGAAACCGGCCGCGGGTACGGCGCAGAGCGCCCCCAGCAGGTACGCGACGAAGATCGTCGCACCCTCGTCGGCCTTCTCGCCGCCCGCCAGCCGGGCGATGCCGACCACCAGCTGGGCCAGCGCGAGGACGGTCACCACGGCCATGCCGATGAAGTGCCAGTCCTTGGTCGGCTGGTCCCGGAAGGCGGCGAAGCCGCACCAGGCGGCGAGGGCGAGCGCGGCCACCGAAACCGCGACCGTCAGGGCGTCAAGCATGGGCCCGAGGGTATTACGGTCCAAAAGACCCGCCGCGCGCACCCCCCGAGCATCCCCGCGCGCCGGCTCCCCGAGCACCTGGTCGCCGCCGTCAGGGCACCGCTCCGGGCGCCCGGAGATGACCGTGGTCTTGACCACAGCGCGCCCCGCCCGCTGCGGCGGGCCGAGGGCGCCGTGATCGTGCGGGCTAAGGCGTTCCCGCAGGCCACGGGCGGCGCGGCCGGGTGCCGCCCAGGGCGGACGGGGCCTGCTTCCGTCCGCATGCTGTGACGTTCACGTCCGCTATTCGGACACCCTGAAGGGTGTCGAACGCCTGCGTGCTTTACTTGCAGCCATGACCACGACGAGCAGCCGCACCCTTGCGACCGAGGCGATCAGCACGCCCGGTGCTCGTTGTATGTGTCGAATGTGCGCCTTCTGAGGGCCCCCGCCTGAGCCTCGCGCCCCGAAGCGAGACCCGACGGTCGAGCCGATCCGCCCGCCATCCGGCGCCGGACCGTGCCCTGCCCCGCGCACGAGCTGCCTCCCGGCCACCCGCCGAAACCAGCCGATCTGCGCCTGACTGTCCGAACGACGAATGCCCCGTGCCCGGCGGACCCCGCGCCGCGCACTCGACAGTGACGGAAACCCCTGTGATCACCACTTCGGGCCTGACCAAGGTCTATGAGTCGCGAGGCCGCGAGGTCACCGCTCTGGACGGCGTCGACCTCCACGTCCGCGAGGGCGAGGTGTACGGCGTGATCGGCCAGAGCGGCGCCGGCAAGTCCTCGCTCATCCGCTGCGTCAACCTCCTGGAGCGCCCCACCTCCGGCACCGTGACGGTCGACGGTGTCGACCTCACCGCGCTGGCCGCTCGCGGCCGCCGTGCCGGCAAGGACCTGCGCCGGGCGCGCAGCAGCATCGGCATGGTCTTCCAGCACTTCAACCTCCTGTCCTCCCGCACGGTCAAGGACAACATCGAGCTGCCGCTCGAGATCCTCGGAGTCTCCGGCGCCGAGCGCTCGCGCCGCGCCCTGGAACTCCTCGACCTGGTCGGCCTCGCCGACAAGGCCAAGGCATACCCCGGGCAGCTCTCCGGCGGTCAGAAGCAGCGCGTCGGCATCGCCCGTGCCCTGGCCGGCGAACCCAAGGTGCTGCTCTCCGACGAGGCCACCAGCGCCCTCGACCCGGAGACCACCCGCTCCATCCTGCAGCTGCTGCGCGACCTCAACCGGCAGCTCGGCCTCACCGTCCTGCTGATCACGCACGAGATGGACGTCGTCAAGACGATCTGCGACTCCGCCGCCCTGATGCAGAAGGGCCGGATCGTCGAGTCCGGCACCGTGGGCGAACTTCTCGCCACCCCCGGCTCCCAGCTGGCGGCCGAGCTCTTCCCGGTCGGCGGCGCCGCCACCGGCCCCGACCGCACGGTCGTCGACGTCACCTTCCACGGCGAGGCCGCCACCCAGCCGGTGATCTCCCAGCTCTCCCGTACGTACAACGTCGACATCTCGATCCTCGGGGCGGCGATGGACACCGTGGGCGGCAAGCAGATCGGCCGGATGCGGATCGAACTCCCCGGACGGTACGAGGAGAACGTCGTCCCGGTCGGCTTCCTGCGCGAGCAGGGCCTCCAGGTCGACGTCGTCGACGAGGACACGGCGCCCGAGGCGGCGCCCGCGCTGGTCAAGGAAGGTGCCAAGTGACCTGGTCGGAGATGCAGCCCCTGCTGGAGCAGGGCACCGTCGACACGCTCTACATGGTCCTGTGGGCCACCGTCGTCACCGTCCTCGGCGGGCTGCCGCTCGGGATCCTCCTCGTCCTCACGGACAAGGGAGGACTGCTGCAGAACACGGTGGTCAACAAGGTCGTCGGCGTGATCGTGAACATCGGCCGCTCGCTGCCGTTCATCATCCTGCTGATCGCCCTGATCCCCTTCACCACGTTCGTCGTCGGCACCTTCATCGGGCCCACCGCGATGATCGTGCCGCTCGCCATCGGCGCCATCCCCTTCTTCGCGCGCCTCGTCGAGACCGCCCTGCGCGAGGTGGACCACGGCCTCGTGGAAGCCGTCCAGTCCATGGGCGGATCGGTTCCGACGATCATCCGCAAGGTGCTGCTCCCGCAGTCCCTGCCCTCGCTCGTCTCCGGTGTCACCACCACCGTCATCGTGCTCGTCGGCTACTCCGCGATGGCCGGCGCGGTCGGCGGCGAGGGGCTCGGCTCCAAGGCCATCACCTACGGATACCAGCGCTTCGACACCCAGTTCATGCTGGTCACCGTCGTGGTCCTGATCGCGATCGTCACCGTCGTCCAGGTCATCGGCGACCTCGCCGTACGGCTCCTCGCCCGCCGGGGACGCACCGCGTAGACACCCAGACTTCGTCCTTTCGAAGAAAAAGCCCGGACTTGTTGTCCAGGCGTCCACCGCACCACCTGAAAGAGGCACTCTTCGTGCGTAAGAACATCAAGCTCACCGCCGGTATCGTCGCCACCGCCGCGCTCGCCCTGGGTCTCACCGCCTGCGGCACGGCCTCCGACCCGTCCTCGTCCAAGGACCCGGCCGCGTCCGCCGACAAGCCGCTCGTCGTCGCCGCGTCCCCGACGCCGCACGCCGACATCCTCGAGTTCGTCAAGGACAAGCTCGCCGCGAAGGAGGGCCTGAAGCTGGAGGTGAAGGAGTTCACGGACTACGTCCTGCCGAACACCGCCACCGAGTCCGGCCAGGTCGACGCCAACTTCTTCCAGCACAAGCCGTACCTCGACGACTTCAACCTGAAGAACAAGACCCACATCGTCCCGGTGGTCAACGTCCACCTGGAGCCCCTCGGCCTCTACTCCAAGAAGGTCGAGAACCTCAAGGACATCAAGGCCGGCCAGACCATCGCCGTCCCCAACGACACCACCAACGGCGGCCGGGCGCTCAAGCTCCTCGCCGACAACGGTCTGATCACCCTCAAGGACGGCGTCGGGTCCAACGCCAAGCTCTCCGACATCACCGACAAGAAGGGCCTGGAGTTCAAGGAGCTGGAGGCCGCAACCGTGCCCCGCGCCCTGAACGACGTGGACGCCGCGGTGGTCAACGGCAACTACGCCATCGAGGCCAAGCTCAACCCGGCCACCGACTCCCTGGCCCTGGAGAAGGCGGAGGGCAACCCCTACGCCAACTTCCTCGCCGTCAAGGAGGGCAACGAGAAGGACGCCCGCGTGCAGAAGCTCGCCAAGCTCCTCAACTCGCCCGAGGTGAAGAAGTACATCGAGGACACCTACAAGAACGGCGCGGTCGTCCCGGCCTTCGGAGCCGTCGCCAAGTAAGGCCCGCCGTACGATCCTTGTGACGAAGGCCCCCGCATCCCGTCCGGTGCGCGGGGCCTTCGTCGCCCCTCGCCCACAGCGGACCCGGCCATGCGCACCGACGGCTGCATGCTGCATGCTGTGCGTTCACGGTCGATTCGGACGGTCCTCGGCATGGAGCTGCGCATGACTACCACGTTTCCGGACATCTCCATCAGCACGGACCGGTTGGTGCTGCGCGCGCTCGAGGAGGCCGACGCCCCGGCTCTGGCCGAGATGATGAACGACGAACTGGTGGCCGCCTGGACCGCGGTGCCCCAGCCGTTCACCGAAGCGGCCGCCCTCACCTGGATCAACGAGTACGCGCCCACCGAGCGCGCCGCCGGCCGTGGCATCGACCTGGCCGTCACCGAATTCCTCACCCAGCGCCTGGTCGGTGTGATCCAACTGGGCAAGACCAACTGGCGCGTCCGCTCCACCGAGCTGTCCTACATCATCGCGCCCTGGGCCCGCGGCGAGGGCTACGCCTCCGAAGCCGCGCTCGCCACCGCCCAATGGCTCTTCGGCGACCAGCGGTTCGAGCGCCTCGAACTGCGCACGGCGGCGGACAACACCGCCTCCCAGCAGGTCGCGCAGAAGATCGGCTGCATCAGCGAGGGCGTCCTGCGGAACGCGTGCATAGCCCGCACCCGCACCGAGGACGGCGGCTGGACCGACCTGCGCACCGACTTCATCGTGTGGGGCCTCCTCCCCGAGGACCTCGAAGGCGTCGCCGACCAGATGGCCGAGGCCGGATACTCCTCGTACGCCGACTGGAGCTGAGCCGGCGGACGACGCCGGGTACGCTCGACACCTTCCCCGACACCTCCGCCGACCGGCGGCGACACACCTCAGGAGAGACACGACGATGGCCGACCGGGTCACGGTGATCGGCTGGGACGGCTCGCCCCTCACCGCAGCGGCCCGGTCCGCGCTCTCGGCCGCCACCCTCGTGGCCGGCGCGGCCCACCACCTCGCCCTGCCGGAGGTCCCCCCGGGCGCCGAACGCATCCGCCTCGGCAGCGTCGACCTCGCCGCCCGCCGCATCGCCGGCCACCGCGGCAGCGCCGTCGTCATCGCCGACGGAGACCCCGGCTTCTTCGGCGTCGTCCGCACCCTGCGCGCCCCCGAGCACGGCCTGGAGGTCGAGGTCGTCCCGGCGGTCTCCTCGGTCGCCGCCGCCTTCGCCCGGGCCGGCATGCCCTGGGACGACGCCCGGATCGTCGTCGCCCACCAGCGCACCCTGCGCCGCGCGGTCAACGTCTGCCGGTCCCACCCCAAGGTCGCCGTCCTCACCTCGCCCGGAGCCGGACCCGCCGAACTCGCCCTCCTCCTCGACGGCGTCCACCGCACCTTCGTCATCTGCGAGGCGCTCGGCACCGACCGGGAACAGGTCAGCGTCCTGACCTCCGACAAGGCCGCCGACCACGCCTGGCGGGACCCCAACGTCGTCATCGTCATCGGCGGATCCACCACCGGTCAGGGAAGCGGCTGGCTCATGGGTCACGAGACTCCGGCCGTACGCGGCTGGGCCCTGCCCGCCGCGGACGACGAGGAGTACGGCCAGGGCGGGGCGACCGGAACCCGAAGCGGAACCGGTACCGGCAAGGGAAGCGGAAGCGACGCCGGGACCGCGCGCCGGGCCGGCAACGGAGCGACCCCCACGCTGCGCGCCGCCCAGCTCGCCCGCCTCGGCCCGCGCGTCGGCGACCTCGTCTGGGACATCGGCTGCGGCGACGGGGCGCTCTCCGTCGAGGCCGCCCGCTTCGGGGCGGCCGTGATCGCGGTGGACGCCGACCCGGCCGCCTGCGCCCGCGCCGACGCCGCCGCCCGGCGCTCCGGCGTCCAGCTCCACGTCGTCGCGGGCCGCGCCCCGCATGTACTGGAACGACTTCCCGAACCCGATGTCGTACGCATCGGCGGCGGCGGGGCCCCCGTCGTGACGGCCTGCACCGACCGCAGGCCGGAACGGATCGTCACCCACGCCTCCACCCGCGACGAGGCCGAGGCCCTCGGCGCGGCCCTCTCCGACGGCGGGTACACCCTCGAGTGCGCCCTGCTCCAGAGCGTCGACCTGGACCCGGGCGACTGGACCGAACGCGAACGCTCGGTCGTGTTCCTGCTCTCCGGCCGCAGGATCGATCGCGCCCCGTGATCGAGTGCCCGCGCAGGGCCAGGTAGGCTGGCCGATCGTTGTACCGCCCCAGGACGTTCGGTGCTTTGTTCGCCCATGTCCGCACAGAGCGGCGGCTTTGAGCCGCTCACGTGGGAGGACGCAACAGGGGGACGCGCGACGTGGCGCAGTCCACAGCGCACCGTGGCGGATCTGCCTGCCACGATGGCCGAAGGCCGCGACAATGCTTGGGTGTCCGCGCGTCATTCGTGCCGCGCGACGCGCACGCTCGTTGTTGTCGACGGGCGCAGGTTGAAGGAGCACAAGCGATGGGCGAGGGGTACGCATGACGGACACCGGCCAGGTCCCGGGCGAGGGGCTGCCGGAGAACGCAGGCACGGTCGAGCAGCCGGGCATCCCCGCCCCGGCCGCGTACACCTTCCTGGACCCCTCCGAGAGCGCAGCCGAAGAAGACGACCTCCTGCTGATGCCGGGCGCGCAGGGCGCGTGGAGCGAGCACCAGCCGGGCGCCGTGGCGGCGCCGCCGGTCGCCGTGCCGCCGCACGCCCCGGCCCAGACGTCGGGGCAGCCGCCGATGGTGGACCCGCTCACCGACCCGCTGGCCGGGCCGCTCGCCGACGCGCTCGCGGCCCAGTCGCCGATGGGCCAGGTCCCGCCCGCACAGCAGGGGCAGATCCACCCGTCCACCCCGGCGCACGGCGTCCCGACCGACGAGACGTCCGGGCACTTCGCGAGCCAGGGCGCACCGGCCCACGGAGTCGCCACGCCCGCGCACGGCGTCCCCCTCGCGGACGGCCAGGCGGCCGACGCCCACGGCGCTCCGTACGCCGCCCAAGGCCCGGCCACCCCCGCGCACGGCCTCACCGTCTCCGCCGAAGGGTTCGGCACCCCGGCCCACGGCGTGCCGGTTTCGCAGGTCACCACGGAACACGGCTACGAGCCGGGAATCCTGGACACCGGCGCCCACGAGGCGGCCGGCCGGGACTCCGGCTCCGTCGACCTCGGCGGCGTCCGCATGCCGCCGCCGGCCGCCGCTCCGACCCCGCCGCCCGCCCGCCGCCCGCTGCACATGGGTCCGCCGGTCCCCGACAACACCGGGGGAGTCGTGCGCTCGCTGGCCGACCGCGGTCCCGCCGGCTCCCCGGCCGCCGCGCCCGCCCCCGAGCCCGCCCCGGCCGCGATGGCCGCCACGGCGCCCGGCCCGATGCCGGTCTCCACGGACGGCCCGCAGACGACCGGCCTCGAGTACCTCGACATCCCCCAGGACGCGCAGGAGCGGCCCGCCGCGCAGGCCGGCCCGCAGATCGGCGACATCCCGCCGCAGGGCGCCGTGCCGTGGGACCCGCAGCCCCCGCAGTCCGTCGCGCCCGCAGAAACGGTCGGCCAGTTCGTTCCGGTCGAGGGCACGCTGCCGACCACGCCCCACCTCGCACCGACGCCGGCGGCGGGGACGGCGATGACGCCCGAGGCCGCGCCCGTTCCCGAGACCGTCGGGGAGCCCGCCGAGGCGGCGGAGACGGCCGCCGTCGCGGAGGCCGAGCCGGCCGAGCCCGGGGACATCGCCGAGGCGCAGGCGGAGGAGCCCCTGGCGACCGTTCCCGCGCCGCGCGACGGAAGCGCGCCCGCGGCCGCTCCCGTCCTCCCGTCCGAGCCGGAGACGGCCGCCGAGGCGCAGCCCGAGCAGGCCGTCGAGACCGCGTCCGAGCCGGTCGCCGAGGCCGTGCCCGCATCGGCCGCCGAAGCGCAGCCCGAGCAGGTCGTCGAGACCGTGCCCGCGTCCGCCGCCGAGACCGCGTCCGAGCCGTCGCAGGTCGTCGAGACCGTCGCCGACTCGGAGCCGACGCCCGAGCAGGTCGTCGCGGAGAGCGCCCCGGAAGCCCCCGAGCCCGCGCCGGAGGAGCTCCCGGCCGAGGCCGAGCCGCAGGCGGAGACCGATGCCCCGGCCGCCCCCGCGGCCGGGCCCGGGCCGTCGGCCGATGCGCAGCAGCAGCCCGCGCCCGTGGCAGCGGCCGCTCCGGAAACCGAGGCCGCGTCCGTGGCCGACGCGGTGGCCGCCCCCGTGACCGCGGGCGGGCAGGAGCCCGGCGCCGACGCCGAGGCCGAGACCGCGCCGGAAGCCCTGCCCGAGGCCGAGGCCGCAGCGGACGCCGAAGCCGCGCCGGCGGCCGAGACGACGGTCGCGCCCGAGGTCGCGCCCGCGCCCGAGGTCCAGCCCGCGCCCGAGGCCGACGTCGCGCCCGTGGTCGCGCCCGAGGCCGACGTCGAGGCCGCGTCCGAGGCGGAGCCCCGCACTCAGGCCGAGGAGCCCCAGGCCGAGGCCGGCCACGAGGAGGCTCCCGTCTCCGCCGGCACCCCGGCCCCCGGCTACGACGACGCCGAACGCGAGGCCGTCCTGCGCGTCATGCGCGAGCGCCGCGACATCCGCAACGGCTTCCGCTCGGACCCGATCCCGCACGAGGTGCTGCTGCGCGTCCTGGAGGCCGCCCACACCGCCCCGAGCGTCGGCCACTCCCAGCCCTGGGACTTCGTCGTCATCCGCTCCGCCGAGACCCGCCGGAGCATGCACGAACTGGCCCAGCGCCAGCGCGAGGCGTACGCCCAGTCGCTGCCCAAGGCCCGCGCGAAGCAGTTCAAGGAACTGAAGATCGAGGCCATCCTCGACACCCCGGTCAACATCGTCGTCACCGCCGACCCCACCCGGGGCGGGCGGCACACCCTCGGCCGCTACACCCAGCCGCAGATGGCGCCCTACTCCTCCGCCCTCGCCGTCGAGAACCTCTGGCTGGCCGCCCGTGCCGAGGGCCTCGGCGTCGGCTGGGTCAGCTTCTTCGACGAGCGCGAGATGGTCCGCGCCCTCGGCCTGCCCGAGCACCTCGAAGTCGTCGCGTACCTGTGCGTGGGCTACGTCGACGAGTTCCCGGAGGAGCCCGAGCTGATGCAGGCGGGCTGGGCCAAGCGCCGCCCGCTGTCCTGGGTCGTCCACGAGGAGACGTACGGCCGCCGCGCGCTGCCCGGCGAGGAGCCGCACGACCTGCTCCAGGAGACCATCTCCACCATCCGCCCCCTGGACGCGAAGGCGCTCGGCGAGGCGTGGGAGCGGCAGAAGCGGATGACGAAGCCGGCCGGGGCCCTCGGCATGCTGGAGATCATCTCCGCTCAGCTCTCCGGCCTGTCCCGGATGTGCCCGCCGCCGATCCCCGAGCCCGCGGCCGTCGCCATCTTCGCCGGCGACCACGGAGTCCACGCCCAGGGCGTCACGGCGTGGCCCCAGGAGGTGACCGGCCAGATGGTCGCGAACTTCCTCGGCGGCGGCGCTGTGTGCAACGCCTTCGCCAACCAGGTCGGCGCCGAGGTCTGCGTCATCGACGTCGGCGTCGCCTCCGAGCTGCCGGCCACGCCGGGGCTGCTGCCCCGCAAGGTCCGCCCGGGCACGGGCGACTTCACCGCCGGTCTCGCGATGACGCGGGAGGAGGTGCTCGCCGCGATCGAGGTGGGCATCGAGACCGCGCGGGACCTGGTCGCCGCCGGCAACAAGGCGCTGCTGACCGGTGAGATGGGCATCGCCAACACGACGGCGTCGGCGGCGCTGATCTCCGTGTACACCGGCGTCGACCCGGTCGAGGTCACCGGCCGTGGCACCGGCATCAACGACGAGATGCACGCGCGGAAGGTGGACGTGGTCCGCCGCGCCCTCGACCTCCACCAGCCGGACCCGGCGGACCCGATCGGCGTCCTGTCGGCGGTCGGCGGCCTGGAGCACGCGGCGCTGGTCGGCCTCATCCTGGGCGCGGCGTCGCTGCGCACGCCCGTCGTCCTCGACGGCGTCTCGACGGGCGCGGCCGCGCTGGTGGCCCGGGCGATCGCCCCCGAGTCCCTGGCCGCCTGCATCGCCGGTCACCGCAGCGCCGAGCCGGGCCACGTGGCGGCCCTGAACAAGCTGGGTCTGCGCCCCCTGGTCGACCTCGACCTCCGCCTCGGCGAGGGCACGGGCGCGCTCCTGGCCCTCCCGATCGTCCAGAGCGCCGCCCGGGCGATGCACGAGGTCGCGACCTTCGACTCGGCGGGCGTGACGGAGAAGTAGCCGCCGCCGGCCGGTCGCGCCGGCCGCGCGTGCGGGCCCTCGTTCCCCGGCGGAACGAGGGCCCCGCACCGGGGGAGGGACAAGGGTCACAGGCCGCGCATCCCCGGTGACCGATATCGTGTGCCCAGGTCGAACACACGCCGCGCCACCAGCCGCTTCACCGTCGCAGCCGGCGCACCCGCCCGCTCCACCCGCCGCTTCACCGCCGCAGCGGCCCCGCACACGCCCCGCCCCTCCCGAGGAGCCGCACGCCCATGGCCGAGCACGCCGAGCACCCCGCCTACCCCGTCGGACTGCGCCTCTCCGGCCGCCGCGTCGTCGTCTTCGGCGGCGGCCAGGTCGCCCAGCGCAGGCTCCCCGCCCTGATCGCCGCCGGCGCCCACGTCACCCTGGTCTCCCCGTCCGCGACCCCGTCCGTCGAGGCCATGGCCGAGGCCGGCGAGATCACCTGGGTCCGGCGCCGTTACGAGGACGGCGACATCGCCGACGCCTGGTACGCGCTCGTCGCCACCAGCGACCCGGCCGCCAACGCCGCCGCGTCCGCCGAGGCCGAGCGGACCAAGACCTGGTGCGTGCGCTCCGACGACGCCGAGGCCGCCACCGCGTGGACCCCGGCCACCGGCCGCAGCGAGGGCGTGACCGTCGCCGTGCTCACGGGCCACGACCCCCGGCGCTCCGCCGCCGTGCGCGACGCGATCGTCGAGGGCCTGCGGGACGGCTCCCTGGCGGCCCCGCAGCACCGCGCCCGTACCCCCTTCGTCGCCCTCGTCGGCGGCGGCCCCGGCGATCCGGACCTGATCACGGTCCGCGGCCGGCGGCTGCTCGCCGAGGCCGACGTCGTGATCGCCGACCGCCTCGGACCGCGTGACCTGCTCGACGAACTGCCGCCGCACGTCGAGGTGATCGACGCGGCGAAGATCCCCTACGGGCGGTTCATGGCCCAGGAGGCGATCAACAACGCCCTCATCGAGCACGCCAAGGCCGGGAAGTCGGTCGTGCGCCTCAAGGGCGGCGACCCGTTCGTCTTCGGACGCGGCATGGAGGAGGCCCAGGCGCTCGCCGCCGAGGGCATCGCGTGCACGGTCGTCCCCGGCATCTCCAGCTCCATCTCCGTCCCCGGCGCGGCCGGCATCCCGGTCACCCACCGCGGTGTCGCGCACGAGTTCACCGTCGTCAGCGGGCACGTCGCCCCCGACGACCCGCGCTCCCTGGTCGACTGGGCCTCGCTGGCCAAGCTGACCGGCACGCTGGTCATCCTCATGGGCGTGGACAAGATCGGGAAGATCGCCGAGGCGCTCGTCGCCCACGGCAAGGACCCCGGGACCCCGCTCGCCCTGGTCCAGGAGGGCACGACGGCCGCCCAGCGCCGGGTCGACGCGACGCTCGCCACGGTCGCGGAGACGGTCAGGACCCAGGAGGTCCGGCCGCCCGCGGTCATCGTCATCGGCGAGGTCGTCGGCGAGGGCCCGGACAAGCTCGTGCGGTGACCGGGCGCGGCGGGCCGCCGCCCGCGCCCCTCCGCACGCCCCCGCCGCACACATTGGCACCACACCCCGGACAAGGCAGTATCACCTCGTGGCCGAACTCATCACCATCGACGACCCCGACGACCCGCGCCTGCGCGACTACACCGGCCTGACCGACGTCGAGCTGCGGCGCAGACGCGAGCCGGCCGAGGGTCTCTTCATCGCCGAGGGCGAGAAGGTCATCCGCCGGGCCAGGCAGGCCGGTTACGAGATGCGGTCGATGCTGCTCTCCGCCAAGTGGGTCGACGCCATGCGCGACGTCATCGACGAGGTCCCGGCGCCCGTGTACGCCGTACAGCCGGACCTCGCCGAGCGGGTCACGGGCTACCACGTGCACCGAGGCGCCCTCGCCTCCATGCAGCGCAAGCCGCTGCCCACGGCCGAGGAACTCCTGCGCACGGCCCGCAGGGTCGCCGTCATGGAGTCGGTCAACGACCACACCAACATCGGCGCCATCTTCCGCAGCGCCGCCGCGCTCGGCATGGACGCGGTGCTCCTCTCCCCGGACTGCGCGGACCCGCTGTACCGCCGCTCGGTGAAGGTCTCCATGGGCGCGGTCTTCTCCGTCCCGTACGCCCGCCTGGAGACGTGGCCCCGGGGGCTGGAGGCGGTCCGCGAGGCGGGGTTCAGGCTGCTCGCGCTCACCCCCGACGAGAAGGCGTCCCCGATCGACGCGGCCGCCCCGCACAAGCTGGAGCGGGCGGCGCTGATGCTCGGCGCCGAGGGCGACGGCCTGTCCGCGCAGGCTCTGCGCGCCGCCGACGAGTGGGTGCGCATCCCGATGGCCCTCGGGGTCGACTCGCTCAACGTGGGCGCGGCCGCAGCGGTCGCCTTCTACGCCGTCGCGAGCGGGCGCCCCCAGGACTGAACCGGGTCGCCGTGTCCTGTCGTGCCGGCTGCGCCGGGGTCGCGGCGGCCGACGGGACGCCCTCCGGGACCCCGCCGGGCGCCTCAGCCCTGGAGGGCCTGGGCGGCGGCGATACCCAGGGCGACCACCAGCGTCACCACCACGAAGACGAAGAGCCGCTGCCGCAGCAGCCGCGGGTTGGCGGGCCTGCGGCCCGTGGACGTGGACCGGGCACCGGGCCGGGACGCCGTCGAGCGGCTGTTCGGCCGTGACGGCGGTGCCTGCCTGCCGCCCGTGCGCGGACCGGACGGCCGCGACGCCGGGCCCTGCGCCTGCCCGCCCTGCGTCCCCCGCTCGGTGTACCGCTCCGTGGGCCGGCTGCCCGTTCCCGTCGACTGCTCCGTGCGCTCCCGCTGCGCCGGGGGGCGCGAGGCGGGCAGACCCTGCGCCTCGCGCGCGGCGATCTCCTTCAGCCGCATGGACAGCTGGAGGGTGCTGGGACGCTCCTCCGGATCCTTCGCCAGACACGCCCGTACGAGCGGGGCGAGGGCGTCCGGTACGCCGTGCAGCTGCGGCTCCTCGTGCACCACGCGGTAGAGCATGACCTCCGAACTGCCGTGCCCGAAGGGTGAGTCCGCCATCGCCGCGTAGGCGAGGGTGGCGCCGAGCGAGAACACGTCCGTGGCCGGGGTGACGGCCGCGCCCCGCACCTGCTCGGGCGCGAGGAACCCGGGGGAGCCGACGGCCGTGCCCACATGGGTGAGGGTGCTGGCGCCGGTGGCCCAGGCGATGCCGAAGTCGATGATCCGGGGGCCCTTGGGAGACAGCAGGATGTTCGACGGCTTGAGGTCCCGGTGGACGACCCCGGCCTCGTGGACGGCGACGAGGCCCTCCGAGAGCGCGGCCCCGATCGCGGCGACGTCGGCGGCCGGCAGCGGGCCTTCCTCGGCAACCCGGTCGTGCAGGGAGGGGCCCGGGACGTACTGGGTGGCGAACCAGGGGCGGTCGGCCTCCAGGTCGGCGGCGACCAGGCGGGCCGTACAGCCCCCGCGGATCCGCCGGGCGGCGGACACCTCGCGCGCGAAGCGCGAGCGGAACTCCTGGTCCTCGGCAAGGTCCGGCCGGATCACCTTGAGCGCGACGCGCTGTCCCCGCCGGTCGGAGCCGAGATAGACGACCCCCATCCCGCCGGCGCCCAGCCTGCGGTGGAGCCGGAACGACCCGACGATCCGCGGATCCTCGCGCCGGAGCCGCATCATCGCCATGTCCGTCCCCTCGTCCGTTCGACGTGGCACAGCTTACGTATTGGCGCCCCGGTGTGCTCATAGGCCGCGCCCTCCCGGACGGATCGATTGTCAGTGCTGAGGGGGACACTTGAGGGGTGGTCAGAACGCGGCCAACGGCCGCGGACGAAGCCATGGGATTTCCCAATGTCCGGTCACAGAAGGGGGATTGGCTCGATGAAGGGTGATCGCGTGGAGATAGTCGTGGACGCGGGGGACACGACACGGACGTACGAAGTGGTGGCAAGCCGGGCGGGCCGGAGGGTGGAGACGGCGGTCCGCCGAGGGGTGGTGGAAGTGAGCGAAGTCACCCGCACCGGCGTGGTCGTCCGGACCGCCCGTTTCATGGCCAGCCGGGTCCTCGCCCTGGTCGAGCAGCCGGTGCCCCTCAGGGAAGACCCTCAGTCCTGAGGAGGCGTCTCCACCCAGGGGAGTACGCGGTGAGGGGGCGGGTCATCCTCCGGGAGGCCCGGAAGTCGGTACGCGGGCATGACGTCCCGGCGGTGCCCGGTCCCTAATGTTGTGGTCAAGCGGCGGGTGCAGTACTCGTCCCCCGAGGTCAGACACCCGCCGCTGTCAGACACGACAGGAGAGGACCCATGGCGTACACGGCACCGCGGATGAACACCCGTCCTTCGGGCCGTCGCCACCCCCTGGTGGCGACCGCCATGGTCCTCCCTCTCGCGACCCTGCTCGTGGTCGTCTTCGGCGGCTGGGACGCGGTGGTCACACAGGCGTCGTCCGTGGGCGTGATGCTGGGGCGCTGAACGGCGCCTCGGACCCGGGAGAGCGGCCCGGGTCGGGGACATCCGGCCAACAACCCCGTGGGGACGGGGGTGCGGCGGACGGCAGCGTGTGGCCGGTCAGCTGGGGAGCTGACCGGCCCTCGCGCTTTCCCGACGGGACCCGGCCGGGGGGGGCGGAAGGCGCGCGGGGCTCTCCCCGCCGCGCCGGCCCGGCCGCGGCGTACGCTCCCGGGGTGCACGCCCACGACCTCTCCCTGCTGCGCACCCTCGCACGCGCCACCGCCCACCCCGGCCACCTGGCCCGCGCGGCCCCGGCCGTCTGCGCCTGTCCCGAGGGCGTTCTCGCCGACCGGGAGGACGGCACCGTCGTCCGGCACGGCGGGGTCGTCGTCAAGGCGCACGCGCCCGGCACGGGGGGCCCGCCGCATGACGCGCGGATGGCGGTCGCGGCGGACGTCCTGCTCCGCGAGGTCCTGCTCCCTCCCCTCGCGACCCCCGCGCCCGCCGACGGCGCTCCTGTCGACGGCCGTCCCGTCACCGCCTGGCCCTACGGCCTCCCCGTCGACCCGGCCGATCCCGACGCGGCGCCCTGGGAGGACGCGGCCCGGCTCCTCGCCCTGCTGCACCGCACACCCGCCCCCGCCGGTCTCCCGCCCATGCGCGCCCCCGTCAAGGTGGCCCTGGCCGTCGAGCGCATGCGCGCGGCGGGGCGGCACCCGGCGACCCGGGCGGTGCTGCGTGCCTGGAACACCCTGCCCGCGAGCTGCGGACCCGTCGCCGGACACCTCTGCCACGGCGACTTCCACCTCGGCCAGCTGGTCCGCGCCCCGGGCGTCCCCCGGAGTCCCTGGCGGCTGATCGACATCGACGACGTCGGCGTGGGCGACCCGGCCTGGGACCTGGCCCGCCCGGCGGCCTGGTTCGCCGCCGGCATCCTCCCCCCGGACGTCTGGTCCCGTTTCCTCGGCGCGTACGGGGCCGCCGGCGGCCCGGCCGTCACCCCCGAGGACCCGTGGCCCCGACTGGACGTCCCCGCTCGCGCCCTGACCGTCCAGACCGCGGCTCTCGCGGTCGCCAAGTCCACCGCCGAGGAGCGGCCCCTCGACGAGGTCGAGGAAGTGATGATCGACACCTGTGTCCGAATCGGCTCACTCCGAACCGAGTTGCCCCCGCCTGCGTCCCCCTAGAGTGAAGCCACCATTCGACCGGCAGGGAGTTGAGCCGAGCATGCAGTGTCCCAAGTGCCATGCAGCGATGCACACGTACAACCGCAATGGCGTCCAGATCGAGCAGTGCAGCGGCTGCCGCGGGATATTCCTGGACTACGGCGAGCTGGAGGCCCTGACCCGCCTCGAGTCCCAGTGGGTCCAGCAGGCTCCGCCCGCCCCCGCCCCGCCCGCCTACCCGGCGCAGCCCGCCCCCGCCGCCCCGGCCTGGGGCGCCCCGCACCACGGCGGGCACCACGGTGGTCACTACCGCCAGCGCGGTTTCGGTCGCATGCTCTTCTCCTCCTGACGGGGAGCGGAACGCGGAAGCCCCCGGCGCCGAGAGGCGGCCGGGGGCTTCGTGTGGTGCGCGATACTGGGATTGAACCAGTGACCTCTTCCGTGTCAGGGAAGCGCTCTCCCGCTGAGCTAATCGCGCGGGACGGTCCCGGACATCCGGAACCAGGTGTTGTGCTGCGTGCGCGATACTGGGATTGAACCAGTGACCTCTTCCGTGTCAGGGAAGCGCTCTCCCGCT
>NZ_JBFASK010000025.1:0-107238 GCF_040677675.1 Streptomyces sp. NPDC053755 | reverse complement strand
TGTCTTCGGGGGGTGGGGGGGGGTTTTTTTGTTTTTTTTTTTGTTTGGGGGGGGCCCCCGGGGGGGTTTGGGGGGGGGGGGGGCCCCCCCCCCCCCCGCCCCGGGAGGACGATCACGGAGTGGAGGTCAGGGCGTAGCCGAGCAGGCGGCGGACCGCCGCCGACTGGCGCTGCCGCAGGGCTCCGGGAAGCAGCGTCAGCGCGTGCAGACGCATGGACAGGTGCCGGCGGGCGGCCTTCGCGGCCTTCGGCCAGCCGTGCCGGTCGAGGTCGTCGGCGACCTCGTTGAAGAACCGTACGGCTTCGCCGAAGCGGGCGCCGGTCATGGCCTCGGCGGAGGAGAGGCTGCCGGAGTGGCGGCGGTAGCGGAACGCCGTCGCCGGGTCCACCACCAGCTTCTCGCCGCGCCGGATCAGCTCGATGATCAGCGCGAGGTCCTGGATGACCGAGAGGTCCTCGCGGAAGCTGATCTCCTTGACGATGTCGGCGCGCCAGGCGATGGAGGGGAAGTACAGCCAGTTGCCGCCGAGCAGGTTGGCGGCGAGCGGCTCCCCGGAGAGGACCAGGCGGTTCCCGTTGTTCTTCGGCGCGTACAGCCGCCGCTTGACCTCGTCGCCGAGCGTGGTCGAGGGGTTGCCGTTCTCGTCGATGACCTCGACGCCCGGCTGGTAGATCGCCGCGTCGGGGACGGCGGCCACGGCCGCGCGGATCGTGGCGACGTAGTCGGGCAGCAGCAGGTCGTCGCTGCCGAGCATGGTGAAGTGGGTGGACTCCACCAGCTCCACGCACTTGCGGAAGTTCTTGGTGATGCCGAGGTTGCGCTCGTTGCGCTCGTAGCGCACCCGGCTGTCGCCGAGGGAGGCGAACCACTCGGGGACGCCCTCCTCGCGGCCGTCGTCGACGACGGTCAGCCGCCAGTCCTTGTCGGTCTGGTCGAGCACGCTGCGGACGGCGGCCTGGAGCAGGCCGGTGTCGCCGTAGTGCGGCAGCATGATGTCGAGCGTCTCCACAGCGGTCACCTGCCCTTGCGCGCGGGGCCGAGGGCGGAGCGGCGGCTCAGCGCCAGCAGCAGGATCATGCCGATGCGGCCGAGGTAGAGCGTGGCCTTCCAGGGCGACTGGCTGGGCGTTCCGGTCGCGCGGGGACGCATGGCGACCGGGACCTGCTCGATGCGGTAGCCGGCCCGGACCACGGCGATGGTGCTCTCCACCGTGTCGCCGAGGTACTCGACGGGGTACCAGTGCGCGAACACGTCGATGAGGTCGCGGTTGCAGGCGCGGAAGCCGGAGGTCACGTCGGTGAGCTTCGACTTGGCCATGCGCGAGAGCCAGAACGCGAGGACGAGCATCGCCCACTTGCGCGGGCCGCGGGTCTCGTACTCCCCGGTGCCGGCGAAGCGCGCGCCGATGACCAGGTCGGAGCGGCCCAGGCGCTCCAGCAGCTCCGGAACGTTGCGCGGGTCGTGCTGGCCGTCGGCGTCGACCTGGATGGCGACGTCGTAGCCCCGGTCGTGCGCGTAGCGGTAGCCCGCGCGCATCGCGCCGCCGACACCGAGGTTGTACGGCAGGGTCAGCACGGTCGCGCCGGCGTCACGGGCCACGGCGGACGTGTTGTCCGCGGAGCCGTCGTCCACGACGAGGACGTCGACGCCCGGCAGCGTGGTGTGGACCTCCTTGACGACGTCGGCGACGCCGTCGGCCTCGTTCCACGCGGGCATGATGATCAGTACGCGCTTGCCGTCGATCACTTGCCGGCCCCCTGCTCACCCGAGTCGGCCATCTCCGCGGCCGACGCCTCCTGGGCGGCCGCGGCCTGCGACCGCAGTTCCCGTACGTCCAGTCGCAACAGCGCGACCTCCTCCGACAGCGTCCGGCCCTCCTCCTCGAGGTGGCCGACCTCCCAGCTGAGCTGGAGACAGACGATGAACAGGAACGCCACGCTCAGGAACAGGATGAGACTGACACCCGACGCGACGCCCACGGCGCGGGCGACGGAGTCGAGCAGTGACGGGAAGAAGCCGAGCGGGATGATCACCAGGCCGGTGATCACCCAGAGGAACGCGTACTTCTCCTTGAGCTTGCGCCGACGCAGCAGCTCGACGATGCACGCGACCAGAATGACTCCGGTGACCGAAGTCAGCATCCACAACTTCATGCCGGACTCCGGTGTATCGGACGACTCATGGAAAGGGCCTGTCTACTCTTCCGGGCTGAGCGGCTGGGAGAAATGAGCCGCTTGAATTGCAGTCCACTGTCCGCCGCGATGGTTACGGAGAGTGAGGGAATGGTGATCATTCCTATGAGTGCACCGAACGGTAGCCTACACGAGAGCGGAGGGCGAGAATCATGCTGGTGACGACCGCGAGCGACCCCGCGGCGTAGGCGATCTCGACCCTCGTGCGCAGTTCGAACGGACTGAGAGTGACCGCCACCAGGACGACCGTCCCCACGATCCACGCCACCAGCTGCTGCCGCGCGCCACCGCTCGTGAGCAGTGCCTGCCCCAGCACCATGGCCAGCATGTACAGCGTCGTGCCGATCGAGAGCCACGCGAAGTCGAGCGGTCCGAGGACGTCCGGCGCACCGAAGAGGACGGGCAGCATCAGCGGCCCGAGCGCCACCGCGCAGAGCCCGCCGGCCACACCCAGACCGGCGGTGATCGCCGCCGCCCGCAGGAGCAGCCGCCGGTAACCCTGTGTGTCGCCCTCGGCGGCCGCCGAGGAGAGTCCCGCCAGCAGCGACACCTGGAAGGCGCCGAAGACGAAGAGGGGGACACGGGCGAGCACCAGCGCCGCGAGCAGCGCGGTGACCAGCGCGTTGTCGTCCGTCGCGATCAGCTTCGTACTGATCACGGCGATGTTGACCAGGAGCTGGGCGAGCAGCGTCGAACCGACCAGCAGCCCCAGGTGCTCGATCAGCTCACGCCAGTGCGCCGCCGAGCCCGGACGGGCCCCCTGGAACACCGGCCGCAGCGTGACGAGCACCGCGATCAGCGGGGCCACCGTCAGCACCGCCGCGAAGGCGAAGACCGACCGGACGCCCGCCAGCGCCAGCGCCAGCGACATCACGATCCGCAGACCGCCGTCCAGACCGAGCTGGACGCCGTACGCCCGGAACCGGCCGAGCCCCGCCAGCACGCCACGGGTGACGTGCGCGAAGGCCAGCGCGGCGAAGGCCCCGCCCAGGGCGTACACCAGGCCGATGTCCCCGTGGAAGAAGAGGTCCGCGAGCCGCCGCCCGAACAGCGCCAGCGGTACGAGGACCACCGCGAGCAGCCCGAAGGACAGCGCCGCGCCCCGGCGCAGCACCGGCAGCGCCCCGTCCCCGGCCACGACGCGCGAGGCGACGACCCGGGTGATCTCCTGCTCGACCGGGAAGAACAGACCCAGCCCGATGGAGAAGACCACCGTCCACAGGACGGAGAAGCTCGCCATGTCGTCCACGGCGAGCGTGTGGCCCGCCGCGGCGAGATGGACGTAGCTCGCGACGCCGAGGACGGCGGTGCCCGCTCCGACGAAGGCCGTGCCCTGGGGGAGCGCCGTGGTGATGCGGTCCAGCAGGCTCACACGCTCGGCCGTCCGCCGAGGTCCGTCGATCGCAGCGCCTCGGCGAGCTGGTCGCGCCAGTGCGGCTGCGCGGCGACGCCCGCCTCGGCCCACCGCTCGTGCGCCAGGACGCTGTACGAGGGGCGGCGCGCCGGCCGTACGAACTTCTCCGAGGTGGTCGGCCGGACCCGCTCCGGGTCCAGGCCGGTCAGCTCGAAGGCGGCCCGCGCCAGGTCGAACCAGGTCGCCGTGTCCGCCGCCGTGCCGTGATAGACGCCGGCCGGGGCCTTGCCCGCCACCGCCGCCTCGCCCAGGTCCCGCAGCTGACGGGCGAGCGCGAGGGTCCAGGTCGGCTGGCCGCGCTGGTCGTCGACGACGTCGACACTCTCGCGCGTCCGGGCGAGACCCAGCATGGTGGAGACGAAGTTGCGGCCGTGCGCGCCGTACAGCCACGCCGTGCGCACCACGTAGCCGCGCTCGGGCAGCAGCTCGGCGACGGCGGTCTCGCCGGCCAGCTTGCTCCGGCCGTAGGCGTTCACCGGGGCGGTCGGGGCGTCGTGCTCGTACGGCCGGTCGGCGTCGCCCGGGAAGACGTAGTCGGTGGAGACCTGGAGCAGGACGGCGCCCTGTCCGGCGCAGGCCCCGGCGAGGACGCGGACGCCCTCGCCGTTGATCCGGGTCGCCGCCGCCTCGTCGGCCTCGGCGCCGTCGACGTCGGTCCAGGCCGCCGCGTTGACCACGACGTCCTGCCCGGCGACGGCCGCGCGGACCGCCTCCGGGTCGGTGATGTCCAGCTCATGCCGGGTGAGCGCCGTGACGGACTCCGCCCCGCTCTCCCGCAGGACCTCGGTCAGGTCGCGGCCGAGCATCCCGGCCGCTCCCGTGATCAGCCAGCGCGTCATGCGGACAGTGCCGCCTTCGCCTTGAGCGGCTCCCACCACGAGCGGTTCTCGCGGTACCAGGCGACGGTGTCGGCCAGGCCCTGCTCGAAGGTGACGAGCGGGGTGTAGCCGAGCTCGTCGCGGATCTTGGCGATCGACAGGGAGTAGCGCAGGTCGTGACCCTTGCGGTCGGCGACGTGCTCGACCATGTCCCAGCCGGCGCCACAGGCGTCCAGGAGCATGCCGGTGAGCTCCTTGTTGGTCACCTCGGTGCCGCCGCCGATGTGGTAGACCTCACCCGCCCGGCCGCCGCGCAGCACCATCTCGATGCCCCGGCAGTGATCGGAGACGTGCAGCCAGTCACGGATGTTCAGGCCCTCGCCGTACAGCGGCACCTTCTTCCCGTCCAGCAGGTTCGTGGTGAACAGCGGGATCATCTTCTCGGGGAAGTGGTACTGCCCGTAGTTGTTGGAGCAGCGCGTGACGACGACGTCCATGCCGTGCGTGCGGTGGTACGAGAGCGCCAGCAGGTCCGAGCCGGCCTTGGAGGCCGAGTACGGGGAGTTCGGCGCGAGCGGCCAGTCCTCCGTCCAGGAGCCCTCGGCGATGGAGCCGTAGACCTCGTCCGTGGAGACGTGCACGAAACGCCCGACGCCGTGACGCTTGGCGGCGTCCAGCAGGACCTGCGTACCCAGCACGTTCGTGGTGACGAACGGGGAGGAGTCCATGATCGAGCGGTCCACGTGGGACTCGGCGGCGAAGTGCACGACGGCGTCCTGGCCGCGCATCACGTCGTCGACGACTCCGGGGTCGCGGATGTCGCCGTGGACGAAGGTGTAGCCCGCCTTGTCGGCCACCGGCAGGAGGTTCGCCTCATTGCCCGAATAGGTCAGGTTGTCCAGGACCGTGACATGGGCGTTTTCGCCCGAGGGCAGTTCTCCGAGAAGGAGTGCCCGCACGAATTGAGAACCGATGAAGCCGGCGCCGCCGGTGACGAGAATCTTCATAAGGGGCGCCATTCTATGGTCTCCCCGTCGTCCCCTGTTCAGTGGCCGGTGTCACCGGTGCGGTGGCGGCGGGGACCCCGGGGCTGTCGTAGGCTGCGGGACCATGCGTGGAATTTTGCTTGCCGGTGGTACCGGCTCCCGGCTCTGGCCGATCACCCGTGCCGTGTCGAAGCAGCTGATGCCGGTCTTCGACAAGCCGATGATCTACTACCCGCTGTCGACCCTCGTGATGGCCGGCCTGCGGGACATCCTGGTCATCACCGGCCCCGAGGAGCGCCCGCAGTTCGAGCGGCTGCTCGGCGACGGTTCGGACTGGGGTCTGAACATCCAGTTCGCCACGCAGGAACGCCCGGCCGGCATCGCCGAGGCGTTCGTCATCGGCGAGGAGTTCATCGGCGACGAGCCCGTCGCGCTCATCCTCGGCGACAACATCTTCCACGGCGTCGGCCTCGGCCGGCAGCTGGCCGACTTCCAGCGGCCCGACGGCGGTGTGGTCTTCGCCCACGCCGTCTCCGACCCGACCGCCTACGGCGTGGTCGACTTCGACGAGCAGGGCCGGGCCCGCTCCATCGAGGAGAAGCCCGCGAACCCGAAGTCCCGCTACGCGGTCCCCGGCCTCTACTTCTACGACAGCCGTGTCGTGGAGGTCGCCAAGGGCCTCAAGCCGAGCGCCCGGGGCGAGCTGGAGATCACGGACGTCAACAAGTACTACCTCGAGCGCGAGGAGCTCCAGGTCTCCGTGCTCGACCGGGGCACCGTCTGGCTGGACACCGGAACCTTCCAGTCCCTCGTCCAGGCGTCCGAGTACGTGCGCGTCGTCGAGGAGCGCCAGGGCATGAAGATCGGCTGCCTCGAAGAGGCCGCCTGGCGGGCCGGATTCATCGACGACGATCAGCTGCGCGCCCTCGCGGAGCCGCTGACCAAGAGCGGTTACGGCGACTATCTGCTGAATCTTCTCAAGTACGAGGCATAGCCGCTCCGTATTCGAGGCGTCACCGCACTGATATCGCACCGATATAAGGACTCCGCAATGAAGGTCAATCCCCTCGGCATCGAGGGTGCCTGGGAATTCGTACCGCAGCAGCACGGCGACGCCCGTGGGCTGTTCCTCGAGTGGTACAAGGCGGACCGGCTCGCCGAGGCCGTCGGCCACCCGCTCGGTCTGAAGCAGGCCAACATGTCGGTCTCGGCGGCCGGCGTCCTGCGCGGCATCCACTTCGCCGACGTCCCGCCCGGCCAGGCCAAGTACGTGACCTGCGTGCGCGGCGCCGTGCTCGACGTCATCGTCGACGTGCGGGTCGGCTCGCCGACCTTCGGCCAGTGGGAGGCCGTGCGCCTCGACGAGCAGGAGCGCAACGCCGTCTACCTCTCCGAGGGCCTCGGTCACGGCTTCTGCGCGCTCACCGACGACGCGACCGTCGCCTACCTCTGCTCCGAGGGGTACGCCCCCGAGCGCGAGCGGACCGTGTACCCCCTCGACCCGGCGATCGGCATCGAGTGGCCGGTGACCGGCGAGCCCGAGCTGTCCCCCAAGGACGCGCAGGGGCCCACGCTCGCCGAGGCGCGCGAGGCCGGCATCCTGCCGGTCTACGAGGACTGCCTGGCGTTCCGCCGCTCGCTCGCCACGCCCGGCGACTGAACCGGCGTACGACCGCCCGCACAGCCGTACGCGAACGGCCCGGCAGCCCCACGGAGGGCCGCCGGGCCGTTCGCGTACGGGTTAGGCTGCCCGGATGACCTGGCTCATCACCGGCGGCGCCGGTTACATCGGTTCCCATGTCATCGCCTCCATGACCGAGGCGGGCGAGAGGGTCGTCGTCGTGGACGATCTCAGCGGCGGCGACGCCGCCCGGGTCCCCGAGGGCGTGCCGCTGGAGCGGGGCACCGTCCTCGACCGCCCCTTCCTCGACCGCGTCCTGCGCGAGCACGGCGTCCACGGCATCGTGCACCTCGCCGCGAAGAAGGCCGTCGGCGAGTCCGTCGAGCGTCCCCTCTTCTACTACCAGGAGAACGTGACGGGCCTTCAGGTCCTGCTGTCGGCCGCCGTCGACGCCGGAGTCCGCGCCTTCGTCTTCTCCTCCTCGGCCTCCGTCTACGGCACGCCCGACGTCGATCTCGTCACCGAGGAGACGCCGTGCCTGCCGCTGAGCCCGTACGGCGAGACCAAGCTGGCCGGCGAGTGGCTGGTCCGCGCGACGGGCCGCGCCCACGGCATGTCCACCGCCTGCCTGCGCTACTTCAACGTCGCCGGCGCCGCCGCGCCCGCCCTCGCCGACACCGGCGTCTTCAACCTCGTACCGATGGTCTTCGAGCGGCTCGCCGCCGGGCTGCCGCCCCGGATCTTCGGCGACGACTACGCGACGCCCGACGGCACCTGCGTCCGCGACTACATCCACGTGGCCGACATCGCCGACGCCCACCTCGCCGTCGCCCGGCGGCTCGACGAGCGCGCGGAGGCCGGCCAGGGCGGCGACCTCACCTTCAACATCGGCAGCGGCGAGGGCGTCTCGGTGCGGGAGATGATCGACCTCATCGGCGAGATCACCGGTCTCGACGCGACACCCGAGATCGTCGACCGCCGCCCCGGCGACCCGGCCAAGGTCGTCGCCTCCGCCGAGCGGATCGCCACCGAGCTGGGCTGGAAGGCCCGCCACGACGTCCGCTCCATGATCGCCTCGGCCTGGGAGGGCCGCGTCCACCCAGCGGAATAGCCGGGCGGGCGCGGTCGCCGCTCGCGTAGATTGCCAGGCGGCCGCGGTACGACGGGTGAGCCCGCGCGCGTGCGGGCCCGGAGGCGGACCGAGCCCCCGGTACGCGGCGGGACGTGCGCGGCGCGGTGGGCGAAGACGAGTGAGGACGACGCAGGTGACAGTGGCAAGGCAGTACGTGACGGAAGCCCGCAGGGTCGTCGTCAAGGTCGGTTCGTCCTCACTGACCACCGCGTCCGGCGGCCTCGACGCCGACCGCGTGGACGCGCTCGTCGACGTCCTCGCCAAGGTCCGCAGCGGCGGCGAGCGGGAGGTCGTGCTCGTCTCCTCCGGAGCCATCGCCGCCGGCCTCGCCCCGCTCGGCCTCACCCGGCGCCCGAAGGACCTCGCCCGCCAGCAGGCGGCGGCCAGCGTCGGCCAGGGACTCCTCGTCGCCCGCTACACCGCCTCCTTCGCCCGCTACGGCGTCCGCGTCGGCCAGGTGCTCCTCACCACCGACGACACCAGCCGCCGCGCGCACTACCGCAACGCCTACCGGACCCTGGACCAGCTCCTCGCCATGGGCGCCCTGCCGGTCGTCAACGAGAACGACACCGTCGCCACGGACGAGATCCGCTTCGGCGACAACGACCGGCTCGCGGCCCTCGTCGCCCATCTCGTCCGCGCCGACCTGCTGGTGCTCCTCTCGGACGTCGACGGGCTCTACGACGGCGACCCGGCCAAGCCCGGCACCTCACGGATCGCCGAGGTCACCGGCCCCTCGGACATCGCGCACGTCGAGATCGGCTCGGCCGGCAAGGCGGGCGTCGGCACCGGCGGCATGGTCACCAAGGTCGAGGCGGCCCGGATCGCGGCCGCCGCCGGGATCCCGGTCGTCCTGACCTCCGCGAGCCGCGCCGCCGACGCCCTGAGCGGCCGCGACACCGGGACGTACTTCCACCGCACCGGCCGCCGCTCCGCCGACCGGCTCCTCTGGCTCGCCCACGCCTCCACCCCGCAGGGCTCCCTGACCCTGGACGACGGAGCCGTACGCGCCGTCGTCGACGGGAAGAAGTCCCTCCTGGCCGCCGGTGTCGCCGCCGTCGAAGGGGAGTTCGTCGCCGGCGACCCGGTGGAGCTGCGGGACACCGCCGGACGGCCCGTCGCCCGCGGCCTGGTCAACTTCGACGCCAAGGAGATGCCCCGCATGCTCGGCCGGTCCACTCACGAACTCGCCAGGGAACTCGGCCCGGAGTACGAGCGGGAGGTCGTACACCGCGACGACTTGGTGGTCGTCCGGCCCTGACCGGAACCTTCCGCTCCGAAAGCTGTGGGGATCCCGCGACGAAACGGCCGAAAGTCCGGTCATCCCGTGGAGACCTTCACCAAAACCGCCCCACGTAAGCCCCCGGGCTGGTCAACTTTGTCTCGGGGGCAAGACAAGGCGGGGTACAGCACCACACGCATCACAACAGGAGGCCGCCGGTGAGACGAGCGCGCCCAGGGGCAGTGCCCCGCGGGACGGCCGAACGCGCCCTGACGAGTGTCGAGGCCGGAGCCGACTTCGACGTGGAGGAGAACGGAACCGAGGCCCAGGCGCCGGAGCAGAGGAGCCGCGAGACACGCGGCGAGGAGCGGGAGGTGTCCAAGCTCTGGCACATCACGCTCAGCGTCTCGGGCGCCGAGGCCCCGCTGAAGGAGGTCCGCCGGGGCCTGGAGCAGCTGGCGCACGACCACCCCTTCCTCCTGACCAGTCGCTACGCCAACGATCACGCGGAGATCCGCTACTGGGAAGAGGCCCGTGACCTGCACGACGCGGCGGCGGTCGCGCTGCGGCTGTGGGGCGAGCACCGGCAGAGCGCCAAGCTGCCGCCCTGGGAGATCGTCGGCCTGGAGGTCATCGACCGTGAGACCTACCACCAGCGGATCGCCGAAGGCTACGGCCCGCCCCCGGCAGCCCCGGTGGGAGTGCACCCCTACTGACGGGCGTTTCGAGACACGTGTCTCGGAGTGCGGGATGAGGTCGGGAATCGTGAGGGATGTCCGCAGAGGTGCCAGTACCCTGCGGGCATGACCTCGCTCACGCCCCTCGACAATCTGTCCCCGGTCGCCCAGGCCGCCTACCGGGCCCGCTCCGCCGCCGCCGAAATCGCGCCACTTCCGCGCGCGGCGAAGGACGACGCCCTTCTGGCGATCGCGGACGCGCTCGAGGTCCGCACCGCGGAGATCGTCGAGGCCAACGCCGAGGACGTCGCCCGCGCCCGCGAGGCCGGCACCAGCGAGTCCGTCATCGACCGGCTCACCCTCACCCCCGAGCGGGTACGGGCCATCGCCGCGGACGTCCGCGACGTGGCCGCGCTGCCCGACCCTGTCGGCGAGGTCGTGCGCGGCTCGACGCTGCCCAACGGCATCGACCTGCGCCAGGTCCGCGTCCCGCTCGGCGTCGTCGGGATCATCTACGAAGCCCGTCCCAACGTCACCGTGGACGCGGCCGCCCTCTGCCTGAAGTCCGGCAACGCCGTCCTGCTGCGCGGCTCGTCCTCCGCGTACTCCTCGAACACCGCCCTCGTGCGGGTCCTGCGCGACGCCGTGGGCGGCGCCGGGCTGCCCGCCGACGCGATCCAGCTGGTGCCCGGCGAGTCCCGCGATTCGGTACGGGAGCTGATGCGGGCCCGCGGTCTGGTCGACGTCCTGATCCCGCGCGGCGGCGCCTCCCTCATCCGTACGGTCGTCGAGGAGTCCACCGTCCCCGTCATCGAGACGGGCACGGGCAACTGCCACGTCTACGTCGACGCCCAGGCCGACCTCGACATGGCCGTCGACATCCTGATCAACTCGAAGGCCCAGCGGGTCAGCGTCTGCAACGCCGCCGAGACGCTCCTCGTCCACCAGGACATCGCGGAGGTCTTCCTGCCGCGCGCGCTCGCCGCCCTCGCCGAGGCCGGTGTCACCGTGCACGCCGACGAGCGGGTCCTCGCCCACGCCAAGGGCTCCAAGGCGACCGTCGTCCCGGCGACCACCGAGGACTGGGAGACCGAGTACCTCTCGTACGACATCGCCGCCGCCGTCGTCGACTCGCTGGACGCGGCCGTCTCCCACATCCGCCTGTGGTCCTCCGGTCACACCGAGGCGATCGTCACCACCTCGCAGGCCGCCGCCCGCCGCTTCACCCAGCTGGTCGACTCGACCACGGTCACCGTCAACGCCTCCACCCGTTTCACCGACGGTGGTCAGTTCGGCTTCGGTGCGGAGATCGGCATCTCGACGCAGAAACTGCACGCCCGCGGCCCGATGGGCCTGCCGGAACTGACCTCCACGAAGTACATCGTCACCGGCGACGGTCACACGCGGTAGCCCCCGGTTCCCCCGTTCGGCGCCGTCCTCGCGGCGCCGGGCGAGGGCCGCACGAGGGCGCCCCGTCGGCCGGACGGGCGGGGGACGCTTCGCATACTCCCTGCCCAAAGGGACGTCTCGGGTCTACTCTGAAAAACGTGCCGGACGACGTGGGGGGCAAGCCGTTCCCGGACGGCGTGGACCCCGAGGACGCAGACCACCGCGGGGGCGCGGACGAGGACGACGCCACCGTGGTCTTCGACGAGGACTTCGTCAGGGCCGCCCCCGTCCATGAACCGACCGCCGTGGAGCGGCTGCTCGCGGCAGCCCAGGCGCGCGCGGAGGCCGAGGCCGCCCGGGCCAGGGCGGGCGGCCCCCCGGACGAGCGGCGCGGGGACGACTACGACCCCGACGACCCCTACGCCGTGCGCCGCGCCGAGGACTGGGATCCCGACGACCCCGACGACCTCGGCCCCTACGGCCCCCACGGCGGAGCCCTGCGCCCCTACCGCGGCAGCGCCCGCTGGCACCGCCCGGTCGCCTGGGTGCTCGCCCTCGTGATGGGCGTCGGCATGGTCGCCCTCGCCTTCACCGCCGTCTACCGCGGCGCCTCGGCCAACCGCCACGACCAGGTCCCGGCCCCGGCGACCACCGGCATCGACAAGCCGCGGGCGGTGCCTCCCGCCGTGACGGCGCCCTCCGCCTCCGCCGCGTACTCCCCGCCCCCGGTGCCCGCCGCCACCCACGCCCCCTGACCTGGGCACGGCCCCGCCGCCGGGAAGCCGGGGGACTCGGCGATTCTCCCGGCGTTTACGGAAGCCCCGTCGGACCTACTCTGAAGGTATGGCAGGGCATGGTGACCCGCCTGAGGGGCCGGTACCCGACCCCGGCGGTGGAGAGGACGAGTACCGATCCGTCGTCTTCGACGAGTCGTTCGTCCGTGCTGCCCGGCTTCAGGAGTTCTCCGCCGAGGAACGCATGGGGGAGCACGCCCAGGCGGTGCGCAGCCGCCCCGGCCGGGCGCCGCGGAACGGCTCCCGCCAGGCCGTCACGCTGGTGCTGCTGATCCTCCTGGCGTTCGGAACGGCCATCTACCTCGGCGTCCGCAACCCCTACATGCCGCCCGCCGACCAGCGGGCCGAACCGCTGCGGATCACCGTCGTGCCCCTCGCCCCCCAGGGCGCCGTGCCCGGTGGCGAACCCGCCCGGCTCCTCGCCCGCAGCCCGGCGGCGCAGCACGCCGCCGGCGCCGCCGGCATCACCTTCCCCGTCACCGGGCGCACCGGCCACTTCTCGGAAAGCCAGGTCCTGACCGCCCTGAGCATCGCGAAGGACTACCTCGTGGCCTCCGCGCTGGAACCGGACGTGCTCGCCGGGGCGACCGTGCGGCCCGCCCGGCTGCTCCTCGACCCCGACCAGCTGGCGCAGTTCGACGAGAGTGTCGCGTCGTCGCGGGACGACGGCCGGCACGCGGTCTCCGGCTGGCTGGTGCGGTTCGACCCGGAGAGGGTGGCCCTGGCCGACCCGACGCCCCGCGTCCAGGGCACCCTCCGCTTCGCGGAGACGAGCACGGACGTGCTGGAGGTGACCGCCGACCACACCGTCACCTACGCCCTGCGGCCCGCCGCCTCCGGCGCCGGCCCCACGGCCCAGGCCTCGCTCTTCACGGTCCACCGCGAGCTGCGGCTGCGCTTCGACCGTGAGGACCTGCGCATGCACCGCGCCGAGCTGCTGACCAGTGTCGTGCAGGCGGGCCCGCAGGCATGCGCCGGCGGGGCCGGGGCCGACGGCACCCTGCGGCCGCTCCTCGCGGGCGAGCGGACGCCCGCCTCCGGGGACCCGGCGCTCACCGACCCGTACGCCACGGGCCGGCCCGCCGCCGCGTCGCTGTGCGGAGCCCTGGCACCGAGCGCCCAGCCCTCGCTCTGACGGCGGTGCCGAGAGCTTCCCGGGCTTCCGGGGCCGTGCCGGCTCCCAGGGGCTCGCAACGGCTCCCGTGACGGCTCTGGGGCGCCGGCCGGCCCGGGGTGAGGGGGCTCGGTCTCCCTCGCAACGGCTCCCGTGGCGGCTGTGGGGTTGCCGACCGGTCCGGGGCGACGGATCTCGGTACGGGCCCGCGAGGCCGGACGGCCGAGCGCAGGGGCCCGCCGGTCTCGGTACGGGCTCCGCCGGGCCGTGGCACCGGCCGGACGCCCGAGCACGGTACGGGCCCGCCCCGCCAGGCCGCCGTGGTACGGGCCCGCCGCCCCCGGCATGGGCCGGGCACCCGATTCGAGCGGGGCGGACGTCCGGCCCCGCTCCAGGACCGGCCTGAGCCCCGTGCCGTGGCCGCCGCGACCGTCCGGTCAGCCCGCGCTCGGGTCGGGCTTGCCCGGGCCGCCCTCACCGTCCGTGGCGCCGTCACCCGAGCCGTCCCGGCCGTCGCCCCGCGAGGCGCCGCCGCCGAAGCGGTTGCGCAGCTTCCCGCCCAGGTCGCCCGCCAGGTCGCCCGCGCCTCCTGCGATGTCCCCGACCAGCTTCATCAGCGGGTCCTTGCTGGTCCGCACCGATTCGGCGTAGTGCCCGGCCGACTCACGGAAGGAGTCGGTCACCGAGGTGTCCTTGTCCTCCGAGCGCCGCGGATAGTGCCCGTCCAGGATCCGCTGGTAGTCACGCGACTCGGACCACTTCTTCAGCTCGGCGGCGCGGACGGTGGTGAAGGGGTGCGAGCGCGGCAGGACGTTCAGGATCTTCAGCACGGAGTCGCGCAGATCGCCGCCCTTCTCGTACTCGTCCGCCTGGGCGAGGAACGCGTCCACGTTCATCTCGTGCAGGTGGTTGCCACCGGCGATCTTCATCAGGCCGCGCATCGAGGCCTGGAGGTCCTGGCCGACCAGCAGGCCCGCCCGGTCCGCCGACAGCTCCGACTTGCGGAACCACTCCCGCAGCGCCGTCACGATCGCCATGATCGCGACGTTGCCCAGCGGGATCCAGGCCACCTTCAGCGCCAGCCCGGTGAGGAACAGCAGTATCGTGCGGTACACGGAGTGCCCGGAGAGGGCGTGGCCCACCTCGTGGCCCACGACGGCCCGCATCTCCTCCTCGTCGAGCAGCTCCACGAGCCCGGTGGTGACCACGATGATCGGCTCGTCCAGGCCGATGCACATCGCGTTCGGCTTCGGATCCTGGGTCACGTACATCGGCGGGACCTTCTCCAGGTCCAGGATGTAACAGGCGTCCCTGAGCATGTCGTTGAGGTGCGCGAACTGGGCGTCGCTCACCCGCACGGAGTCGGAGAGGTAGAGCAGTCGCAGGCTGCGCTCCGGCAGCAGCCCGCTGAGGGCCTTGAAGACCGTGTCGAAGCCGGTCAGCCTGCGCAGGGCGACGAGCGCCGAACGGTCCGCCGGATGTTCGTAGGCGCGGGAGGAGATGCCGGGGAAGCGCTTGCGCTGCCTGCTCGGCACGCTGCCGGCATGGTTGTCGGACTTCTCTGTCATGGATGCCCCCTGTTCGTACGAGACCTTGCTCGTCCCCCTGACGGAGCCCACCCTAGGCGGTGGCGACGAGCCGTGCCCGAGCCTGTGGATGGCGCGGCCGACGACAACAGCGCCAACGACTGAGTCGGCGTGAGCGTGCCCGGGCCGCCCGCATACGATGTGGGCGAAGTCTCCGCTCCCATCCCCGATCGATAGGTCCTGCCGAAGATGAGCCTCCACAGCACCGCCGCCAACCTGGTCTCGCTCGCCGAGGGCGCCGAGCACGGCGGCAACCACGAAAGCCTCAGCCCCTACCTCACCGGTTTCGGCGCGTTCGGTGCGCTCATGCTGCTGCTCTGGATCACCACCCGGTTCAACCGCGACCGCTGATCCGCGCCTGCCGAGCCGGGGCCGGGGATCCGGCCCGCGGATCCGGCGTCCGCCGCCGTGCCAGTAGGCTCTGCACGCATGGGAGAGCAGGAAGTGCCTACTGGCAGTCGCGGCAAGCGCCGACTCGGCGTGATGGGCGGGACGTTCGACCCGATCCACCACGGACACCTGGTGGCCGCCAGTGAGGTGGCCGCCCTGTTCCACCTCGACGAGGTGGTGTTCGTGCCGACCGGGCAGCCGTGGCAGAAGAGCCACGCGGTCGTCTCGGCGGCCGAGGACCGTTATCTGATGACGGTCATCGCCACCGCGTCCAACCCGCAGTTCTCGGTCAGCCGGATCGACATCGACCGCGGCGGACCGACGTACACCATCGACACGCTGCGGGACCTGCGCTCCCTCAACAGCGACGCGGACCTGTTCTTCATCACCGGGGCCGACGCGCTGTCGCAGATCCTCACCTGGCGGGACGCCGAGGAACTGTTCTCACTCGCGCACTTCATCGGCGTCACCCGCCCGGGCCACGACCTCACGGACGACGGCCTGCCCAAGGGCGGGGTCTCGCTCGTCGAGATCCCCGCGCTCGCGATCTCCTCCACCGACTGCCGGGCGAGGGTCGCACAGGGCGACCCGGTCTGGTACCTGGTGCCGGACGGTGTCGTGCGCTACATCGACAAGCGCCAGCTGTACCGCGGCGAGTGAGCCTCGGAGAGGGGCCCCGGTGAACGATCAGCAGAACCCGTACGACCCGTACTACCCGCAGCCGCACGTCATCGGCTACGACGCGTACGGGCAGCCGGTGTACCAGCAGGCCCCGCCGCAGGCAGAGCAGCAGTACGACCCGTACGCACAGCCCCAGCAGCACGCCCAGCACCAGCAGGAGCACCTCCAGCCCCAGCAGCCCGTCCAGCAGCAGCCGGGCTACGGCTACGACGCGTACGGGCAGCCGGTGCCGCAGCCGTACGACCCGTACGCGCAGCAGCCCCCGTACGGACAGCAGCCGCAGCAGGGCCAGGGTCGGCAGGGTTACGGCTACCCGCAGTCCTACGAGACCGGGCAGCAGCCGTACGTCGAGCCCCGGCAGCAGGTCCAGGAGCAGCACCCCGGACAGCAGCGGACAGGGCAGCAGTGGGCCGGGCGGGCCGAGTCAGCCCCCGTGGCCGCCCCCGCCGGCGTCCCGGGCCAGCGCCCGGCGCCCGCCGACGACCGTGACGGCGACGAGCGCGCCTACCGCACCGAGCAGTTCTCGTTCATCGAGGAGCCCGACGAGGACTCCGAGGACGTCATCGACTGGCTGAAATTCACCGAGAGCCGTTCGGAGCGTCGCGAGGAGGCCCGCCGTCGCGGCCGGAACAGGCTCGTCGCCCTGGTCGTCGTCCTCGTCCTCGCCGCCGTCGGCGGTGTCGGATACCTCTGGTCCGCGGGCAAGCTCCCCGGCACCTCCGGCGACCGGCAGCCGCAGAACGACGCCACCGGCCCGCAGAAGCGCGACACGATCGTCGTCCACCTCCACGACACCAAGGGCGGCGGCACCTCCACCGCCCTGCTGGTGGACAACACGACGACCAAGCAGGGCACGACCGTCCTGCTCCCCAACTCCCTCGCCGTCGCCGACGACGAGAGCTCGACGACCACCCTCGGGAAGTCCGTCGAGGACGACGGCTCCAGCGGCACCCGCGAGGCGATCGGCAACCTCCTCGGGGCCCGGATCACCGGAACCTGGCGGCTCGACACGCCCTATCTGGAGAACCTGGTCGAGCTGGTCAGCAACATCGAGGTCACCACCGACGCCGAGGTGCCCGCCGACAAGAAGGGCGACCCGCCGCTCGTCGCCAAGGGCGAGAACCAGACACTCAACGGCCGTGCCGCCGTCGCCTACGCCACCCACCGCGCGCCCGGCGAGGCCGAGGCCAAGCAGCTGCAGCGCTTCGGCCAGGTGATGTACGGGGTGCTGCGGAAGATCTCCGACGACCCGAAGGCCGCCACCGTCACCGTCGAGACGCTCGCCCAGATCCTCGACCCCTCGCTGCCCGAGAAGGACCTCGGCGCCTCGCTCGCCAAGCTGGCCGAGCACGCCAAGGTCGGCGACTACAAGACGGCCCTGCTCCCGGTGGAGCAGGACGGCTCGCTGAGCGAGGGCGCCGCCGACAGCGTGGTGAAGGACATCCTCGGCGGAAAGGTCAGCGCTCCCGAGCAGGGCGCGGCGGCCCGTGTCGCCCTCCGCAACGGCACCGGCGACGACGGCGCCACCGAGGCCGCCCGGATCGTCCTGGTCAACGGCGGCTTCTCCTTCGCGGGCGGCTCCACCACCGGCACCGAGGAGAAGTCACAGGTCCTCTACGCCGACGACGCCGCGAAGGCGACCGCCGTCGAGGTCGCCAAGACCCTCGGCCTGCCGCCCGGCGCGGTGAAGAAGGGCAAGGCCGCCGGAAACGCCGAGGTCACCGTCGTCCTGGGGGAGGACTACAAGATCCCCGGCGCGGGCGGATGACCCGCGCGGGCGGCCGGCCGGCCGCCCGCCGCCGGGGATGCGGGGCTGTCGGCGGTACGTGAGACCCTTGAGGTGTCTCTGACCGCCGACGAAAGCCTGCTTGTGACCGCCACGGATCGCTCCATCGAGCTCGTCAACGCCGCCGCCCAGGCGGCGGCCGACCGGCTCGCGCACGACATCATCGCCTACGACGTCAGTGATGTGCTGTCGATCACCGACGCCTTCCTCGTCGCCTCCGCGCCCAACGACCGCCAGGTCAAGTCGATCGTCGACGAGATCGAGGAGCGCCTGAACAAGGAGCTCGGCGCCAAGCCGGTGCGCCGGGAGGGCGACCGCGACGCCCGCTGGATCCTGCTGGACTACGTCGACATCGTCGTCCACGTCCAGCACAGCGAGGAGCGGGTCTTCTACGCCCTGGAGCGGCTGTGGAAGGACTGCCCCGAGCTGCCCCTGCCCGAGGACGCGCTGAAGACGCGCGGCAAGGCGGAGGAGCACGCCCGCCTCACCGGCGCCGACGGAGCGGACGGTGAGCTGAGCTGAACGGCACCAAGGGCGGCAAGGGCCGCCGGATCGTCCTCTGGCGCCACGGCCAGACCTCCTGGAACCTGGAGCGCAGGTTCCAGGGCTCCACGGACATCGAACTGACCCAGACCGGGGTCGCCCAGGCCCGCAGGTCCGCCCGGCTGCTCGCCTCGCTGAAGCCGGACGCGATCATCGCCTCCGACCTCAAGCGGGCGGCGGCCACCGCGGGCGAGCTGGCCTCCCTGACCGGCCACGAGATCGCCTACGACTCCGCCCTGCGCGAGACGTACGCGGGGGAGTGGCAGGGGCTGACCCACGACGAGATCGTGGCGCGCTACGGCGAGCAGTACGCCGCCTGGAAGCGCGGCGAGCCCGTGCGCCGGGGCGGCGGCGAGCTGGAGACCGAGGTGGCCGACCGGGCCGCACCGGTCGTCCTGGAGCACGTCGACAAGCTGCCCGTGGACGGCACGCTCGTCGTCGTCAGCCACGGCGGCACGATCCGCACCACCATCGGCCGCCTCCTCGGCCTGGAGGCGCGGCACTGGGAAAGCCTCGGCGGACTCTCCAACTGCTGCTGGTCGGTCCTGGGCGAGGGTGCCCGCGGCTGGCGCCTGATGGAGCACAACGCCGGCACGCTGCCCGAACCGGTCCTCGGCGACGACGACTGACCCGGTCGCCGAACGGGCCGGAGACCGGATTTCACTTTCCGGCAGGTCACAGGCTAAAGTTCTTCTTGTTCGCAGCGCGGAGCGCGAAGAACACGAGGGGCTATAGCTCAGTTGGTAGAGCGCCTGCATGGCATGCAGGAGGTCAGGAGTTCAATTCTCCTTAGCTCCACAGTCACCGAATCCCGTCCCCATCAGGGGGCGGGATTCGTCGTTTCCGGCCTGCCCCCCGCCGCCCGCCTGCCTGGCGCTCCGGGGCCCCGTTCCCGGCCCGGGTCGCGACCCCCGGGGCGTTCGGCCCCGCCCCTGCGCCGGGGGCGCGCGCGGCGGGTCGGGGCGCCGCGACGATCTTCGGGGAGTCGAGGGGGCCAGTCCGCGGAGTCGCTGACCCCCTTGCGCGGCCATGGCAGAATCGGACGGCCGGAGGGGGACGACGGCCCGGACGGGAGGGAGCGTTGCGATGGTCGCGAGCGGTGCCGAGGATGCCGAGGTCGACGGCGTCACGGACCCCGTCGACGACCCCGCCGCCGCGGAAGCCGTCGACGACCACAGCGGCGCCGACGGCGCCGGGGCACTGCTCGGCTGTCCCTCGTGCGGTTCCGCCCAGGTCGCCCAAGTGCTCGGCGACAACGGCGGGGTGTCCTATGTGTGCACGTCCTGCGGCCACAGCTGGAGCTGAGTGATGGGTGCCCACAGGCGGAAGTGCGACTGGTGCGGCAGTGGTACGCCCATCGTGCGCGACATGGACCCGGTCAACACCGAGTACCAGTACTGGTGCGAGGAGTGCGCGCGGGCACTGATCATAAAAGGCGACCCGATCGAGACCTACCGCGAGCTGGAGGGCGAGCCGATCTACGGCCGGCTCCTCGACGAGCACTGCACCCTCAAGCGGTTCTACTCCTTCGCCACCGCCTGACGACGTAGCCCACGAACAGCGCCGTCATCGTCAGCGGATAGACGGCGGAGAGCACCATCTGGCCGGGCGTCTGGTCCAGCTCGGGCCGCCCCGGGTCGTGGGGCACCCACCACAACGCGAACGAGGCGAAGACGAGCGCCACGGGCGCCAGGACCGGCCACACCGGTCGCACCCGCTCCGCGAGGAGGAGCAGCAGCGGTACGCACCACACCCAGTGATGGGACCAGGAGATCGGGCTGATCATCAGAGCCGTGACCGCGCAGACCACCACGGCCGACGCCTTGTCCCCGCGCAGCGCCGCCCGTACCGCGAGCACCATCGCCGCACCGCCGAGGACGGCGGCGACGACCGCCCACCACATCCCCGGGTCGTCGGTGTGCATCAGCCGCGCGAGGACCCCGCGCAGGGACTGGTTGGCGGTCTCCTCGGCGAAGCCGACCCGGCCGCTCTCGAAGAGCGTCCCGGTCCAGAAGCGCCGTGAGTCGGACGGCAGGACCAGCGCGCCGACCGCGGTCGCGGCGAGGAACGTCGCCGTGGCCGTGGCGGCCGTGCGCAGCCACGGGTTCCAGCCCCTCTCCCGGCGCCACAGGAGCAGACCGGCGACGAGGAGGAGCACGACGAAGAGGCCGGGTGTGAGCTTCACCGCAGTGGCGAGGCCGATGCCGACGCCGGCCCAGCGGTGACCGGACCGCCGGGTGAGGTCCCAGAGGACCGCGACCGCGATCAGCAGGTTGATCTGCCCGTACCGCAGCGTCGTCCACACCGGCTCGCACCAGACCACGAGCGCGGCCACCCAGAAGGTCCTGCGCCACAGCTCCTCGCGTGCCTGGGACGGGCGGACCAGCTGGAGCGAGAGCTGGACCAGCGCGACCACGAGGAGGAGGTTCCCGGCGGTGGTGAGCGTCCGCATGAGCGGGACGCTCACCAGCGTCAGCGGGACGAACAGCAGCCCCGCGACGGGTGGATAGGTCATGGCGAGGTTCGCCGAGGTGGCGCGCATCGCGTAGAGGTCGCCACCGGCGCGGACCGTCTCCCCCTCGGCCCGGTAGACCATCACGTCGAGCATGTTCACGTGGGCGAGGCGCTGGGCCACCCAGAAGGCGGCGAAGGAGATCAGGCACACCGCGGCCGCGGTGGCGAGGGGCCACTGGCGGGCGCGGGCTCGGGTGAGGGCGGACACGGTCACAGAGGGGGACCCTACCCGCCGCCGCCGGACCCCCCGGGAAACGATTTGGCGATCCCACGGGGGGCCGGTTAATGTTCTGTCTGTCGCCGCGGGGGAAACCCGGAGCGGGGGCGGAACGCAAGGGGCTATAGCTCAGTTGGTAGAGCGCCTGCATGGCATGCAGGAGGTCAGGAGTTCAATTCTCCTTAGCTCCACAGAAGAGAAGCGGGTCATCCGGTATCGGGTGACCCGCTTCTTCGTGTGCCCGCGGTGGGGAGGGCGTGCGGCGGGGATGTGACGTACGCGGCAAGGGGCGGGGGAAGAGGGCCGGGAGACGCGGCCCCCGGCCCGCCGCGCCCGGCCGGGTGGCCGGCCCGGGGCCGCGCGGTCGGACCGGGCCCGCGGGTCGGCCCCGGTCCGTCCTCACCCCGACGCGCCGTCAGCCCTGGCCGGGGCCCAGGGCCTTGCGGCCCGTCACGGGCGGCAGTGCGGCCTGTTCCCTGGGCGGCGCCTCGATCCGCAGGGCCAGCGCCGGACAGCGGCGAACGGCGCGCTGCGCCCGCCCCCGCAGATGCATCGGCACGGAGGCGTCGGCGAGCGCCGGATATCCGTCCGGGCCGAGCCTGATCAGCTCCGGCACGATGTCCGCGCACAGGCCGTGGCCCTGACAGAGCGTCCAGTCCACGGCCAGCTTCTCGCCGCTCGGGATCGACTCCTCCGCGTCCTGATAGCCCGCCGCGGGCAGCGGCAGCACCCCGATTGTCGGCCTGCCGCACCCCCCGTCGAGGACATGGGCCGCCAGGTCGTCCGTGAACGCCGACAGCGTCGAGGCGAAGAAGCGGGCCGAGCCGTCGGGGTGCTTGCACGCCCCCCGCCCCTTCACGGCCTGCGTCACCTCCCGCAGCGCTTCGAGCGCCGCCGGGCCGCCTCCGTTCAGCACGTCCGAAAGGCCGCCCGCGGCCGCGGGCAGACCGAGCCGGCACGGGCCGCACTGGCCGGCCGTCTCCGCCGCCAGCCAGTTCGCGACGCGCAGCGACTCGCCGAGCGGGCAGGTCTCGGGACCGATCGGCAGGATCGCCCCGGCGCCCAGGGCGCCGCCGACGGCCGCCATCGAGGCGCGCGAGACGACGGCGTTGTGGACGGCCGTCGAGTCGATCCAGTTGCCGTGGTACCCGCCCGTGAGGACGCCCTGCGGCACCGGCGGGGCCCCGGCCAGCATCAGCACGTACCGCAGCGGGACGCCCGTCGGGACCTCGACCACCATGGGGCGCGCGACCGCGCCCGAGATCGTGAGGAGGACGGTGCCGGGCTCGGTGTCCAGGCCGGAGTGGCCGAAGCGGCGGGGGCCGATCCGGCCGGCGATCGCCAGCTGCGCGAACGTCTCCGCGTTGGAGAGCAGCGTGGGCAGCCCGCCCACCCCCGACTCCGCCGCCCGCTCGCGGCGGCCCTGCGGCAGGGCCGGCCCGCCGCCGACCGCGCGGATGACGGCGGACGCCTCTCCGGAGACCATCCGCTCGGGCGTCCGCACGACGCGCGCCCGCAGCGCCTGTCCGCGGCGGTCCGAGAGACCTCGCTCGGCCAGCGCCGACCGGATGGAGATCTCCGTGGAGTTGCGCGTCACGGCGACGATCAGGGTCCGGGCGCCGAGGGCCTCGGCGGCCAGCAGGGCGCCGTCCAGGATCAGATGCGGGGCCCGGTTGAGGAGCACCGTGTCCTTCCTGCAGGCCGGCTCCCCCTCACTGCCGTTGACCACCACGACGGGGCGCACCCCGCGGCGGATCGCCGCCTGGCCGACGGCTCTGAGCTTGCGGCCGAAGGGGAATCCGGCGCCCCCGCGTCCCTTCAGGGATATGTCGTCCGCGAGTTGGGCCAGCACCTCGCCGCCCATGGGCTCCAGCGGCCCGTGCACCTTCAGATGCATGCCGAGATTCAGCCGCTCGACCAGGTCGAAGCCCTGGGTGAGCTGGGGCAGCCCGACCACGCGGACTTCGGGGACGTCGGGAAGCGGAACGTTCACAGGCGGTCCCCTCCCGGTGCCGTCCAGGGCTCGCCCGCCGGCGGCGGGGTCGCGTAGGTCGGCATCGGCGGCGACGGCGTGGGCCAGTAGCCGGGGCGGGGAGAGGGGTCGCGGGGCGGAAGATCGGGGACGACGGGAAGCTCCTCGGTCATCGGGACGCGCTCGGCCAGCGGGGGGCCGGACGCGTCGGGGGCGGGTGCGCCCGGGGCGGGGAAGGGACTGCGCGAGACCACGCGGTAGGCGGCCGAGAAACCGGCGCCCGCGCGCGGGGGCGCGGGCGCGGCCTCGTCCGGCCCGGGGGCCGCCGCCTCGTAGCGGGGCGGCGTGGCCTCGTAGCGCGGTGGCGCCGTCTCGTACAGCTCGGGCGCGGCCTCGTACAACTGCGGTACGGGCGGGGGGAGCGGTGCGTTCATCGGGGGGCGGGCGACGGGGCGGTCCAGCCACTCGGCGGACAGGGTCGGGGGCTCGTCACGGCTCTCCTCGACGGGGCCGCGGTCCCGCCCGCCGGGGAAGGCGGCGGACGACACGGCCGCGGCGGACGGGCCGGACGCCGCGTGCTGCCCGCCGCTCCGGGAGCCGCGCCGCCGTCCTTCCACGGCGGCGAGGAGCGCGGCGAGCCGTTCGGCGAGCTCCCGCTGGGTGGGGGCGGGCAGCAGCCGCAGCGAGACGGCGGCGGCGACCGCCGCCAGCGCGAGGCAGTACATGACGACGACCCAGGTGGCCGCCTGCCGGCCCGCGTACAGGCCGTGGACCAGGGCGAAGCACCAGGCGGGGTAGGCCAGCATGTGCAGCGGACGCCAGCGGGCGGCGAACCCGCCGCGGCCGGCCAGGGTGCTCCGCAGGGCGCCGGTCGCGGCGGCGATCACCATCAGCAGCCCGGCCAGAGAGCCGAAGCCGACGAGTCCCGCAGCGCCGGTGACGCCGAGGCCGAACGGGATCAGCGCCCCGATCGGTTCGACATGGCCCAGGGAGACCTTGACCGTGCCGTGCAGCAGCAGGAAGCCGAGCGAGGCGATGGCGGTGGCCCGGTGGACGCCCTGTGCGAGCAGGCGGTGCCGGGTGGAGAGCAGCAGGCGGTCGCTGGCTATGAGTCCCCAGGCGACCGAGGCCGTCAGGGAGACCAGCGAGAGCACGCCGGTGGTGAAATCGAGCGCGGCGCGGAAAGCGTCGCTGCCGCCTATGGCGAGCAGCGGAATGATCACCAGTGCCGCGACCGAAAGTCCGCCCCGAACCGGCCGGCTCATACCGGTTCGCGTGACGGGAGAAGTACGGATCTTGCGATGAGGGTTCATGGGGGCGACTCCGGAATGGTGCGGATAAGCGGTCCCGTTGCCGCATGCTAAGTCGCTCCATACCAGGCAGTAGGGGGTTTGCTCGTTTACGGGGCACCCGGAGGACAACTGACTCTGGGGTTGCCCCGGATAGGGTCGTTACGCGGAGTAACCCGGACGCCGTGCGCGCCACTCGGGCCGGAGCGGCCGGGGACGGGCGGTGACGGAGAGGGCCCGCCCGCAGGGTGGAACGCCGGTGCGGGCCGCTCGGGCCCTGCGGTACCCTGACGCCATGCGTGCCGTACGCCTTCTGCTTAGCGAGCCGCGCTGATCAGTCCCGACGGATGAAAGATCCGGTCGGAATCGGCGCGGCGTCCCCTCCTGTGCGAGGGGATTTTTCATTTCGTGGCATTGCGTGGCAGTGGGCAGAGACGATCGATGGAGCTTCAGGGATCATGAGCGAGATGAATTCGGCTGCCGAGACGGCGGCCCCGCATCGTTATACGGCGGCCATGGCCGCCGACATCGAGGCACGCTGGCAGGACTTCTGGGACGCCGAGGGCACCTACGAGGCGCCGAACCCCTCCGGCGACCTGGCGGGCGACCCGGAGATCGCCGCACGGCCCAAGAAGTTCATCATGGACATGTTCCCGTACCCCTCCGGTGCGGGCCTGCACGTCGGTCACCCGCTGGGCTACATCGCCACGGACGTCTACGCCCGCCACCAGCGCATGACCGGCCACAACGTCCTGCACACCCTGGGCTTCGACGCCTTCGGCCTGCCGGCGGAGCAGTACGCCGTGCAGACGGGCACGCACCCGCGTGTGTCCACCGAGGCCAACATGGAGAACATGAAGGTCCAGCTGCGCCGGCTGGGCCTGGGCCACGACAAGCGCCGGTCGTTCGCCACGATCGACCCGGAGTACTACAAGTGGACCCAGTGGATCTTCCTGCAGATCTTCAACTCCTGGTACGACGAGGAGGCGGGCAAGGCCCGACCGATCGCCGAGCTGGTCGAGCAGTTCGAGAACGGCACCCGTGACGTCCCCGGCACGCGCGCGTGGAGCGAGCTGAGCCCCGCCGAGCGCTCCGACGTCCTGGGCGAGTACCGCCTGGCGTACGCCTCCGACGCGCCCGTCAACTGGTGCCCCGGCCTGGGCACGGTCCTGGCCAACGAGGAGGTCACCGCCGACGGCCGCTCCGAGCGCGGCAACTTCCCCGTCTTCAAGGCCAAGCTGCGCCAGTGGAACATGCGCATCACCGCCTACGCGGACCGGCTGCTGGACGACCTGGACGCGCTGGACTGGCCCGAGGCCATCAAGCTGCAGCAGCGCAACTGGATCGGCCGCTCCGAGGGCGCCCGTGTCGACTTCCGGGTCGGCGACGCCGGTGCCATCACCGTCTTCACCACCCGCCAGGACACCCTGTTCGGCGCCACCTACATGGTCCTGGCCCCGGAACACGACCTGGTCGAGAAGATCGTCCCGGCCGCCTGGCCCGAGGGCACCCACGACGTGTGGACCGGCGGGCACGCCACGCCGGCCGAGGCCGTCGACGCCTACCGCAAGCAGGCCGCCTCCAAGTCCGACGTCGAGCGACAGGCCGAGGCCAAGGACAAGACCGGCGTCTTCACCGGCGCGTACGCGATCAACCCGGTCAGCGGCGCGCGGGTCCCCGTCTTCATCGCCGACTACGTCCTGATGGGCTACGGAACCGGCGCGATCATGGCCGTCCCGGCGCACGACTCCCGGGACTTCGCCTTCGCCCGCGCCTTCGAGCTGCCGATGCGCTGCGTCGTCCAGCCCTCGGACGACCGCGGCACCGACACCTCCACCTGGGACGACGCCTTCTCCTCGTACGAGGCGAAGCTGGTGAACTCCGCGAACGACGAGATCTCCCTGGACGGTCTGGGCGTCGTCGAAGCCAAGGCGAAGATCACCGCCTGGCTGGCCGACCGCGGCATCGGCGAAGCCACCGTCAACTTCCGTCTGCGGGACTGGCTGTTCAGCCGCCAGCGCTACTGGGGCGAGCCCTTCCCGATCGTCTACGACGAGGACGGCGTCGCACACTCGCTGCCCGAGTCGATGCTGCCGCTGGAGCTGCCGGAGGTCGAGGACTACTCCCCGCGCACCTTCGACCCGGACGACGCCGACACCCAGCCCGAGACCCCGCTGTCGCGCAACGAGGACTGGGTCAACGTGACCCTGGACCTGGGCGACGGGCCGAAGAAGTACCGCCGCGAGACCAACACCATGCCCAACTGGGCCGGTTCGTGCTGGTACGAGCTGCGCTACCTGGACCCGAACAACTCCGAGAAGCTGGTCGACCCGGCCATCGAGCAGTACTGGATGGGCCCGCGCGAGGGCATGCCGACCGGCGGCGTCGACCTGTACGTCGGCGGCGCCGAGCACGCCGTACTGCACCTGCTGTACGCGCGGTTCTGGTCCAAGGTGCTGTTCGACCTGGGGCACATCTCCTCGGCCGAGCCGTTCCACAAGCTCTACAACCAGGGCATGATCCAGGCCTTCGTCTACCGCGACGCGCGCGGGATCGCCGTCCCGGCGGCCGAGGTGGAGGAGCGTGACGGCGGCTTCTGGTACCAGGGCGAGAAGGTCAGCCGGGTCCTGGGCAAGATGGGCAAGTCCCTGAAGAACGCCGTCACCCCGGACGAGATCTGCGCCGAATACGGCGCCGACACGCTGCGCCTGTACGAGATGGCCATGGGCCCCCTGGACGTCTCCCGGCCGTGGGACACGCGCGCGGTGGTCGGCCAGTACCGGCTGCTGCAGCGCCTGTGGCGCAACATCGTCGACGAGTCGACCGGCGAGGTCACCGTCGTGGACACCGCGCCCGACGAGGACACGCTGCGCGCCCTGCACAAGGCCATCGACGGCGTCTCGCAGGACATGGCGGGCATGCGTTTCAACACCGCCATCGCCAAGGTCACCGAGCTGAACAACCACCTGACGAAGGCGGGCGGGGCGGTCTCCCGGCCGGTCGCCGAGCAACTGGTGCTGCTGGTCGCCCCGCTGGCCCCGCACATCGCCGAGGAGCTGTGGCGCAAGCTGGGCCACACCGGCTCGGTCGTCCACCAGGACTTCCCGGTGGCCGACCCGGCGTACGTCGTGGACGAGACGGTGACCTGCGTCGTGCAGATCAAGGGCAAGGTCAAGGCGCGCCTGGAGGTCTCCCCGTCGATCACCGACGCGGAGCTGGAGGCGCTGGCGCTGGGCGACGCGCACGTGGTCGCGGCGCTGGGCGGAGCACAGATCCGCAAGGTGATCGTGCGCGCGCCGAAGCTGGTCAACATCGTCGCCTAGAGAGGGTCCGGATCGTCGCCTAGGGAGGGTCCGGGTGGGACCGGCGTCCGCCCGCGGCTCAGGCGGGCCTCTCCGGACGCGACCCAGGGGCGGACACCGCCGTCGCGGCCCCGGCGAGGTGTGAGGGGTTTCCCCTACGGGCAGGTTGGGGGTTCCGATGGAACCCTCGGCCTGCCCCTTCCGTTTACCGTGGAGGAACGACTATCGCGGGAACTCGACCGCCGAGGACTCGAAACCGCCGGAGGGGCGCACATGGAAGCCGTCATCGTGATCCTGGCGCTGCTCTTCTTCGCCTTCGTGGCGCTGGGGGTGTACGCCACGGTGAAGGTCGTCAAGGCCGCCAAGCGGGGCGTCGACCGCACGATCACACAGGCCCGGCGCACGGTCGAGGACACGACGCTGCGCGCCAAGAGCTTCGGCCAGGTCGGCGTCGCCGGCGAACTGGCCCAGCTGCGTCTCTCGCTGCGCACGTCGATGCGGGCCACGCAGGAGGCCCTGCGTGCGGGTGTCGCCGAGGACGCCTCGCTGAAGGAGACCCTCGACCTCTTCCACCGGCTGAGCGCCCACGGGCAGGAGCTGGACGGAGAGCTCAAGCGGCTGGAGCGGGAGCCGGACCGGGTGAGGGTGTCCGGTCAGCTCGCCGACCTGCGGCAGCGCACCGAGCAGATCACGAGGTCGGCGGACTCCCTCCGCTGGGCGGCCAGGGACCGGGCGCAGAAGTTCGCCGAGGACGACCTGTCCTCACTGAGCGCGCAGATCGACCTGGAGGCCGGGGCCCTGCGCCATTGGTCGGGCGCGGACGCGCAGGGGCGCGACGCGGCCGACTTCTCCTGGCCCGAGGCGGGTACGGCGGAGCCGGAGGCCGCGCGGGAACAGGTCTGGCCCGCGGAATCCGACGCGGAGCCCGAGGTGCCCGGCACGCCGGGCGCGACCGGTGCGAACGGCGGCGAACGGGACCGTCAGGCTCCGCCCGCGATCACCGGGCGCGACCCGCGGCAGGCGGGCTATCCGTGGGAGAAGTCGGCGCGGCCGGAGACCACCACCTGACGCGAGTGATCGCCGGGCGGGGGCCGGGCTGCCGTGGGGCGCTCTCGGCGGGTAACCTCCCGCTCATGTCCCGGCATGTCGCGATCGTCACCGATTCCACGGCCTACCTGCCACCCCAGACGATGGAGCGGCACGGCATCACAGCAGTGCCGCTGACAGTCGTCATCGGTGACCGGGCCCTCGAGGAGGGCACCGAGATCTCGGCGCGCTCCCTGGCCCAGGCCCTCCAGAAGCGACGGCCGGTGACCACCTCGCGGCCGAGCCCCGAGGTCTTCGCGGCCGCCTATCGCTCCCTGGCCGAGGCCGGCGCGCGGAGCATCGTCTCGCTCCATCTCTCCGGAGAGTTCTCCGGTACGTACGACGCCGCCGTCCTGGCGGCCAAGGACGCGCCCGTACCCGTACGGGTCGTGGACACCCGCATGGTCGGGATGGCGCTCGGGTTCTGCGCGCTGGCGGCGGCCGAGGCCGTGGAGGCGGGCGGCTCGCTCGACGAGGCCGTCGCGGCGGCCGAGAAGCGAGCCTCGGGCACCTCCGCCTTCTTCTACGTCGACACGCTGGAGTACCTCCGCAGGGGAGGGCGCATCGGAGCCGCCCAGGCGTTGCTGGGCTCCGCGCTCGCGGTGAAGCCCCTCCTCGAACTCGACGGCGGGCGGATCGAACTGCGCGAGAAGGTGCGCACGGCGTCGAAGGCGATCGCCCGTCTCGAGGAGATCGCCGTGGAGCGGGCGGGGACCGGGCCGGTGGACGTCGCCGTGCACCACCTGTCCGCACCCGAGCGGGCCGCCGTCCTGGCCGACCGCCTGCGGGCGCGGATGACCGGCGTGGAGGCGTTGCAGGTGAGCGAAGTGGGAGCGGTGATCGGCGCCCACACGGGGCCGGGGCTCCTCGCGGTCGTGGTCTCGCCCCGCTGACCCGTCCTCTTCCTCGTGCGGGTCTTTCCCTCGGTGAGCCTTCCCTCGTGTGAGTGACGGAGTTATCCACAACTGGCCCTGTCTGCACCGAAATCGAGAGGTCTCGGCTGGTTGCGGCCGACGTGCCTACCGTCTTGTCCATGGCTCTTCGCACACCTTCCGACTCACGGACGACGTCGTCCGTACCGCCCGCGTCGTCTGTACCGTCCCCACCCTCCCCACCGTCCCCACCCTCCCCACCGTCCCCGTCGTCCGCGCCCCCGGCCTCCTCGGGCGCGCGCGCCTCCTCCTCGCCGGCCACGGCACCCGTGCCCGACGGGCAGCGGGCCCCGGCCGCCGTGCCGCGCGCGAGGACCTCGGCCGCGACCAGCGGTCCCGGGCGGGAGCCCGGGTCGGACGGCCGGTTCCGTGGCGGCGGGCGCGGCACGCTTTCCGGGCGTGCTCCCCGGCGGGTCCGCAGAAGGCACGCGCTCGCGGCGGCCGGCGCTGCCGTCAGGGAGCGGGGCGAGGCCCTCTTCCCGCACGCCGGGGGCCCCGGCCCCGCCGACCCTCCCGCCCCCGCCGTCGTCGCCGCACCGGCCGTGGAGCCGGAGCGGCGCGAGCGGCCGGAGCGGGCGGGGCCGCGGCGGCGGGAGCGGTGGGCGCTCGCGCTCGGGGAACGGCTGCCGCTGTGGGCGCAGTCGAGGTGCGGCCTCGAGCCGAGGGCGCTGGTCGCGCTGGCCGTGGTCCTGCTGGTGGCCGCCGGGCTGGCAGGGCGCCACTACTGGGCGGGACGGCCCGAGGCGGTCCGCGCACCCGAGTTCGTGCGGACCGCGCCGCTGCCGGAGAGCGGGGCGTCTCCTCCGTCCACGGCGCTCCCCGCCCCGACGTCGGGGGCACCGCCGTCGGCCGTGGTGGTCGACGTCGGCGGCAAGGTGCTGCGGCCCGGGGTGCTGACCCTGCCGAGCGGATCACGGGTGGCCGACGCCCTGCGTGCGGCGGGAGGAGTCCGGCCGGGGACGGACGTCACCGGTCTCAACCGGGCCCGGGTCCTCATGGACGGTGAACAGGTCGTCGTCGGTCTGCCGACGACGGCCGGCGGCGGACCGGTGAACGGGTCCCTCGTCGGCGGCGGGGCGGGCGGCGGCTCCGTGGCCGGGACGCGGGCGATGCCGCTGAGCCTCAACGCGGCGACGGTGGAGCAGCTCGACACCCTGCCCGGCGTCGGGCCGGTCCTCGCCCAGCACATCGTCGATCACCGCGTGGAACACGGCGGGTTCCGGTCGGTCGCCGAGCTGCGAGAGGTCAACGGCATCGGTGAGCGCCGGTTCGCGGATCTCGAACCCCTGGTCCGGCCGTGAGCCGGCCGGGGACGGGGACGCGAGCGCTCACCCTGGCTCGGCAGGCGCCAGGTCCGGCCGACGAGGGGCCCGTCGGCGGCCGTGACCCGCGCGGTCCGGGTGACGAGGGGCCGGCCGATCTGCGGCTCGTGCCCCCGGCGTTGGCTGCGTGGGGAGCGGCCGCGGTCGCGGTGGGCCTCCCCGGACGGTGGACCCTGGGCGGGGTGCTGGCCTGCCTCGCCGGAGCGTTGCTCCTGCTCCTCCCCGTGGCGACCCGGGCCCGGCGCCAAGCGGCGTGGCGGCTCAAAGCCACCGCGACGGCGGCGGCGTTGCTCTGCGCGGCGGCCGGGGCCGCGTCCGGCGGGCTGCACGCGGCGGACCTGACGCGAGGGCCGGTGCCCGCCCTCGCGGGGGAGTACGCCCGGGTGAGCGCCGAGCTGGCGGTCACCTCCGACGCGCGGCTCACGCGGCCCCGGATCCGGGGCGACCACGCGGCCCCGGTCTCCGTCGTGCTGGAGGCCGAGGCGGCCCGGATCGCGAGGCCCGACGGGTCGGCGCACCGGACCAGGACACCGGTCCTGGTGATCGTGCCGGCGGGAGAGGGCCGGGAGCGGTGGTTGCGGCTGCTGCCCTCCACGCGGCTGCGGGTCGACGGCCGTCTCGCTCCGACGACCCGTCAGGGCGAGCCGTTCGCCGCGGTGCTGCGGGTCGAGGGGGCGGGCCCTCCACGGATCACGGGCCCGCCGAACACCCCGCAGCGCACGGCGGGGAAGCTGCGGGCCGGACTGCGACGGGCCACCGAGGGTCTCGGGCCGGACGCGCGGGCACTCCTGCCCGGCCTGGTCGTGGGGGACACCTCGCGGATCGAGCCCGAACTGAGCGATGCCTTCCAGGCCACGGACCTCACCCACCTGCTGGCGGTCTCGGGATCCAACCTCACGATCGTGCTGCTGCTCCTGGTCGGCCGCCCCGGCAGCGCCCTGCGTGCGGAGCGCGGAGGACTCGCGCCGCGGCTCGGCATCCCGCTGCGCTCCACGGCGCTGCTCGGAGGCGGGCTCACCCTGGCCTTCGTCATCGTCTGCCGGCCCGATCCGAGCGTGCTGCGAGCGGCGGCCTGCGGCCTGGTCGCCCTGCTCGCCATCGGCACGGGGCGGCGCCGGTCGCTGCTTCCCGCGCTCGCCGCGGCGGTGCTGCTGCTGGTGCTGTACGACCCGTGGCTGGCCCGGAGTTACGGATTCCTGCTCTCCGTGCTCGCCACCGGGGCACTGCTCACGATCGCGCCCCGCTGGAGTGACGCCCTGCGGCGGCGCCGGGTGCCGGGACGTGCGGCGGAGGCGCTGGCCGCGGCTCTGGCGGCCCAGGCGGTGTGCGCGCCGGTGGTGGCGGTCTTCGCCGCCCGGGTGAGCCTGGTCGCGATTCCCGCCAACCTCCTCGTGGAGCCGGCGGTCGCACCCGCGACGGTGCTCGGGTTCGCCGTCCTCGCGCTGGCACCGGTGTCCCTGCCGGCCGCGGAGCTGGTCGCCCGGGTCGCGGCCTGGCCCGCCGAGTGGATCGCCACGGTCGCCCGTGCCGGGGCGGCGCTGCCGGGCGCGGAGGTGACCTGGCCGGGAGGCCTGCCGGGCGGGCTGCTCCTGGCAGCCGTCTGCGTGCTGATGGTGCTCGGCGCGCGGAAGCTGCCGTGGCGGCGGTGGATCGGTGCCGGGTGCGCCGTCCTGCTGCTCGTCGTGGTGCTCCGGCCGGCGCCGCTGGCCCGGCTGGTCACGGGATGGCCGCCGCCGGACTGGGCGTTCGCGATGTGCCAGGTCGGGCAGGGCGACGCCACCGTCCTCGCGGCCGGCGGCGGGACGGCCGTCGTGGTGGACGCCGGGCCCGATCCGGCGCTGGTGGACCGCTGCCTGCGCGACCTGGGGATCCGCCGGATCCCGCTGCTCGTCCTCACGCACTTCCACGCGGACCATGTCGCCGGGCTGGCGGGGGTGATGCGGGGGCGGGCCGTCGGGGCGATCCAGACGACGGGGCTGGACGATCCGCCGGGGCAGGCCGCCTTCGTACGGCGCACGGCGGCCGCGGCCGGGGTCCCGGTCGTCCGGGCCGTGCCCGGGGAACGACGGCGTCTGGGGACGCTGGAGTGGCAGGTGTTGTGGCCCCGTGCGGCGCCGGACGCGAGGGGAGCGGAGGACTTTGGACCGAACGACGCCAGCGTCACCCTGCTCGTGCGGACGGCGGGAGGGCTGACGCTGCTTCTCCTGGGGGACCTCGAACCTCCTGCCCAGCGCGGCCTGTCACGGTCCTACCCGGCTCTGCGTCCGGTGGACGTGCTCAAGGTCGCCCACCACGGTTCCGCGCATCAGGATCCCGGACTGATGCGGGCGGTCCGGCCCCGGCTGGCCCTGGTGTCGACGGGGCGCGACAACCCGTACGGGCATCCCTCGCCCCGGACCCTCGACGCGCTGCGGGCCGGCGGGGCGCGGGTGCTCAGGACGGACAGGGACGGCGCGATCGCGGTGGCGGGGGCGGGCTCGGCCCTGCGCGCCCTGCCGAGGGGTAACGGCCTATGAGCGGCACCCATCCTTGTAAAGGAAGCTTTCTAAAGATAGCTTTACATCATGGGGAAGCACGAACAGCCGCGCAGCATCAGCCTCACGGACCCCCGGGCCCTGCGGGCGTACGCACATCCCACGCGGATGAGGCTCGTCGGGATGCTGCGGGCCGACGGGCCGTTCACCGCCACCCGGGCGGCCGAGCTGACCGGGGAGTCGGTGGCCAGTTGCTCCTACCACCTGCGGATACTCGCGAAGTACGGGCTCGTGGAGGAGGCGCCGGGCGGCCGGGGGCGGGAGAAGCCCTGGCGGGCGACGGCTCGCTACACCGACTGGCCGGGGGACAGTGAGGACGCCTCGGTCGCGGAGGCGGCGGACGCGCTGAGCGCCGCGGTCGCCGAGCTGTATTTCGGGCGGGTCCTGAGGGCCATGGAGGACCGGCGGAGCCTGCCGCGGGAGTGGCGGGAGGCCGAGCAGCTCGGCGACTCCCTCCTCTACCTCACGCCCGCCGAGCTGACGGCGTTGGGCGAGCGGGTCGACGACCTGTTGCGGCCCTACGAGGACCGTGAGACGGACCCGTCGCTCCGGCCGGAGGGGGCCAAGCCCGTCAGCGTGCTGCGGATCGCCTACCTCGACCGCGAGACCCTCGCCGCGCAGGGCGACGCGATCGACCCGGCCGCCCCGGGCCGGTCCGACGACCCCGACACCCGCCCATGACGCCGCCCCCGGCCCTGACGCCGAATCTGCCCCTGCCCGTGACTCCGGCCCTGCCCATGACTCCGGCCCCGGCCCCGGCCCCGGCCCTGACGCCGAGCCCGCCGAGCGGGTCGCCCCTGACGAGGAGTGAGAGATGACACTCGCCGCCCGCGTACCCGCGCTCCTGCGGGAGCGGTCCTTCCGGAGGTACTGGACGGGCCAGACGGTCTCGCTCGTCGGCGACCAGATATCGCTCATCGCGATCCCCCTCGCCGCGGTGCTCGTCCTGGGGGCCGACGCCGCCGAGATGGGCTGGCTCAAGACGGCCGAGCTGCTGCCCGCGCTCCTTCTCAACCTGCCTCTCGGCGCGTGGGCCGACCGGCAGGCACGCCGGAGACGCGCCATGATCGCCGCCGACCTCGGACGGGCGGCGCTCCTGGTGACGCTCCCCGTCGCCTACCTGCTCGACGCCCTCACGCTCGGACAGCTCTACGCGGTCGCGTTCGGGGTCGGGGCGCTGAGCGTGCTGTTCGAGGCCTGCAACGCCGCGCTGTTCGTGGCCCTCGTCCCCACCGAGCGCTACGTCCAGGCCAACGCCCTGGTCAACGGCGGCCGTTCCACCGCCTGGCTGGCCGGCCCGGGCATCGGCGGCGTGCTGGTGCAGGTCCTCACCGCCCCCTTCGCGCTGCTCGCCGACGCCCTCACCTATCTGCTCTCGGCGTGCTTCCTGGCCAGGATCCACCCCGTCGAACCCCCGCCCGCGCCGGTCGGGAAGGGGCACTTCACCGCGGGACTGCGCTGGGTCGTGCGGAACCCCTCCATGCGGGCCCTGTTCGCGGCCTCCGGCACGATCCAGTTCTTCAACTACATGTTCCACACCCTGTTCGTGCTGTACGCGACTGCCGAACTCGGCCTGAGCGCGGGCGTGCTCGGCGCGGTCCTCGGCGCGGGAGCCGTGGGAGGGCTGATCGGCGCCGCGTGTGCGGGGACGGTCGTGCGGCGGTTCGGCATCGGCCCGTCGATCACGGGCGGCTTCCTCGGCTTCACCCTGCCGCTGTTGCTGATCCCCCTCGCCGAAGGGCCCACCGCCCTGGTCGTCGCCCTGCTGTTCGGCGCGGAGTTCCTGTCCTGCGTCGGGGTGATGATCGTCGACATCGCCGCCGGTTCCTTCCAGATGGCGCTGATACCCGACGCCGTCCGGGCCCGGGTCATGGGGGCGTTCCGGACGCTGAACCACGGCTTCCGTCCGCTCGGCGCACTCGCCGGCGGCTTCCTCGGCACCGCCATCGGGCTGCGTCCGACGCTGTGGGTCGCGACCGTCGGAGCGGTGTTCGCCGTGCTGTGGCTGCTGCCGTCACCGCTGCCCCGTACGCGCGACCTGCCCGCACCGGCCGAGGAGGCCGTCCCCGTGGCCTGAGGTCCTGGATCACCCGGCGCCCGCCCGGGCAGACTGGACGGATGACCGCCCCGGAACCCGCCCCGCAGACCGCATCGACCGCCTGGCCTCCCCCCGCGACGGTGGACGCCTACCTCCGGCGCATCGGTGCCGCGCGACCGGCCCGGCCCGACGCGGCGGCCCTGCGCGAGCTGCATCTGCGGCACCTGCGGAGCGTCCCCTTCGAGAACCTCTCCCTCCACCTCGGCGAGGACGTCGTCCTGGAGGAGAAGGCGCTGCTCGACAAGGTGGTCGGCGCCCGCAGGGGCGGCTTCTGCTACGAGCTCAACACCGCGTTCGCCGTCCTGCTCCGCGCGCTCGGCTTCCCGGTCGCCCTCGTCCAGGCGCGGTGTTTCGACGGCGAGGGCCGGCTCGGCATCCCGTACGACCACATGGGCGTCGTGGTGGGGACACCGGAGGGGCGATGGCTCGCGGACGTCGGCTTCGGCGACCACAGCCACTTCCCGACGGCCCTGGACGAGCGCGGTGACCAGGCGGATCCGGGCGGCACGTTCCGCATCGTGGAGACGGACGAAGGGGATTTGGACGTGCTGCGGGACGGGAAGCCGCAGTACCGGCTGGAGCCGCGGCCACGGACCGCGGCGGACTTCACGGCGGGCGCCTGGTACCACCGCACCTCGCCGGACTCGCACTTCACGCGCTCACTCGTCTGCTCCCGGCTGACCGAGCAGGGCCGGATCACGCTCAGCGGCCACAAGCTCGTCACCCGCGCGCAGGGCCGGCGCACCGAGCGGCTGCTGGACGGTGACGACCAGGTGCGCGCCGCCTACCGCGACCTGTTCGGCATCGTGCTGACCGAGCTGCCGGTCCTCCGCCCCCCGGGGGAGCGGCCCCGCCGGGCTGGCGGCGCTCTGACGGCCCCCGCGGGCTGACGCCGGGCCCAGCGCCGGAGCGTCGGCCGGGCTGGCGCCGGGCCGAACGCCGGAGCGCCGGGTCCCGCGAGGGACGAGGCGGCGGGACCCCCGCGCCGCCCGCCCCGTTACGGAGCCTCCAGCCAGCCTTCGTACTCCGCGGCGAGCGCGTCGAGCGCCCCCGCGTCCAGCCGGTTCTCGGGGTCCTCCACGACGACCAGCCACTGGGCGTCCTCCGCGTCGTCCTCACCCGCCAGGGCGTCCCTGACGAGCTGCGGCTCCTCGGCGACGCCGAAGCGGGCGGGCAGCTCCTCGGCGACCTCCTCGGCGGCGTCGCGGTCCGGGAGTACGAGTACGTGTCGTTCGCTCACCGGGCCATTCTCCGGTACGGCCGCGGCGATCCGGGCGGGGGTGTCGGTGGCCCGTGGGATGCTGGGACGCGATGGCACCCAGGAAGAATTCGACCGACGACCTCCTCGCCCCCGTGACGCTCGCCGTGGGCCAGGAGGACCTGCTCCTCGACCGAGCCGTGCAGGAGGTGGTGGCGGCCGCCCGCGCCGCCGACGCGGACACGGACGTGCGCGACCTCACCAGCGACCAGCTCCAGCCCGGCACGCTGGCGGAGCTGACGAGCCCGTCGCTCTTCGCCGAGCGCAAGGTCCTGATCGTGCGCAACGCCCACGACCTCTCCGCCGACACGATCAAGGACGTCAAGGCGTACATCGACGCGCCGATCGAGGAGATCACGATCGTGCTGCTCCACGCGGGCGGCGCCAAGGGCAAGGGCCTGCTCGACGCGGCGCGCAAGGCGGGCGCCCGCGAGGTGGCCTGCCCCAAGACGACGAAGCCCGCGGAGCGGCTGACGTTCGTACGGCAGGAGTTCCGGGCGCTGGGGCGCTCGGCCACGCCCGAAGCGTGCCAGGCGCTGGTCGACTCCATCGGCAGCGACCTGCGGGAGCTGGCCTCGGCGGTATCGCAGCTGACCGCGGACGTGGAGGGCACCATCGACGAGGCGATCGTCGGGCGGTACTACACGGGCCGGGCCGAGGCGTCCTCGTTCAACGTCGCCGACCGGGCGGTGGAGGGGCGGGCCGCGGAGGCGCTCGAAGCGCTGCGCTGGTCGCTGTCGACTGGAGTCCCGGCGGTCCTCATCACCAGCGCGCTCGCCCAGGGCGTCCGCGCGATCGGCAAGCTGTCGTCGGCGCGCGGCGGCCGGCCGGCCGACCTGGCCAGGGAGCTGGGCATGCCGCCGTGGAAGATCGACCGCGTCCGCCAGCAGATGCGGGGCTGGACGCCGGACGGCGTCTCGCTCGCCCTGCGCGCGGTGGCCGAGGCGGACGCGGGCGTGAAGGGCGGCGGCGACGACCCGGAGTACGCCCTGGAGAAGGCGGTCGTCGCGGTGGCGAGGGCGGCCAGACTCCGCCGCTAGCCGCTAGCCGCTAGCCGGGGCCGCCGACCCGCAGAACGTCCCGGCGGCCCGCTGAAGGTCTGCCGGTCGGTCGGTCCTGCCGGCCCGCTGAAGGTCTGCCGGTCGGGCCCGTCCCGCCCGGCCATGCCCCGATGCGCGTCCGGCTGGTGTGCCGCAGGCCCCGCCGGCCTGTGCGGCGTACGGCGAAGGCCCCGCTCTCTCCTGGGGAAGGAGAGGAACGGGGCCTTCGGCGTAAGACGGGGTGGGCCCGTACACGCGTGGCGAACGCGTATCGCGTACGAGTCCGGGGTGCCGGTTGGGAGCGGGAGAGAGGGCCCGCTGGGTCCCGTCCGGCGTCACATCAGAGCTCAGCCCTGCAGGGCGGCAACCTTGGTGGCCAGCGCCGACTTCTTGTTGGCGGCGGCGTTCTTGTGGATGACACCCTTCGAGACAGCCTTGTCGAGCGCGCGGGAGGCGGCGCGGGAAGCCACGACGGCCTTCTCGACGTCACCCGCGGCGACGGCCTCGCGGGCCTTGCGGATCGCGGTCTTGAGCGAGGACTTGACGGCCTTGTTGCGCAGGCGCGCCTTCTCGTTCGTCTTGTTCCGCTTGATCTGGGACTTGATGTTCGCCACGAAAAGAGCCTTTTCAGGTTCGATGATGTTTCTGAGTGTGTGACCCCGTAGCTGAGAGGGCGTACGAGACACAGCTGTCCACGGTATCAGGCGCCCTCGGTGCCGCCCAAACCGAGCGCCGCACCGCACTCGTGGGACCATGGAGCCTACGTATCGATCCGACATCGCCCCGAGACGAGACCCTGCGTGCCCGCGACTCCTACCCACGTGCCCGAGCCGAGCCGTACCGACCCGGCGCTGATCCGCAACTTCTGCATCATCGCGCACATCGACCACGGCAAGTCGACCCTTGCCGACCGGATGCTCCAGCTGACCGGTGTCGTCGACCAACGGCAGATGCGCGCCCAGTACCTCGACCGGATGGACATCGAGCGCGAGCGCGGCATCACCATCAAGTCCCAGGCGGTCCGTCTTCCCTGGGCGCCCACCGAGGGCGCGGGTCAGGGCAGGACCCACATCCTCAACATGATCGACACCCCCGGGCACGTCGACTTCACGTACGAGGTCTCCCGCTCCCTCGCGGCCTGCGAGGGCACGGTCCTGCTCGTGGACGCGGCCCAGGGCATCGAGGCGCAGACCCTCGCGAACCTGTACCTGGCGATGGAGAACGACCTCACCATCGTCCCCGTACTGAACAAGATCGACCTGCCGGCCGCCCAGCCGGAGAAGTTCTCCGAAGAGCTCGCCAACCTCATCGGCTGCCAGCCCGAGGACGTGCTCAAGGTCTCGGCCAAGACGGGCCTGGGCGTCGAGGCGCTCCTGGACCGGGTCGTGCAGAACGTCCCGGCCCCCGTCGGTGTCGCCGACGCCCCCGCCCGCGCGATGATCTTCGACTCGGTCTACGACTCGTACCGCGGTGTCGTGACGTACGTCCGTGTCGTCGACGGACAGCTCAACAAGCGCGAGCGCATCAAGATGATGTCGACCGGCGCCACCCACGAACTCCTGGAGATCGGCGTCTCGTCCCCCGAGATGACGTCGGCCGACGGCATCGGCGTCGGCGAGGTCGGCTACATCATCACCGGTGTGAAGGACGTCCGTCAGTCCAAGGTGGGTGACACGATCACCTCCCTGAACAAGGGCGCGACCGAGGCGCTCGGCGGGTACAAGGACCCGAAGCCCATGGTCTTCTCGGGGCTCTACCCGCTGGACGGCTCGGAGTACCCGGACCTGCGCGAGGCCCTCGACAAGCTGCAGCTCAACGACGCCGCGCTGGTCTACGAGCCGGAGACCTCCGCCGCGCTCGGCTTCGGCTTCCGCGTCGGCTTCCTCGGTCTGCTCCACCTGGACGTGATCCGGGAGCGTCTGGAGCGCGAGTTCGGTCTCGACCTGATCGCCACCGCCCCCAACGTGGTCTACCGCGTGGTCATGGAGGACGGCAGCGAGCACACGGTCACCAACCCGAGCGAGTTCCCCGAGGGCAAGATCAGTGACGTGTACGAGCCGGTCGTACGCGCCACGATCCTGGCCCCGAGCGAGTTCATCGGCGCGATCATGGAGCTGTGCCAGACCCGCCGCGGCACGCTGCTGGGCATGGACTACCTCTCCGAGGACCGGGTGGAGATCCGCTACACCCTCCCCCTCGCCGAGATCGTCTTCGACTTCTTCGACCAGCTGAAGTCCAAGACGCGCGGATACGCCTCCCTCGACTACGAGCCCACCGGCGAGCAGGCCTCCAGCCTGGTCAAGGTGGACATCCTGCTGCACGGCGACAAGGTGGACGCGTTCTCGGCGGTCACCCACAAGGACGCGGCGTACGCGTACGGCGTGCGGCTCGTCGCCAAGCTGCGCGAGCTGATCCCGCGGCAGGCGTTCGAGGTGCCCATCCAGGCCGCCATCGGCTCCCGGGTCATCGCCCGCGAGACCATCCGCGCGATCCGCAAGGACGTCCTCGCCAAGTGCTACGGCGGTGACATCTCCCGTAAGCGGAAGCTGCTGGAGAAGCAGAAGGAAGGCAAGAAGCGGATGAAGATGGTCGGCTCGGTGGAGGTCCCGCAGGAGGCCTTCATCGCCGTGCTGTCGAGCGACGACTCCGCGGGCGGCAAGAGCAAGAAGTAGTCGGCCGCCCGGGCCGGCCGGCCTGCCGGGTCACCCGATCGGGCCCCGGGTCGATCGGACGATTAGCTGACGGATACATCGAACGGGCCCCCGCACGCATGGTGCGGGGGCCCGTTCGGCGTTCGTTCTGTTATCAACCGGGTATGAAGCGGCGGCCCGCAGGCTCTTACGCACCGGACTTCGGCCATCTAGTCTGATCCCGGATCGCAGGTTACTCGCCAGTTAGATACGCACCGCCAGATCGCACCACCAGCAGGCACCGCCGCCGCCCGGAGGACGTCGTGAGCGACACACTGACCCAGATCGAGAACCGGCCGCCCTCCGTGGCGACCCTCTTCCTTGAGCGCGTGGCGCGGACTCCCGACGCGGAGGCCTATCGCTACCCGGTCCCGGCCGCCTCCGGCCAGGGACCCGACGAATGGAAGTCGCTCAGCTGGGAGCAGGCAGCCGAGCGGGTCTACGCCATCGCCGCCGGTCTGATCGGCCTCGGCGTCCAGTCGGAGGAGCGGGTGGCGCTGGCCTCCGCCACCCGGGTGGAGTGGATCCTGGTCGACCTCGGCGTGATGTGCGCGGGCGCCGCGACCACCACGGTCTATCCGCAGACCAACGCCGAGGAGTCGGCGTTCATCCTCGCCGACTCCGAGTCCAAGGTCCTCATCGCCGAGGACGCGGCCCAGGTGGCCAAGGCCCGGGAGCGCCGCGCCGAGCTGCCCGGCCTCCACCACGTCGTCGTCATCGACCCCACCGGCGTCGAGACGGACGACTGGGTCCTGACCCTCGCCGACCTGGAGTCGCGCGGGAAGGCGTACCTGGAGACCCACGCCGAGGCCGTGAAGGAGCGCGTCGCGGCCATCACCGCCGACCAGCTCGCCACCCTCATCTACACCTCGGGCACCACGGGTCGTCCCAAGGGCGTCCGCCTCCCGCACGACAACTGGTCGTACATGGCCAAGGCCATCGCGTCGACGGGCCTGGTCACCAAGGACGACGTCCAGTACCTGTGGCTGCCGCTCGCGCACGTCTTCGGCAAGGTGCTGACCTCCGGACAGATCGAGGTCGGGCACGTCACCGCCGTCGACGGCCGCATCGACAAGATCATCGTGAACCTGCCGGTCGTCCAGCCCACGTACATGGCCGCCGTGCCCCGCATCTTCGAGAAGGTCTACAACGGGGTCGCCGCCAAGGCGCGCGAGGGCGGTGGCGCCAAGTACAAGATCTTCCAGTGGGCCGCCGGCGTCGCCCGGGAGTACGCCAAGGTCACCCAGGACAACTTCCGCCGCACCGGCACCGCCTCCGCCCCCTTCGGGCTCGCCACCCAGCACAAGATCGCTGACGCGCTGGTCTACAAGAAGCTGCGCGAGGCGTTCGGCGGCCGGCTCCGCGCCGCGGTCTCCGGATCGGTCGCGCTGGCGCCCGAGATCGGCTACTTCTTCTCCGGCGCCGGCATCCACATCCTGGAGGGGTACGGCCTCACCGAGTCCAGCGCGGCGAGCTTCGTCAACCCCGGCGAGGCGTACCGCACCGGCACGGTCGGCAAGCCGCTGCCCGGCTGCGAGGTCCGCATCGCCGACGACGGCGAGATCCTGCTGCGCGGCCCCGGCATCATGGAGGGCTACCACGGCCTGCCGGAGAAGACGGCCGAGGTACTGGAGCCGGACGGCTGGTTCCACACCGGCGACATCGGCGAGCTGTCGGCCGACGGCTACCTGCGGATCACCGACCGCAAGAAGGACCTGTTCAAGACGTCGGGCGGGAAGTACATCGCGCCGACCGAGGTCGAGGGCCAGTTCAAGGCCGTCTGCCCGTTCGTCTCCAACATCGTGGTCCTCGGCGCCGACCGCAACTACTGCAGCGCGCTCATCGCCCTCGACGAGCCCGCCATCCTCGGCTGGGCGGCCGAGCAGGGCCTCGGCGGCAAGACCTACGCGGAGGTCGTGGCGGCTCCCGAGACCGAGAAGCTGGTCCAGGGCTACGTCGACCGCCTCAACGAAGGCCTGCAGCGCTGGCAGACGATCAAGAAGTTCCGTCTCCTGCCGCGCGACCTCGACGTCGAGCACGGCGAACTCACGCCGAGCCTGAAGATGAAGCGGCCCGTGGTGGAGCGCACGTACAAGCACCTCATCGAGGACATGTACGCGGGGTCGCGCGAGGCCTGACGCACGTGGGCCGGACCCGCGAGGCGCCGGACCCGCGTGGGGCCGGGACCGGCGGGCCGGCGGCCTCTCCGGGGTGACCGGGTTCTCCACAGGAGCCCGGTCGTCCACAGGGCGACGGTCCACCTCGGGCGGTACGGGACAATGGGTTCATGCCTTCCGTACTGCCCGATGGTGAGCCCATGCCCGAGACCGGGGCGCTGCCCGCGCACGCCCTGGAAGGGGCGGCCGAGCGGCCCCTCGGGTTCTATCTGCACGTGCCCTACTGCGCGACGCGCTGCGGGTACTGCGACTTCAACACCTACACCGCCAGCGAGCTGCGCGGCAGCGGGGGCGTGCTCGCCTCCCGTGACAACTACGCCGAGCAGGTCGTCGAGGAGATCAGACTCGCCCGGAAGGTGCTCGGCGACGACCCCCGGCCGGTGCGGACCGTCTTCGTGGGCGGCGGGACGCCGACGCTGCTCGCCGCCGGAGACCTCGTGCGGATGCTGGGGGCGATCCGGGACGAGTTCGGGCTCGCCGACGACGCCGAGGTGACGACCGAGGCGAACCCGGAATCGGTGGACCCGGCGTATCTGGCGGAGCTGCGCGAGGGCGGGTTCAACCGCGTCTCCTTCGGCATGCAGAGCGCGCGGCAGCACGTTTTGAAGGTCCTGGACCGGACGCACACGCCCGGACGTCCCGAGGCGTGCGTCGCTGAGGCGCGGGCCGCCGGCTTCGAGCACGTCAACCTCGATCTGATCTACGGCACGCCGGGCGAGACCGACGACGACTGGCGGGCATCGCTCGGCGCCGCGATCGGCGCCGGCCCCGACCACGTCAGCGCCTACGCGCTGATCGTGGAGGAGGGCACGCAGCTGGCGCGGCGGATCCGGCGCGGCGAGGTGCCGATGACCGACGACGACGTGCACGCGGACCGTTATCTGATCGCCGACGCCGTCTTCGCCGAGGCCGGCTTCGCGTGGTACGAGGTCTCGAACTGGGCCACGTCCGAGGCCGGGCGCTGCCTGCACAACGAGCTGTACTGGCGCGGCGCCGACTGGTGGGGCGCGGGGCCGGGCGCCCACAGCCACGTGGGCGGTGTGCGGTGGTGGAACGTCAAGCACCCGGGCGCGTACGCGGCCGCGCTGGCGGAGGGACGCTCCCCGGGGGCGGGGCGCGAGATTTTGTCGGCGGAGGACCGGCGCGTGGAGCGGGTCCTCCTGGAGCTGCGGCTCCGGGAGGGCGTCGAGCTCGCGCTCCTGCGGCCGGCGGGGCTCGCCGCGGCCCGCAAGGCACTGGCCGACGGCCTCCTCGCCGCCGAGCCCTACGCCGCCGGCCGCGCGGCCCTCACCCTGCGGGGCCGCCTCCTCGCGGACGCGGTGGTGCGGGACCTGGTGGACTAGGGCGTGTCCCGGCTCCCGGGAGGGCCCCCGTCCGTCGGGCCCACGCCCCTCGGGAGCCATCGCCCCGACGGGCCACGCCCCTCGGGGCCCCGTCCCGCCGGCCCACGCCCCTCGGGGAGTGCCCGCCTGCCCGGTCCGGCGACGGTGGGCGGCCTGCGCCCGCCCACCGTCGTCCCGAAGCGGGCTACGGCGCCGTCACGAAGTCGATCAGCTCCTCGACCCTGCCGAGCAGCGCCGGTTCCAGGTCCTTGTAGGAGCGGACCTTCGACAGGATGTGCTGCCAGGCCGCGCCCGTGTTCTCCGGCCAGCCGAGGGCGCGGCACACGCCCGTCTTCCAGTCCTGGCCCCTGGGGACCACCGGCCAGGCCGGGATGCCGACGGAGGACGGCTTCACCGCCTCCCACACGTCGATGTACGGGTGGCCGACGACCAGGACGTCCGGCGACGAGACGCGGGACGCGATACGGGACTCCTTCGAGCCCTCGACCAGGTGGTCCACCAGGACGCCGAGCCGGGCGTCCGGCGCGGGCCCGAAGTCGGCGACGATGGCGGGAAGGTCGTCGACGCCCTCCAGGTACTCCACGACCACGCCCTCGATGCGCAGGTCGTCGCCCCACACCCGCTCCACCAGTTCGGCGTCGTGGCGGCCCTCCACGTAGATGCGACCGGCGCGCGCGACCCGGGCCCGGGCGCCCGGCACCGCGATCGAACCCGAGGCCGTGCGGGCGGGCCGGACCGGCGCGCCCGCGGCGGGCCGTACGAGGGTGACCACGCGCCCCTCGAGGAGGAAGCCGCGCGGTTCCATCGGGAAGACCCGGTGCTTGCCGAAGCGGTCCTCCAGGGTCACCGTGCCCGCCTCGCAGCGGATCACCGCCCCGCAGAAGCCCGTCGACACCTCCTCCACGACGAGGTCGACGTCCGCCGGCACCTCCGGTACGGGGGCCGGCTTCTTCCACGGGGGCGTGAGATCGGGGTTGTAGCTCCGCATTCGCGCGACGTTATGACACTCCGAACCGCCGTGCCAGCTCATCGCGCTGCGTCCGCACGAACGCCGCGTCCACGACCGCCCCGTGCCCCGGCACGTACACCGCGTCCTCCCCGCCCAGCCGCAGCAGCCGGTCGAGCGCCGCCGGCCACTGCGAACCGATGGCGTCCGGGCCGGCCTGCGGCTCGCCGGACTCCTCCACCAGGTCGCCGCAGAACACGATCTCCGGGGCGCCGGGGACGAGGAGCACCAGGTCGTGCCCCGAGTGACCCGGACCCACGTTGGCCAGCAGCACCTGGCGGCCGCCCAGGTCCAGCGTCCACTCCCCGGACACCGTGTGGCGCGGCGCCACCAGGGTGTCGGCCGCCTCCGTCGCCGCGGCCTCGTCGACCCCGTGGTGCACCGCGTCCGCCCGCAGCGCCTGCCGTTCCCGCCGCAGGAGGTCGTCGACGCCCACCGCCCCGAAGACCTCCGCCCCGGAGAACGCCGCGGTGCCGAAGACATGATCGAAGTGCGGGTGGCTCAGTGCGATGTGCGTCACCTTGCGGCCGGTCATGCTCTCCACCTGGCATCGCAGCTCCCCGCCCTCCCGGAGCGTGGAACCCGTGTCATACAAGAGGACCGACCTCTCGCCGAGCACCAGACCCACCGTGGCGTCCCAGCCGGGCAGCCGCCGCCGCCCCACCCCGTCCGCGAGCCGTTCCCAGCCGAACTCTTCCCAACCGACGTCCATACGGCGACGCTATCCGCTACGACGGAGCCACGGGGCGGCCGGGTGGCGGCCACAGCGCGGACACGGACCGGCCACGGCGGGACCACAGGACGGCCACGGCACGACCACGCGGCGGCCACAAGGCGGCTCGGGCACGGCCTCCTTGCCAGGAGTGACGCCCGCCGCCGTACACTTGCCGGGGGTTTCCTGGCACTCGAACAGGGCGAGTGCCAAACACGGAGCAACCGGATCGACAGCTGGAGGTGTGCGACATGCTCAGCGAACGCAGACTCGAGGTGCTGCGCGCCATCGTCCAGGACTATGTCGGGACGGAGGAGCCGGTGGGCTCCAAGGCGCTCACGGAGCGCCACAAGCTCGGCGTGTCACCCGCCACGGTGCGCAACGACATGGCCGTCCTGGAGGACGAGGGCTACATCGCCCAGCCCCACACCAGCGCCGGCCGCATCCCCACCGACAAGGGCTACCGCCTCTTCGTCGACCGGCTGGCCGGCGTCAAGCCGCTGTCGACGCCGGAGCGGCGCGCCATCCACAACTTCCTCGACGGCGCCGTGGACCTCGACGACGTCGTGGGCCGCACGGTCCGCCTGCTCGCGCAGCTGACCCGCCAGGTCGCCGTCGTGCAGTACCCGTCGCTGACCCGTTCGACCGTCCGGCACGTGGAGCTGCTGTCGCTGGCTCCCGCCCGCCTGATGCTGGTCCTGATCACGGACACCGGCCGGGTCGAGCAGCGGGTGATCGACTGCCCGGCGCCGTTCGGGGAGACCTCGCTGGCGGATCTGCGGGCCCGGCTCAACAGCCGGGTCGTCGGCCGCCGTTTCGCGGACGTGCCGCAGCTGGTGCAGGATCTCCCGGAGTCCTTCGAGGAGACGGAGGACCGGGGCACGGTCTCGACGGTGCTCGCGACCCTGCTGGAAACCCTGGTGGAAGAGCACGAGGAACGGCTGATGATCGGCGGCACCGCCAATCTCACCCGCTTCGGGCACGACTTCCCCCTGACGATCAGGCCGGTGCTGGAAGCACTCGAGGAGCAGGTCGTGCTCCTCAAGCTGCTCGGCGAGGCCAAGGACTCGGGCATGACCGTACGGATCGGGCACGAGAACGCCCACGAGGGGCTCACCTCCACGTCCGTCGTCGCGGTCGGCTACGGTTCGGGCGACGAGGCAGTCGCCAAACTCGGCGTGGTCGGACCGACCCGCATGGACTACCCCGGAACGATGGGAGCGGTACGCGCAGTGGCACGTTACGTCGGACAGATCCTGGCGGAGTCGTAAGTGGCCACGGACTACTACGCCGTACTCGGCGTGCGCCGCGACGCGTCCCAGGACGAGATCAAGAAGGCATTCCGTCGGCTCGCCCGCGAGCTGCACCCGGATGTCAATCCCGATCCGAAGACGCAGGAGCGCTTCAAGGAGATCAACGCCGCCTACGAGGTGTTGTCGGACCCGCAGAAGAAGCAGGTCTACGACCTCGGCGGCGACCCGCTGTCCGCGTCGGGCGGTGGCGGCGGAGCCGGCGGCTTCGGCCAGGGCGGCTTCGGGAACTTCTCCGACATCATGGACGCGTTCTTCGGCACGGCGTCGCAGCGCGGACCGCGCTCGCGCACCCGCCGCGGCCAGGACGCCATGATCCGTCTGGAGATCGACCTCAACGAGGCCGCCTTCGGTACGACCAAGGACATCCAGGTCGACACGGCGGTCGTCTGCACGACCTGCTCCGGCGAGGGTGCCGCGCCCGGCACCTCCGCGCAGACCTGTGACATGTGCCGCGGCCGCGGTGAGGTGTCCCAGGTGACCCGTTCCTTCCTGGGCCAGGTCATGACCTCGCGGCCGTGCCCCCAGTGCCAGGGCTTCGGGACGGTCGTCCCGACGCCGTGCCCGGAGTGCGCGGGCGACGGGCGGGTCCGCTCGCGTCGCACGCTGACCGTGAAGATCCCGGCCGGTGTCGACAACGGCACCCGCATCCAGCTGGCCGGCGAGGGCGAGGTCGGCCCCGGCGGCGGCCCGGCCGGTGACCTGTACGTCGAGATCCACGAGGTCCCGCACGAGACCTTCCAGCGGCGCGGTGACGACCTGCACTGCACGGTCACGATCCCGATGACGGCGGGCGCGCTCGGCACGAAGGTGCCGCTGCAGACCCTCGACGGCGTCGAGGAGGTCGACATCCGTCCCGGAACGCAGTCCGGGCAGTCGATCCCGCTGCACGGGCGCGGCATCACGCACCTGCGCGGCGGCGGGCGCGGCGATCTGATCGTGCACGTCGAGGTCATGACGCCGTCGAAGCTGGACCCGGAGCAGGAGCGCCTGCTGCGCGAACTGGCCAAGCTGCGGGGCGAGGAGCGCCCGACCGGGCAGTTCCAGCCGGGGCAGCAGGGGCTGTTCTCGCGCCTGAAGGACGCGTTCAACGGGCGCTAGGACGCAACCGGAAGAGGTCGCGGCCCAGGCACGGGTCTCCGGCGACCCCGGCCCACCGGAGGGCGCCGTTCGCACACCGCGGACGGCGCCCTCCGTCGTTTCGGTCTCCGAGCCCGCTCGTGACACGATGCCCGCATGTCCACGACCGCACTGAACGATCTGTCCCGCTACCCGATCGTGCAGGCCCCCATGGCGGGTGGCGCCTCGTGTCCGCAGCTGGCCGCAGCCGTGTGCGAGGCCGGAGGGCTCGGCTTCCTGGCCGCCGGCTACAAGACCGCGGGCGGCCTGTACCAGGAGATCAAGCAGGTGCGCGGGCTGACCGGCCGGCCCTTCGGCGTCAACCTCTTCATGCCGCAGAGCGGCCAGCACGCAGACCCCGCCGCCGTCGAGATGTACCGCCACCAGCTCGCCGGCGAGGCCACCTGGTACGAGACCGCCCTCGGCGACGCCGACAGCGGGCGCGACGACGCGTACGACGCCAAGCTGGCCATCCTCCTGGAGGACCCGGTCCCCGTCGTCTCCTTCACCTTCGGCTGCCCTGGCGCCGACACCCTGGAGGCGTTCGCCCGCGTCGGTACGTTCACCGTCGTCACCGTCACCTCCGCCGAGGAGGCCCAGGCCGCCCAGCGGGCCGGCGCCGACGCGGTCTGCGTCCAGGGCGTCGAGGCGGGCGGACACCAGGGAACCCACCGCGACGACCCCGAGGCCGACGCCGGGACCGGGCTCCTGGCGCTGGTCACCCTGGTCAAGGAGGCCGTGCACCTGCCGATCATCGCGGCCGGCGGGCTCATGCGCGGGGCGCAGATCGCCGCCGTGCTCGCCGCGGGCGCGGACGCCGCCCAGCTGGGCACCGCCTTCCTCGTCTGCCCGGAGTCGGGCGCGCACCCCCTGCACAAGCAGGCGATGACCCATCCGCTCTTCGCCCGCACCGAACTGACCCGGGCCTTCTCGGGCCGGCCGGCGCGCGGGCTCGTCAACCGCTTCGTCCGCGAGCACGGGCCGTACGCCCCCGCCGGTTACCCCGAGGTCCACCACCTCACCGCCCCTCTGCGCAAGGCCGCCGCCACCGCCGGCGACGCGCAGGGCATGGCCCTGTGGGCCGGCCAGGGCCACCGTCTCGCCCGTGAACTCCCGGCCGGCCAGCTCGTGGAGGTACTGGCCGCCGAGACCGACACCGCGCTCGCCGCGCTCACCGCGCCCGCACAGAGGAACGTGTGACATGACCGCCCCCGTCTTCGTCGTCGAGGCCGTCCCCGGCCCCGGCGCCTTCGTGCTCGACGGCCCGGAGGGCCGCCACGCCGTCTCCGTGAAGCGTCTGCGCGCGGGCGAGGAGATCGTCCTCACGGACGGGCGCGGAGCCTGGGCGGCGTGCGCGGTGACCGCGGCCGAGGACAAGGACCGGCTGACCGTCGAGGTGACGGCCACGCACCAGGACCCGGAGCCGACCCCCCGGATCACCGTCGTCCAGGCCCTGCCCAAGGGAGACCGGGGCGAGCTCGCCGTCGAGATCATGACGGAGACCGGTGTCGACGCGATCGTCCCCTGGGCCGCGTCCCGATGCATCACGCAGTGGAAGGGGGAGCGGGGGCTCAAGGCCCTGGCCAAGTGGCGGGCCACCGCCCGCGAGGCGGGGAAGCAGTCCCGCCGCACCCGCTTCCCCGAGGTCGCCGACGCCATGACCGGGAAGCAGGTGGCGGCCCTCCTCGCGCGGGCGGACTTCGCGGCCGTCCTGCACGAGGACCGCGCCCACCCCAGCGGAGCGCTCGCCGACGCCACGCTTCCGGCGGACGGTGAGATCGTGCTGGTCGTCGGGCCCGAAGGGGGCGTCTCCCCGGAGGAGCTGGCGCTCTTCGAGGAGGCGGGGGCCAAGCCGTACCGTCTGGGCCACAGCGTCCTGCGCACCTCCACCGCCGGCACGGCGGCGACGGCCCTCCTGCTGGGACGCACCGGCCGCTGGTCCTGAGGCGCGCGCGTTCGCCGTGTCCGGTCGTGGGCGTGCCGGGAGGGAGCGCCGGGTCGCGTTCGCCGTGCCCCGTCGTGGGCGCGCCCGTGCCGGCGGGCACGCGGACCGGTTGCGTATCGGCCCGCGCGTACCGGCCTTCCCGACCCGGTGGACGCGGAGGGCGGTGCGCTCCTTAGGCTGCACGCATGGCCGACGAATCCCCTCTGATCCGTAGTCTGCGCGCCGCGGTCGCCGCCGCCCCCGACGACGTTCCCCTGCGGCTGCACGTCGCCGAACTCCTCCTCGCCGAGGGCCGGAACGACGAGGCCGTCGCGGAGGCGGCCGTGGCGCTCCAGCACGCGCCCGGGGACGAGACCGCCCGCGCCCTGATGGCCCGCGCGATGGGCCTGCCGACGGCGGCCGCGGACACCGCACCACCGGCCCCCGCCCCGGATCCCTCCCCGGCCGCGGACCCCCCGGCCCCGGACCGTGCGGCTTCGCGGTCCGCCGCCGCCCCCGACCCGGCACCCGCCGCCTTCGACTGGGCCGCCGCCGAGCGGGAGATCGGAGACGTCGTCGGCCCCCGGTTCGTCGAGAGCCGAGCCGGGAGCGACACCGACGAGGCCGAGGACGGCGCCGACGGTGCGGACGACGGCGTGGAGCGGCCGTTGACCGCCGACGGCAGCGGCGACCCCGGCGACGCGTCCGCGTGGGACGTCGACGCCCCCGGATCCGTACGCCTCGCCGACGTCGGTGGCATGCAGCAGGTCAAGGACCGCCTGGAGGCCGCCTTCCTCGCCCCCATGCGCAACCCCGAACTGCGCAGGCTGTACGGCAAGTCGCTGCGCGGCGGTCTCCTCCTCTACGGACCGCCCGGCTGCGGCAAGACCTTCATCGCCCGGGCCGTCGCGGGCGAGCTCGGCGCGAGCTTCATGTCGATCTCGCTCTCCGACATCCTCGACATGTACATCGGCACGTCCGAGAAGAACGTCCACGACGTCTTCGAGACCGCCCGCCGCCAGGCCCCCTGCGTCGTCTTCCTCGACGAGCTGGACGCCCTCGGCGCCAAGCGCTCCCGTACGCACCACAGCGGCCTGCGCAACGTCGTGAACCAGCTCCTCACCGAACTCGACGGCGTCGACAGCGGCCCGGGCAACGACGGCGTCTTCGTGCTCGCCGCCACCAACGTGCCGTGGGACGTGGACCTCGCGCTGCGCCGCCCCGGCCGGCTCGACCGCACCCTGCTCGTGCTCCCGCCCGACGCCCCGGCCCGCGAGGCGATCCTCCGCTACCACCTGCGTGAGCGCCCCATCGAATCCGTCGACCTGGGCAAGCTCGTCAAGGTCACCGAGGACTTCTCCGGCGCCGACCTCGCCCATCTGTGCGAGACGGCTGCCGAGTCCGCGCTCCTGGACTCCGCCCGTACCGGCACCGTCCGCATGATCGGCATGAAGGACCTGCTCGGCGCGGCCCGGCAGATCAAGCCGTCCAGCGAGTCCTGGTTCGCGGCCGCCCGCAACGTCGCCATGTTCGCCAACGACGGCGGCATGTACGACGACCTGGTCGCCTACCTCAAGAAGAAGCGCAAGCTGTGACCGCGCCCGGCGCGAGCCAGGAGCTCCGGCGCGCCGACGCCCTCTACGACACCGGCCGGTACGAGCAGGCCGCCGCCCACGCGGCGCGGCACCTGGCGACCGACCCGGAGGACGCCACCGCGCTCGTGCTGCTCGCCCGCTGCCAGCACCGCCTGGGCCGCGAGGAAGAGGCCCTCGCCTCCGTCGAACAGGCCCTGCGCTCCGAGCCCGACGCGCTCGGCGGCTGGCTCATGCGCACGCACGTCCTGCTCGCGCTCAAGCGCTACGAGGAGGCCGAGTGGTCGGCCCGGCGCTCCGTGGAGCTGGCTCCCCAGTACTGGGGCAGCCACTACGCCCTCGGCAGCGTCCTCGACCGGTCCGTGCGCGCCGAGCGGAAGCTCGAGGCCTATCAGGCCGCCCGCGCCGCCGTCGCCCTCGCACCGGAGGAGAGCGACGCGCACTTCCTGGTCGGCCTCACCGCCCACCGCGTCGGCGACCACCGGCTCGCCCAGCGGGCCTACGAGACGGCGCTGCGGCTGAACCCGGAGAGCAGCGAGGCGCACAACAACCTCTCCCTGCTCCACCTGCGCCGCCGCTGGCTGCGGCCCGGCGCCTGGACGAAGGCCGCCGAGGGCTTCGTCGAGTCCGCGGCCCTCGACCTGAACGACCGGCAGGCCCGGTACAACCTGGAGACCATGGCCTGGGGCGCCGTCGCGGGTGCCCGCTGGGTCGCCCTGCTCGGCTTCGTCGCGTCGGCCGTCGGATCCTCGGCCGTCGACCCCGGTGCGAGCGCGGGGGAGGCCCTCGGCCCGCTCCTGGTGGGCGCGGCCGTGATCGTCGGAGGCTGGGGCGGCTGGGCGCTGTGGATGGCCCGGCGCGTCTCGCCCCGGCTGCGCCGCCCGCTCCTCCTGGTCGCGCGCAACTGCCGGCCGGTGGTGGCCATGGGCGTCGCCGTCGGGCTGCTCGCGCTGCACTCGGTGCTGACGATGGCGCTGTGGACGGTGGACGCCCCGGCCGTCGGGGCGCTCGGATTCCCGCTCTTCTGGGTCGTGGTGATCACCTACTGGGTGAGCCGCGCCGCGCTCCAGCGCCGCGCGCCCAAGCCCTGAGGTCCCTCGGGCGGCGGTGGCGCCGCGCGCCCGAGACCTCCGCCTCTCCGGCAGCCGTGGTGCCGCGCCCAGGGGCCCCGCCCCCGGTGCGGCCGATACGATGCCGAGGTACTGATCATCGGAGGCGAGGAGGCCCGGGCCATGGCCGGAGAGCCACAGAGCGACTGCCTGTTCTGCAAGATCGCGAACGGGGAGGTCCCGGCGACGATCGTCCGGGAGACGGAGACGACCGTCGCCTTCCGGGACATCAACCCCCAGGCGCCCACGCACGTGCTCGTCATCCCGCGACTCCACCACCCCGACGCCGCCTCCCTCGCGGCCGCCGAGCCGGCCGTGGCCGCCGACGTGCTGCGTGAGGCCGGGGAGATCGCCGCGCAGGAGAAGGTCGACGGCAGCGGCTTCCGGATCGTCTTCAACACCGGTGCGGGCGCCGGCCAGACCGTCTTCCACGCCCACGCGCACGTGCTCGGCGGCCGCGGGCTCAACTGGCCGCCCGGATAGGGGGAACCGGTCGTGTCCGTACGTGAACTGGTCGTCCTCGGCACGGCCAGCCAGGTCCCCACCCGGCACCGCAACCACAACGGCTATCTGCTGCGCTGGGACGGCCAGGGCATCCTCTTCGACCCCGGCGAGGGCACCCAGCGCCAGATGCTGCGGGCCGGCGTCGCGGCCCACGACATCGACCGGATCTGTGTCACGCACTTCCACGGCGACCACTCGCTCGGCCTGGCCGGGGTGATCCAGCGGATCAACCTCGACCAGGTCCCGCATCCGGTCGCCGCGCACTACCCGGCGAGCGGGCAGCGCTTCTTCGAACGGCTGCGGTACGCCACGGCCTACCGCGAGACCGTGAAGCTGGCGGAGGCCCCGGTCGCCGCCGACGGCCCCCTCGTCGTCACCGACGCGTACACGCTCGACGCGTACCGCCTCTCGCACCCCGTCGAGTCGTACGGCTACCGGCTGACCGAGCCCGACGGGCGGCGCATTCTTCCGGCGAAGCTCGCCGAGCACGGGATCAGGGGCCCGGACGTCGGCCGGCTCCAGCGCGAGGGCGTCCTCGACGGGGTCACGCTCGACCAGGTCAGCGAGGTGCGGCGCGGCCAGCGGTTCGCGTTCGTCATGGACACCCGGCTGTGCGACGGTGTGCGGGTGCTCGCGGAAGGCGCCGACATGCTCGTCATCGAGTCGACCTTCCTCGACGAGGACGTCAGGCTCGCCACCGACCACGGCCATCTGACGGCCGGACAGGCCGCCGGAGTGGCGCGCGAGGCGGGGGTACGGCATCTCGTGCTGACCCACTTCTCGCAGCGCTACGACGACCCGGCGGAGTTCGAACGCCAGGCGCGAGCGGCCGGGTTCGAGGGGGAGCTGAGCATCGCCCAGGACCTCATGAGGGTCCCCCTACCGAAAAGATAGATCCATGCCCCTCCCCAAGGCCGAACTGCACCTCCACATCGAGGGCACCCTGGAACCGGAGCTGGCCTTCGCGCTCGCCGCCCGCAACGGCGTGACCCTGCCGTACGCCGGCACCGAGGACCTGCGCAAGGCGTACCTCTTCGACGACCTGCAGTCCTTCCTCGACCTGTACTACGAGCTGATGGCCGTCCTGCGTACGGCCGAGGACTTCACCGAACTCGCCGACGCCTATCTGGCGCGGGCCGCGGCCCAGGGGGTCCGGCACGCCGAGATCTTCTTCGACCCGCAGGCGCACACGGCACGCGGCGTGGGCATCGGCACGGTCGTGGAGGGACTGGCGACGGCGCTGGACGGCGCGGAGGAGCGGCACGGCGTCTCCACCCGGCTGATCATGTGTTTCCTGCGCGACGAGTCCGCCGAGTCGGCGATGGCGACCCTGGAGGCGGCGAAGCCGTACCTGCACCGGATCACCGGTGTGGGCCTCGACTCGGCCGAGGTCGGCCACCCGCCGTCGAAGTTCCGCGAGGTCTACGCGGCGGCGGAGGCGCTCGGACTGCGCAAGGTCGCCCACGCGGGCGAGGAGGGGCCGCCGGCGTACATCCGCGAGGCCCTGGACCTCCTCGGCGTGGAGCGCGTCGACCACGGGCTGCGCGCGATGGAGGACCCCGGGCTGGTCGAGCGGCTCGTCCGCGAGCGGGTCCCGCTGACGCTGTGCCCGCTGTCGAACGTACGGCTGAGGGCGATCGACGTCCTGGAGGACCACCCGCTGGCCGCGATGATGGCGGCGGGTCTGAAGGTGACGGTCAACTCCGACGACCCGGCGTACTTCGGCGGCTACGTCGGCGACACGTTCGCCGCGGTGCGCGGCGCGCTGGATCTGAGCCGCGACCAGTTGCGGACGCTGGCCCGCAACTCCTTCGAGGCGTCGTTCCTCGAGGACGACGAGGCCCGCAGGCAGCGGTACCTCGCAGAGGTCGAGGCGTACGACTTCGACGCGGAGTAGCCGCGGGAGCCGCCCCCCCCCCCCGGGCCGGAGCGCCGGGCCGGGGGGCGGCGTGGACCGGCGGGCGGCACGACGCCGAACGGGGACGGGACGGCGAGTCGGCCGTCCCGTCCCGGCGTTCCAGGAACGGTCGTCTCCGCAGGTCAATGGGGGTGGAACGTTCCCGCGTCCCGCGTCGGCGGGGAACCATGGCGGCGGCGCCCGTCCGCCGGGCACGGTGGTGTCCAGCGCCGCCGGATCACCCGGCGCCGCGTCGGACAGATCCACGCCATCACCTACGGGGGAACACCCATGCGTACGTTCCGTAACCGCACCGCCGTCCTCGCCACCGCGGCCGGCGCCGTCCTCACCCTGACGCTCACCGCCTGTGGAGGGGACGGTTCGGTGCCGAAGGCGGCGGGCTCGGCCCCGGCCGGCTCCACCGCCTCCGTGGCAGGCGACCCCGTACCCGCCGCCTCCACCTCCACCGCGCCGCCCGCGTCGGGCGGCGGCGAGACGACGGACGGCGGCTCCACCAGCGGCGGGAACACCGGCACCGTGCGGGGGACCGGTGCCGGGAAGGCGACCGGCGGCCGGGCCGCCACGACCCGCGCCTGCACGCCCCAGGACGTCACCCTCAGCGCCGCGCTGGAGGACGGACCGCCCCACACCCACCTCGTCCTGACGGCGCGGAACACCTCGCGCCAGACCTGCCGGCTGAACGGTTTCCCGGAGATCCAGTTCCTGGAGAGCCACCGGCAGAACGTGCCGGCGGTCGCCAAGAGCAAGCCCGCCGCTCCCGTCCTCCTGACGGCCGGCGCCCCCGCCTACGCCCGGGTGAAGCTGTCGGACGGCGGTGTCGACGAGCACAACGAGCCGGTGACGGACTTCTCCGTCACGCTCCAGGGGAGCGACGAGGTGATCGCGGTGCGGGCGCCCGGCGCGGCGGGCATCGCCGTGGACCCGGCGAAGTGGCTGACCGGCTACTGGACGCCGCAGCTGCGGGACGGCGCGGACGAGTTCTGATCCGTACACCCGTGCCACGCGGGGTCGCCCTCCCGGCCGGAGCGCCCCGGTCGGCCCGGCGGCCGGGGCCCGCGGCGGCTCCGCGCGGCCCTGGGCGTCACGGCCGGTCGTCCCCGGGCGGGGAAGGCACGTCCGAAGGGCTCCGGGCGGCGGTTCACAGGACGTGGGTGATCCACCGCTGGAGCGCGGTGTGGGTCGCGTCGTCGAGCCGGCACAGCGCCTCGATGGCCGCCAGGTCGCCCGGCAGGGGCGCCACACCAGCCGTGGTGAGCGCCGCGTGCAGGTCCAGCCGGCGGCGGTCCTCCGGCTCCAGCGGCATCGGCAGGCGGCTCGCGGGGGCGGGTGCCGGCAGCGGGCGGTCGCCGTGCCCCATGATCCCCAGGACCGTCCGGGGGTCCTCGGGACCCTCGTGGGCGAGGGCGGCGGGGAAGCGGTAGGGGTCGAGGTCCGAGAGCGCGGTCGGGGCCATGGGGAAGGTCTGGAGCCCGTTCATGAGTGCCTCCTCAGGTGTCGTGCGACTGACCTGGAGGAGTACGGGACGGCTCGTGGCGGTTGCGGTACGTCCCGTTCACCACCCGGATGTCCCCTATCCCATCTCGTCACACAAAGGGCCCGGCGCCCGCGGGGCGGGCTGACCGGGGCGCTATCCCCGGTCGGCGGGGCGGGCCAGACGGAAGGAACGCTGGACGGCCCGGCGGGAGGTCGCCACGGGCAGCTCCGCGATCTCCTGCTCCGGGGCGCCGATCTGGGGCAGCAGGCCGGTGGAGGCGCTCGTCGTGCCCGCGACCACCGCAGCCGGGGCGCCGCCGCGGCGGCGGACGGAGCCCGGCACCAGCGGCCGGCCCGAGGTGTGCAGGGCGACCGCCGTCATCGGGGCCGCCACCAGGAGGAGCACGACGCAGAGCACGAGGCCCATGCCGGGGTACCCGGCCGCCTCCGACAGGACGCTGCCGACGACCGGTCCGCAGGCCACGCCCAGCGAGGACGCCGAGCCGACCAGCACCGCCCACCGGCCGCGCGGGTCCAGGGACGCGGCCAGACCCAGCAGGTAGGACAGGACCACCGGGTAGAAGAGGTTCCAGAGGACCTCGCCGGCCGCGAAGGCGGGCAGGCTCCCGGCCGCCGAACTCAGCAGGACGCAGCAGGCGATGACCGCCGTACCGGCCCCGATCGGCACGGCCCGGCCGAGGCGCGCGCCGAGCGCGCCCGCCGCGGTGACCCCGAGCAGACCGGCGCCGAGCGCCACCGCGAAGACGGCACCGACGGTGACCTCGCTCAGTCCGGCCTGGGTCAGCCCGATCCGGCCGCTCACGCCCCACAGCGCGTTCTGCGCCATCGACCACAGGACGATCCCCGCGGCCAGCACCATGCCCGAGCGCCGGTGGGGCAGCGGGGCGGAGACCGGTGCGGTCACCGTCACGGCCCTCCGCGCACCGCCCCGCCGGGGCCCGGCCGCCAGACCCGACGTCAGCGGCCAGACCAGCAGCGCCGCCAGGGCGATCGAGGCGAACGGCAGCGCGTGACCCCCGCCGAGGTGCGGCAGCGTCAGATAGAGCGCGCCCGCCGCCGCCGAGACCGACAGGAGGCCCAGCGTCGAGGCGCGGTGCGGGTCCCGTCGAGCGGCGATCCCGGTCGCGGCCACCGCCGTCGCCGTACCGGAGCCGAAGCCGCCGACGACCGCGCCGCCGACGACGAGCGGGACGCTCGCGCCGAGCGCGGCCGTGCCGTAGCCGAAGCCCATGGCCAGCAGGCCGATCCGCGCCGCGCGGCGCGGGCCGATCCGTTCCACGCGCGCGGCGAGCGTGAAACCGGCGGACGCGGAGGCGAGCAGGAGGACCGACCCCACCAGACCCGCCTGGGCGGGGGTGAGGCCGAGTCCGGCGGAGAGCCGGCCGACGACGGTCGGCAGGAGGTACGGGGCGAGGTAACCGGCCGTGAACAGGGCGACGAGAGGCCCCAGGGCGCGCGGGCGCGACAACATGGGCGTTCCAGAAGAGGAAGAAGAGGGGGTGGAGCGCCCGGTGTTGCACGGGATCGCGGAACTATGTAACCAAGTGACCGAGGCCGGGGAGAAGCCGGGAACACTCTCCCGGTGTGTGATCTGGGACACAATGGGTTTGGTGTCGGTTCCGACGGGTAGGGGCGGCCGCTTCCCGGCTCTGCCAACCCGCGTCACCCCACCCCCATCGGGCACACTGACCTGATCCGCACCACGACCGGGGAGCCGCCGTGACCACACCAAGGGGAGACCAGCAACACGACGCCGGGGTCGACCCGTTGGTGCGCCTGCGGGAACCCACCGACCCGGACTGCGACGTCTTCCTCACCGGCACCGTCTTCCTCGACATCATCTTCACCGGCCTGGACAGCGCCCCCGTGCGCGGCACCGAGTCCTGGGCCCGGGGCATGGGGTCCAGCCCCGGCGGGGTCGCCAACATGGCCACCGCGCTCGCCCGGCTCGGGCTGCGCACCTCGCTCGCCGCGGCCTTCGGCGACGATCACTACGGCGAGTACTGCTGGGACGCCCTCGAGCAGGGCGAGGGCATCGACCTCTCGCTCTCCCGCACCGTCCCCGGCTGGCACTCCCCGGTCACCGTCTCCATGGCGTACGAGGACGAGCGCACGATGGTCTCCCACGGCCACGAGGCCCCGCCGCTGGACGGTGCCCTGCCCGCCTATCCGCCCCACGCGCGCGCCGCCGTCGCCTCCCTCGCGCCGGGGCGCGCCGAGGAGTGGGTCGCCCAGGCGGCCCGCGGCGGGGCGAAGGTCTTCGCCGACGTCGGCTGGGACGAGACCGGCCGCTGGAACCTCGACGGGCTGACCGACCTGGAGCACTGCGAGGCATTCCTGCCCAACGCCCAGGAGGCGATGCGCTACACCCGCACCGACTGCCCGCGCGCCGCGGCCCGGGCCCTCGCCGACAAGGTCCGTTACGCCGTGGTCACGCTGGGTGCCGAGGGCGCCTACGCGGTCGACGGGGCCACCGGCGAGACCGCAGAGGTCCCCGCCATCCAGGTCTCCGCCCTCGATCCCACGGGCGCCGGGGACGTCTTCGTGGCCGGCTTCGTCACCGGAACGCTCGCCGACTGGCCGCTCGCGGACCGGCTGGCCTTCGCCGGGCTGACGGCCGCCCTGTCGGTCCAGGAGTTCGGCGGCTCGCTCTCCGCCCCCGGCTGGGGGGAGGTCGCCGCCTGGTGGCAGCACGTCCAGGGCCACGTCTGCCAGGACCCCGAGGCCCTGCGGGGACGCTACGCCTTCCTGGAGCGGCTGCTCCCGGCCGCCTCCCGGCCCTGGCCCCTGCGGCGGGCGGTCCCCACGATCGGCTTCCGGCGCAGCGCCTGAGCCAGGGCCCGCGGGGCCGGCCCGCCCCTGCGCCTGGTCCCTTCCTGCGCTTGGCCCGTGCCTGCGCCCGCCCCTGTCTGCGCCTGGCCCGTGCCCGCGCCGGCCCGCCCAGGCGCCGGTCGCACCGCCCGTGGAAAAGACTTCGGACTTGTCACCGCCAAGTCGTAGGCTTGGTCTCCAGAGGTTGTCGAGCGGCGAGAACCCTGCAACGGGAGGTATGTGCAGGCCACAGTGCCGGCCCATGACTCAGACACCCACAGCCCGCAATGGCGCACCGGGCGAGACCCGCGCCCACTTCACCGTCCCCGCCAAGCATCCGATGGTGACCGTTCTCGGCTCCGGTGACGCACTTCTGCGCGTGATCGAGAAGGCCTTCCCCAAGACGGACATCCACGTCCGGGGCAACCAGGTCAGCGCGGTCGGCGAGGCGGCGGAAGTCGCGCTGATCCAGCGCCTGTTCGACGAGATGATGCTGGTGCTCCGCACCGGGCAGCCGATGACGGAGGACGCAGTGGAACGCTCGATCGCCATGCTCAGGGCGAGCGAGAACGGCAAGGCGGAGGCAGGCCAGGAGACCCCGGCCGAGGTGCTCACGCAGAACATCCTCTCCAGCCGCGGACGCACCATCCGCCCCAAGACCCTCAACCAGAAGCGCTATGTCGACGCCATCGACAAGCACACGGTCGTCTTCGGCATCGGCCCGGCCGGTACCGGCAAGACGTACCTGGCCATGGCCAAGGCGGTCCAGGCCCTGCAGTCCAAGCAGGTCACCCGGATCATCCTGACCCGGCCGGCGGTCGAGGCGGGCGAGCGTCTCGGCTTCCTGCCGGGCACGCTCTACGAGAAGATCGACCCCTATCTGCGGCCTCTGTACGACGCGCTGCACGACATGCTCGACCCCGACTCGATCCCGAAGCTGATGGCCGCGGGCACGATCGAGGTCGCCCCGCTGGCGTACATGCGCGGTCGCACGCTCAATGACGCGTTCATCATTCTCGACGAGGCGCAGAACACCAGCCCCGAGCAGATGAAGATGTTCCTGACGAGGCTCGGCTTCGACTCGAAGATCGTCATCACCGGCGACATCACCCAGGTCGACCTGCCCGGCGGCACCAAGAGCGGTCTGCGCCAGGTGCAGGAGATCCTGGAAGGCCTGGACGACGTCCACTTCTCCCGGCTCACGTCCCACGATGTCGTACGGCACAAGCTCGTCGGCCGTATCGTCGACGCGTACGAGCAGTACGACAGCCGCAACGGGAAGTAGACCAGCCGCACCATGTCGATCGACGTCAACAACGAGTCCGGAACCGAGGTCGACGAGCAGGCGATCCTCGACATCGCCCGCTACGCCCTCACCCGGATGCGCATCCACCCGCTCTCCGAGCTCTCGGTGATCGTCGTGGACGAAGAGGCCATGGAGCAGCTGCACATCCAGTGGATGGACCTCCCCGGTCCGACGGACGTCATGTCCTTCCCGATGGACGAGCTGCGCCCGCCGTCGAAGGACACCGAGGAGCCCCCGCAGGGGCTCCTCGGCGACATCGTGCTCTGCCCCGAGGTCGCCAAGAAGCAGGGCGAGGAGGCGCCGACCGGGCACTCCATGGACGAGGAGCTCCAGCTGCTGACCGTCCACGGCGTGCTGCACCTCCTGGGCTACGACCACGAGGAGCCCGACGAGAAGGCCGAGATGTTCGGCCTGCAGGCGGCCATCGTCGACGGCTGGCGCGCGGAGAAGGGCCACACCGGCCCGTCCCCCGCCCCGACCGTCTCCTGACGGCGCGCGGCACCCGATGAACGCATCGCTGATCCTCGGCGCGGTCGCCCTGGTCATCGTCGCCTGGCTCGCCGCCTGCGCCGAGGCCGGGATCGCCCGCGTCTCCAGCTTCCGCGCCGCCGAGGCCGTACGGTCCGGGCGGCGCGGCGCCGACAAGCTCACCCAGGTCGCCTCCGACCCCACGCGCTACCTCAACGTCGCGCTGCTCGTCCGCGTCTCCTGCGAGATGGCGGCCGGCGTCCTCGTCACGTACGCCTGCCTCGAGGAGTTCTCCCGCACCTGGGAGGCGCTGCTCATCGCCATAGGGGTGATGGTCCTCGTCTCGTACGTCGCCGTCGGCGTATCGCCACGGACCATCGGCCGCCAGCACCCGCTGAACACGGCGACCGCCGCCGCGTACGTCCTGCTGCCGCTGGCCAGGATCATGGGCCCGATCCCGCAGCTGCTCATCCTCATCGGCAACGCCCTCACCCCCGGCAAGGGATTCCGCAAGGGCCCCTTCGCCTCCGAGGCGGAGCTGCGGGCCATGGTCGACCTCGCCGAGCAGGAGTCGCTGATCGAGGACGACGAGCGCCGTATGGTGCACTCCGTCTTCGAGCTCGGCGACACGCTCGTCCGCGAGGTGATGGTCCCGCGGACCGACCTGATCTGCATCGAGCGGTTCAAGACCGTCCGCCAGGCCCTCACGCTGGCGCTGCGCTCCGGCTTCTCCCGCATCCCCGTCACCGGCGAGAACGAGGACGACATCGTCGGCATCGTGTATCTGAAGGACCTGGTCCGCAAGACGCACATCAACCGGGACGCCGAGGCCGATCTGGTCTCGACGGCGATGCGGGCGGCCGCCTTCGTGCCCGACACCAAGAACGCCGGCGACCTGCTGCGGGAGATGCAGCAGGAGCGCAACCACGTCGCCGTCGTCATCGACGAGTACGGCGGCACGGCCGGGATCGTCACCATCGAGGACATCCTGGAGGAGATCGTCGGCGAGATCACCGACGAGTACGACCGCGAGCTGCCGCCGGTCGAGGAGCTGGGCGACGCGCGCTACCGCGTCACGGCCCGCCTCGACATCGGCGACCTCGGCGAGCTGTACGGGCTCGGCGCCGACGAGTACGACGACGAGGACGTGGAGACCGTCGGCGGCCTCCTCGCCAAGGCGCTGGGCCGGGTGCCGATCGCCGGGGCCAAGGCGGTCGTGAAGCTGCCGGACGGGCGCTCGCTGCGGCTGACGGCCGAGTCCCCCGCCGGCCGCCGGAACAAGATCGTCACCGTCCTGGTGGAACCGGAGGAGACGCCGGAGTGACCCCCGACGAGCTGCGCGCCTTCTGCCTGGACTTCAACGACGCGACGGAGGAGTTCCCCTTCACCCCGGAGACCTCCGTCTTCAAGGTCGCCGGAAAGATGTTCGCGCTCTCGGCGCTGGACGCGGAGCCGCTCCGGATCAATCTCAAGTGCGAACCGGAGGAGGCCGAACGCCTCCGGGAGGAGCACCCGGCCGTCGCTCCCGGCTACCACATGAACAAGCGGCACTGGAACACGGTGACCGTCGGCGGACTCCCGGACCGCATGGTCCGGGAGCTCATCGAGGACTCCTACGACCTGGTGGTCGCCGGCCTCCCCAAGGCGGTACGCCTCCGCCTGGACCGGCCCTGAGGTCACCGGGCCGTCCCTACCCTCGCTCGCGCAGGCCCAGGGCCACCACCAGGGCCGCCATCAGGACGACCGCCGCGTCGACGGCCAGGACGGTGCGGACGCCGCCGTAGAGGTCCCCGCCGGTGGTCGCGAGGACCCCGAGCAGCGGGATGCCGACGGTGAGGCCGACCTGCCGGGTCGTCGCCCAGTACCGGGCCGCCTGCTCGGACCGCCCGGAGGACGACGGCTTCCGCGCGGTGATCGAGGAGGCCCGGGAGGCGAGCCCGGAGTTCGCCGCGCTGCGGGAGCGGCGGGACGTCATGCCGGGCGGCCAGGTCCGCAAGGAGCTTCAGCACCCGCTGGTCGGCACGCTGGTCGTCGAGTCCACCCAGCTCAGGGTCCCGGCCCGGCCGGACCTGGTGATCGTGAGGCACACCCCGCTGGCGGAGGCGGACACGGAGGCGAAGCTGGAGTGGCTGGTCTCCCCGGAGGGCCGGCGCGGGGCGATGTTCCCGGTGGCGGGCTGAACGGAGCGGTCCGGTCGGCCGGCATCCGGGAGGACCGGGGAGGGCGGTACCTGCTCACAGGACCGTCACAGGCGACCTATATCCTCCTCAAGATCCGGCCGCTCCCCCTCCCACCGGTGCCGGTCCCTCCCAACTCACCCGCACCCACAAGGGGTTCCGTTCACCATGCGCACTCGCATCCGCCACGGCCTGGCGGCCGCTCTCACCGTCTCCGCGCTCTCCCTGGTCGCCGCGTGCGGCGGCTCGGACGGCGGCAAGGACGGCGGCAAGGACAAGGCCGCCGACAAGCCCGCCGAGCAGACCACGTCGGCTGCCCCGGCGGCCGCCTCGCCGCTGACGACCGCGCAGATGAAGGCCGCCGTCCTGGAGCTGAAGGACCTGCCCTCGGGCTGGAAGACCACCAAGCACGAGGAGTCCTCGGCCGTCTACAAGGTCGACAAGCCCGAGTGCGAGCCGCTCGCCCCCATGCTCGGCGGCGACATCGCCGGCGCCACCAAGGGCGCGAGCGCCGACTTCGCCGTGGGCAACAACGACTCCGAGATCTCCGAAGAGGTCGTGACCTTCGCGGATGCCGGCGCCGCGGACTACATCAAGAAGCTGGGCACCGCTCTGGACGCCTGTCCCGCGTTCACCGCCGACGTCGACGGCAGCAAGATGAAGGTGGCCGTCAAGAAGATCACCGCCCCGCAGGGGGCCGAGGAGGCGCTCGCCCTGCAGATGTCGACGGAGGTCGCGCCCGGCATCACGATCGAGCCGAACATCGTCCTCGTTCGCCAGGGCGCCGGCGTCATGCGCTTCCTGCACCTCGCCGACGCCGCCGGGAAGAAGGACTTCGACGCCCTCGCCAAGGTCGCCACCGACAAGTTCGTCAAGGGCGCCCAGAGCTGACCCCGTGCCCCGGCCTATCCTCGGGGCATGACACTCAACCGCGAGCACGGCGATCTCGGCGCCGAGGACCTCAAGATCATCACGCTGGCGCGCAGCGCCCGCGCCCGCAACGGTGTGCCGGAGGGTGCGGCGGTACGGGACGAGACCGGCCGCACCTACGTGGCGGGGACCGTGGCCCTGGAGTCGCTCAAGCTGAGCGCGCTGCAGACCGCGGTCGCCATGGCCGTGGCCAGCGGGGCCCGGTCGCTGGAGGCCGCCGCCGTCGTCTCGAACGCCGACGCCGCCTCCGACGCGGACCGCGCGGCGGTTCGGGACCTCGGCGGGGCCGAGACCCCGGTCCTGCTCGCCGGTCCGGACGGGCAGCTGCGCGTGGCGGTCACGGCCGGCTGAGGCCGCAGGCCCGACGTGGCGCTTCGGAGGACTGTCCGCAGCGCCGACCCGGAGCGCCCGCCCGGAGGGCCGTCCCGAAGGACTCGCGGACGGCCTCGAAGGCTTCCGGGGCCCGGGAGGCCCACCGGCGCGGACGACGCGCGCGGGGGTCCGGCGTCCCGCCGGGCCCCAGGCGGGCGGTCGGGGCCCGGGTCCACCTCCGGGTGACCGGCCCCACCGTGCCCGCCCTCGCCGTCGAGGACGTCACCCTCGCCCAGGACCGGCCGCCGGTCCCCGGCGCCGGCACGAGCGGCGCCCTCCTGTCGTACACCCTGCACAACCGGGGCAACATCACCCTGGACCCGAAGGTCGTCCTGCGCGCCGAGGGCCTCTTCGGCCGCACCCTGCTCGACCGCGACCTCACGGGGATCCCCGCCGAGCCGCTGCCCCGGGGCAGAAGATCCGCCTGACGGAGCGGTGGACGGGATCACCGCGGTTCGACTGGGGTGACGTGACCCTGACGGCCACGGCGAGGGACGTGCGGGAGACGGCGCGCGTGCGCTTCCTGGCGCTGCCGTGGCTCGCCGCGGCGACCGTCCTCGCCGGGGCGGCGGCGGCGCTGATCGGCCTGCGGCCGCGACGCCGGCGGGCTCTGCGTACGTGACGAGGTCCCGCATCGGGGAGAATGGCCTCCATGAGCGCTCGTAACCCTGAAACCGAAGCCGTCCACCGGGCCGGCTTCGCCTGCTTCGTAGGCCGCCCCAACGCGGGCAAGTCCACTCTCACGAACGCTCTGGTCGGCCAGAAGGTGGCGATCACCTCCAACCGGCCCCAGACCACCCGGCACACCGTCCGCGGCATCGTGCACCGCCCCGAGGCGCAGCTGATCCTGGTGGACACGCCGGGCCTGCACAAGCCCCGCACGCTCCTCGGGGAACGCCTGAACGACGTCGTGCGCACGACGTGGGCGGAGGTCGACGTGATCGGCTTCTGCCTGCCCGCCGACCAGAAGCTCGGCCCCGGCGACCGCTTCATCGCCAAGGAGCTGGCCGGGATCAAGAAGACCCCGAAGGTCGCGATCGTCACCAAGACCGACCTGGTCGACTCCAAGACGCTCGCCGAGCAGCTCATCGCCATCGACCAGCTCGGCAAGGAGCTGGGCTTCGAGTGGCAGGAGATCGTCCCGGTCTCCGCCGTCGGCGACCAGCAGGTCCAGCTCGTCGCCGACCTGCTGATCCCGCTGCTGCCCGAGTCCCCGCCGCTCTATCCGGAGGGCGACCTCACGGACGAGCCGGAGCAGGTGATGGTCGCGGAGCTGATCCGCGAGGCCGCGCTCGAAGGCGTGCGCGACGAGCTGCCGCACTCGATCGCCGTGGTGGTCGAGGAGATGATCCCGCGCGAGAACCGCCCGGCGGACCGTCCGCTGCTCGACATCCACGCCAACGTCTACATCGAGCGCCCCAGCCAGAAGGGCATCATCATCGGCCCGAAGGGCAGCCGGCTGAAGGAGGTCGGCATGAAGTCCCGCAAGCACATCGAGGCGCTGCTCGGGACGCCGGTCTTCCTCGACCTCCACGTCAAGGTCGCCAAGGACTGGCAGCGGGATCCGAAGCAGCTGCGCAAGCTCGGCTTCTAGGGCGTCTCCGGACACCACGACCCAGGCGGGATCCGACGGACACGACCTGAGACGCCCGGCGCGAGGAGGGGCGGGGCGGGAGGGCGTCAGGCGCCCTCCTTCAGGACCTTCCTGATCAGGGCCCGCTGCGCCTCGGTCACCCGGGGGTCCCCGCAGCGGACCGTCTCGCCGTCGATCGTGATCTCGTACGAGAAGCCGTCCGGCACCCCCCGGCCGTCGTCCGCGCCCTCCTGGAGGACCGTGACGGCCAGGGCGTGCCACTGCCCGGCGTCGGACAGGGCCGAGGTGTCCACCTCCGCCGAACGCTCGATGCCGGCGAAGCCGCCGGTGCGCCGCACTCGAATCCGCATGCGTCCTGTCTACCAGCCCGCCCGCCGCCTCCCGGCCCGTCCGCCGGACGTCCCCCGCCAGGACGGCTGCCCGCCGCCCCTTCGCGGGTCGCCCCCCGCCAGGACGGCTGCCCCCCGCGCCCTGGCGTCAGTCCGTCGGGACGCCCACGGCCGCCCACGCCTTCAGGACTGCCTGGATCTCCGCCCCGTCGCCGTACCGCGCCTTCGCCGCCTTCGCCGTGGCCCGCGCGAACTCGGTGAACCGCGTCTCGGGGGTGAGCGACGCACGTGTCATCACGTCGTACCAGATCTGCCCGGGCCGGTCCCAGGCATGGCCGCCCAGCTCCACGGCCGTCAGGTAGAAGGCGTGGTTCGGGATGCCGGAGTTGATGTGCACCCCGCCGTTGTCCTGGCTGGTGCGGACGTAGTCGTCCATGTGGCCCGGCTGCGGGTCCTTGCCGAGGACGTCGTCGTCGTACGCCGTGCCCGGCGCCTTCATCGAGCGCAGCGCGGTCCCCTGGACGTCCGGGTGGAACAGGCCCGCCCCGATCAGCCAGTCGGCCTCCGTGGCGCTCTGGCCGAGCGTGTACTGCTTGACCAGCGAGCCGAAGACGTCCGAGACCGACTCGTTGAGCGCGCCGGACTGGCCGAAGTACTCCAGGTTGGCGGTGTACTGCGTGAAGCCGTGGGTCAGTTCGTGGCCGATGACGTCCACGGGAAGGGTGAAGTCGAGGAAGATCTCGTCGTCCCCGTCCCCGAAGACCATCTGCTCGCCGTTCCAGAACGCGTTGCCGTAGTTCTCGTCGTAGTGGACCGTCGCCCTCAGCGGCAGGCCGGAGCCGTCGATCGAGTCCCGGCCGAAGGCGTCGAGGAAGAGACCGAAGGTGGCGCCGAGCCCGGCGTAGGCGCGGTTGACCGTGGCGTCGGCGGTCGCCTCGTCCCCCTCGCCGCGCACCTCGACGCCCGGCAGCGCGGTCAGGCGGCGCGCGTCGTACACGGTGCGCCGCGGGCGGGCCTCGGGCGCTCGGGAGGCGGGCGGGGCGGGCGCGGTGGGCGTCCTGGGGGTGAGGGACGCGGTGAGTCCGCGGCCGGTCCGGTGGCGGGCGTCCGCCATCAGGGTGTGGCGGGCGCCGGCCGCGACCGCCGGGTTCTCGCTGCGGGCCAGCTTCTCCAGAAGGTGCGGAGGCACGATCGGGCAGAAGACGGGGCGGTGCTGCGCGTGGATGCGCGCGGGGGAGGTCATGTCACGCAATGTCGCACTCCGTGACCCTGCTGTCACGAGCTGAGACGATGATTGGCGAAATGGGATGATGGTCACTCTTTGGGCTTGACGCCCCGACCGTCCCGCATACTGAAACGGGACGTCCGCCTCCACCGTCCCTGAGCTAGGCTGCGGCACATCATGCGTTTCGGGCTGCTTCTCCTTAGCTGCCGCGGCGAGGGCCTGTAGTCGTAGGCCGACCCCCTCCCCGCGGGACCTGGTGTTGCGTTCAGACAGTCGGCCTCCCCCGAGCTCTCCGAGCAGGGGGGACCCCCACTCCCGCTGGACCCGAGGAGCCCTACGCGATGTCCCAGCCCGTTGGCCGCCCCACGCCCGTCACCAACGCCACCCGTATGCAGAAGCCGTCCGGGATGCCGATCCACAAGTACGGCCGGTACGAAGCGGTGCACATTCCCGACCGCACCTGGCCCGAGCGGCGGATCACCCAGGCCCCCCGCTGGCTGTCCACGGACCTGCGCGACGGCAACCAGGCCCTGATCGACCCGATGTCCCCGGCCCGCAAGCGCGAGATGTTCGACCTGCTGGTGCGCATGGGCTACAAGGAGATCGAGGTCGGCTTCCCGTCCTCCGGCGAGACCGACTTCGCCTTCGTGCGCTCCATCATCGAAGAGGGCGCGATCCCGGACGACGTCACCATCTCCGTCCTGACCCAGGCCCGCGAGGACCTGATCGAGCGGACGGTGGAGTCCCTGGTCGGCGCCAAGCGCGCCACCGTCCACCTGTACAACGCCACCGCGCCCACGTTCCGCCGGGTCGTCTTCCGCGGCTCGAAGGAGCAGATCAAGCAGATCGCCGTCGACGGCACGCGCCTGGTGATGGAGTACGCCGACAAGCTGCTGGGCGACGAGACGATCTTCGGCTACCAGTACAGCCCGGAGATCTTCACCGACACCGAGCTGGACTTCGCCCTGGAGGTCTGCGAGGCGGTCTGCGACGTCTGGCAGCCCGAGGAGGGCCGTGAGATCATCCTGAACCTGCCCGCCACCGTGGAGCGTTCGACGCCGTCCACGCACGCGGACCGGTTCGAGTGGATGTCGCGGAACCTGACGCGCCGCGAGTACATCTGTCTGTCCGTGCACCCCCACAACGACCGCGGTACGGCGGTGGCGGCCGCCGAACTGGCGATCATGGCCGGCGCCGACCGCATCGAGGGCTGCCTGTTCGGCCAGGGCGAGCGCACCGGCAACGTCGACCTGGTGACCCTGGGCATGAACCTGTTCTCGCAGGGCGTGGACCCGCAGATCGACTTCTCGCAGATCGACGAGATCCGCCGCACGTCCGAGTACTGCAACCAGATGGAGGTCCACCCGCGCCACCCCTACGCGGGCGACCTGGTCTACACCGCCTTCTCCGGCTCCCACCAGGACGCCATCAAGAAGGGGTTCGACGCCATGGAGGCCGACGCGGCCGCCGCGGGCAAGACGGTCGACGACATCGAGTGGGCCGTTCCCTACCTGCCCATCGACCCCAAGGACGTCGGCCGCTCCTACGAGGCCGTGATCCGGGTCAACTCCCAGTCGGGCAAGGGCGGCATCGCGTACGTCCTGAAGAACGACCACAAGCTGGACCTGCCGCGCCGGATGCAGATCGAGTTCTCGAAGATCATCCAGCAGAAGACGGACACCGAGGGCGGCGAGATCACCCCCGCCGCGATCTGGTCGGTCTTCCAGGACGAGTACCTGCCCAACCCGGACAACGCCTGGGGCCGCATCCAGCTGCGCTCCGGCCAGACCACCTCCGACACGGACGGCACCGACACCCTGACCGTCGAGGCGGTCGTGGACGGCGCCGAGACCGTCCTGAGCGGCTCCGGCAACGGCCCGATCTCGGCCTTCTTCGCCGCCCTGCAGGCGATCGGCGTGGACGCCCGGCTGCTGGACTACCAGGAGCACACGATGAGCGAGGGCGCCTCCGCGCAGGCCGCCTCGTACATCGAGTGCGCCATCGACGGCAAGGTCCTGTGGGGCATCGGCATCGACGCCAACACCACCCGCGCCTCCCTGAAGGCGGTCATCTCGGCCGTCAACCGCGCCGCGCGCTGACCCTCGTACGGGCATCGACGCAGCGATCGATTCCGGCCAACGGTTTTTCCCGTCCCACCCCGGCCCGGCCGTCCCGAGCGGCCCGGAGACCGGGCGGGCGGCCGGGAAGCCGTCGGTGGACCGCCTGTTTCGGGCTCCGCCCGCCTCCTCGGGGCGGGCGGAGCCCGTGGTGCGTCTCGGCCATGTCGGCGGCGATCTGCCGACGAGGTGCTGACGTCACATCACGGATGTGGCTAACATCACGCCCACGTCGGCAGTGTTGCCGTGTCGTTAAGGGAGGTGCGACGTGCGGTCTGCCCGAGAGTCACGTGGTCGCAAAGTGGGCGTCTGCGGCATCCGTACTTCCTGGAACACCGTCGGGGACGGCGAGTTCTTCTGCGAGGAGTGCGGCGGCGACCGCAACTACCGACGACGCACCGGCCGTCGCCGGTTCGCCGTCCTGGGAGTGCCGGTCCTGCCCCGCGGGTACGCCGGGCCGGTCGTCGAGTGCGCCGCCTGCCACACCCACTTCGGTACGGAGGTGCTCGACCACCCGACGACGAGCCGCTTCTCCGCGATGCTGCGGGACGCCGTGCACACGGTCGCCCTCGCCGTCCTGGCCGCGGGCGGCACCTCCTCGCGTACGGCGGTGGACACCGCGGTCACGGCGGTGCGCGCCGCCGGGTTCGACGAGTGCACCGCCACCCAGCTCACCGACCTCGTCGAGGCGCTGGCCGCCGACACCGGCCGCTTCCTCCCCGACGTGGGCGAGGGCGGCGCCGCCCTCGCGATCGAGCTGCACGAGGCCCTGGAACCGCTCACCCCGCACCTGGCGGCCTCCGGGCGCGAGACGATCCTGCTCCAGGGAGCCCGGATCGCCCTCGCCGACGGGGCGTACAGCCCGGCCGAGCGGGACGTCCTGTGCACCGTCGGCAACGCGCTGGCCCTGTGCGCCGACGAGACCGCCCGCCTCCTGGCCACCGCGAGGACCCTGCTCTGACGCGGGGGCCTCGCCAGGTCGTGTCCGTGGAGTCCCGCCTGGGTCGCGACGCCCTGCACGCACTCCCCCGAAGCCCTTCGGGCACGGGAGGTGCCCCCAGCCGCGTGGTCGTCGGTCCCCAGGGCTCCGCCATTCTCCCTCTCCGCCGCGCGAGCGCGCCCACCGGCCGCCGCGACCCGCCGCCTCGGGGCGGACGGCGCTCGCGCCACTCCCTAGGCGGCGGCCCCGGGCCGCCCGGCCTGGGAGAGCGCCGTCGTCGCCCGTGCGGCGTCCGGCAGGGCGCCCAGCTCCTCGAACGCCGTCCGTGCGGCCCTGAGCGCGCGCCGGGCGGCGTCCTCGTCGCCCGCGGCCCGCTCGGCGGCGGCGAGGAGCAGCCGTACCCGCGCCGCCTCGTACGGCACCCTCAGCTCCCGCCAGCCCGCGAGGGCCCGGCGCAGCGGCCGCCGTGCCGGCTCGTGCCGGGCCAGTGCCAGGGCGCCACGAGCGGTGCCGGCCACGGCCTCCAGGAACGGCGCGTCACCGGCGAGTCCCTCCAGCTCCGTGACGGCCCGCGCCGCGCCGTCCTCGTCCCCGACCGCCAGCGCCACCTCCGTCCGCGCGGCGAGCAGTCCGGCACGGCCCAGCGAATCGTGCGGCGGGTCGCCGCGACGCAGCAGCGCCGGCCGCAGCCCGGCCACGGCGGCGTCCGTCCGGCCCTGGGCGAGCCGCAGCAGTGCGAGGCCCGGCTGCGGGACGCGGCCCAGCGCGTGGGCGTGGGAGTACGACCGGACGGCCTCGTCGAGCCGCCCCTGCCTGCGCCGGATCTCCCCGGCGGCGTAGTGGGCCGCGGCGGCCGCCTCCAGGCCGTCCGGGAGCACCTCGGCGCAGACCCGCGCCGCCTCGGCCTCGGCGAGCGTCCACATCCCCAGCAGATCGAGCACCTCGACCCGGTGGATCCGGCAGAGGCCCCGGAAGGGGTTGCCGGCGCCGTGCCACGCGCCGGCGGGAAACCCCGTACGAAGACCCTCGCCCCCGGCGTCCCGGCCCGCGGGGTGTCCACCGCCGGCCCGTGCCCCGTCCGGTGCGGCCGCGGGGCCGCCGGCCGCCGGACCGGTCGGCGCGGGTGTCGTGAGGGGCCCGTTCCTCCCGGCCGCCGCGTCCCGGCGGCGGCCGGACCACGGTGTCTCGCACCACGACATCGCCGCGTCCGTCCAGGCCGCCGCGCGGCCGAGGTCCGCCGCCTCACGGCAGCGGGTCAGGACGAGCGAGTAGAGCCTGCCGGTCGTCATCGCGCTCAGCTCCCCCGCCGTCACCGGACCCATCACGTCGTCCAGGAGCCCCAGGGCGCGTGACCGGTGGCCGCTCGCCAGGAGGACGGCCGCCCGCGCCTGACGGCTCAGGGCGATCAGGTCCGGGTCGCCGGAGCGGCGGGCGACGAGGTCCATGCGCAGCGCCGCGGCGAGCGCCGCGCCGAGGTCGTGGTGCTCCCGCGCCTCCTCCGCGTCGCTCCAGGCCAGATAGCACTGCTCGGGGCTGTCCGGCACGTGCTCCAGATGGTGCCGTGCCCGGTGCAGCCAGCCGGCGGCGGCCGCGGGCCGTCCCAGACGGCGGTACTCGAAGGACAGCCACCAGGCGGCGCGGCCCGCCCCGCGGTGGTCCCCGGCCGCCGCGTACCCGGCCTGGGCGCGCAGCCGAGCGGCGATCGACCCGTCGACGTGCCCCGTCCACCAGGCCGCGTCGGCGAGGACGTCCAGGTCGCCGGGGTCCAGGGCGGCGGACGGATGCAGGTCGGCCTCGCACAGCAGCGCGTACGCCTCGGCCCAGGATTCCCGGGCCCCCGCGTCCCGCGCCCGCTCCAGGACCGGTGCCTCTCCGACGGGGACGGCCATCGCCGCTCACTTCCCTTCCGCCCCTCCAGGGTAGGAGCGCGTGCCCGGCCGCGCCGCCCTGGCCCTGCGGGGAGGGGGCGCGGGAAGGACACGGAGATCGCGGGGCCCTCGGAGCGCGGGGAAGCCGGGGGCACGGGAACGGGCCCGACCCGGGGGTACTCCCGCGAGTCGGGCCCGTTCCGGCCGAACGGCGTGCGTGCCGCTACCGCCGCGGGGTGACCGCCTCGCTCGCGCGGAGCATGTCCTCGCGCTCGACGATCTTCACGCGCTCGCGGCCCTCGGCCTCGCCGAGCGCCTTCTCGGCGGCGTCGAGGGCGTACCAGCCCTCCCACGTGGTGTACGTGAGGCCCTTGCCCTCCAGGAAGGCGACGACCGCGTCCGTCTCCGGGTTCGCGGGCGTGAGGAGCCGGCCGTGCGCGAAGTCGTCGAGGAGGTTCGCGACCGTCTCGTTGGCGTCGCCCTTGGTGTGGCCGATGAGCCCGACGGGGCCGCGACGGATCCAGCCGGTGACGTACGTCGACGGCATGGGCGCGCCGCCCTCCTCGATGACCCGGCCGCCCTCGTCCGGCACGGTGCCGGAGACGGCGTCCCAGGGGAGCTTGGGCAGCTCGTCGGAGAGGTAGCCGACGGCGCGGTAGACGGCCTGGACGTCCCAGTCGGTGGTCGCGCCGGTGCCCTTGACGTTGCCTGTGCCGTCCAGCTCGGTGCGCTCGGTGCGCAGGCCGACGACCGTGCCGTCCTCGCCGAGGATCTCGACCGGCGACTCGAAGAAGTGCAGGAAGAGCTTGTGCGGGCGGTCGCCGATGTCGCGGATCGCCCAGTTCTCCAGGGTCTTGGCGACCATGTCGGTCTGCTTGTTCTTGCGGCGCTCCGCGATCGAGCCCTCGTCGTAGTCGATGTCCTCGGGGTTGACGATGACCTCGATGGTGGGGGAGTGGTCCAGCTCGCGCAGCTCCATGGGGCTGAACTTCGCCTGTGCGGGGCCACGGCGGCCGAAGACGTGGACCTCGACGGCCTTGTTCGCCTTGAGGCCCTCGTGGACGTTCGGCGGGATCTCGGTCGGCAGCAGTTCCTCCGCGGTCTTGGCGAGGATGCGGGCGATGTCGAGGGCCACGTTGCCGACGCCCAGCACGGCGACCTTCTCGGCGTGCAGCGGCCAGGTGCGCGGCACGTCGGGGTGCCCGTCGTACCAGGAGGCGAAGTCGGCGGCGCCGTAGGACCCGTCGAGCTCGACGCCGGGTATGCGGAGCTCGCGGTCGGCCATGGCGCCCGTCGAGAAGACCACGGCGTCGTAGAAGGCGCGCAGGTCGTCCAGGTGGACGTCGGTGCCGTAGTCGATGTTGCCGAAGAGGCGGACCTGCGGCTTGTCGAGCACCTGGTGCAGGGCGGTGATGATGCCCTTGATGCGGGGGTGGTCGGGAGCGACGCCGTAGCGGATGAGACCGAAGGGTGCCGGCATCCGCTCGAAGATGTCGATCGACACGCCCGGCTCGGCGGCGGCCTCGGACTTCAGCAGCGCATCGGCGGCGTAGATCCCGGCGGGGCCGGCGCCGACGATCGCGACCCGGAGAGGGCGGGGCATGTCTGGGTTCCCTTCGCAAGCGACGTGACGGCGAGGACTGCCGTCACTTAGGTCACCCTAATTACTCACTCGCGAGAACCGGTACCCGCCCCCTGTCTATGACCCCATAAGCCGAACTTATGACTTCTCAAAGCGGAGGCTGGAGATCCCGTCGGTGCGGTCCTGGGACCTGCGCATCTGCCGATTCTAGGGAGGTGGCACCACCCCGGATGCGGTAACCGGGAAAGCGATTCGGGGAAGCACGCGTGGGTGAAGGAAGAACGTGAGCGGCCGCGACCCGGGGCCGTAGGAGAGCTTCGGGAAGAGGCCGGGGAACGCACGGTGGAGACGGCGGGCCGAGAGGCCGCCGTACTGCCACGGGAAGGGGGACGGCCGTGACACTGCCCATCGGCTCGTACGCCGTCGACATCCGCACCGGGAAGGTCGGCACGGTCATGGGGCACGAAGGCCCGTACCTCCGGCTGAGACCGCTCGGCGGCGGGCGGGAGTGGGAGGCGCAGCCGGACGGGGTCCGGGAGGCCACCGCGGCGGAGCGCCTGCGCGCCGCGACGGCGTACGCCAACGCCCGGAGCCGGGGCGAGGTCCCCTGACGGCCGTGGTCCGGCACCGGGCCGGCCCGGGGTGTCGTATCCGTACGCGAGAATGGGCGCATGAGTCTGTTCCGCGACGACGGCATCGTGCTGCGCACCCAGAAGCTGGGCGAAGCGGACCGCATCATCACGATCCTCACGCGCGGCCACGGCCGCGTCCGCGCCGTGGCGCGCGGGGTGCGGCGGACGAAGTCGAAGTTCGGGGCGAGGCTGGAGCCCTTCTCGCACGTGGACGTGCAGTTCTTCGCGCGCGGGAGCGACCTCGTCGGGCGCGGGCTGCCGCTGTGCACGCAGAGCGAGACCATCGCGCCCTACGGCGGCGGGATCGTCACCGACTACGCCCGGTACACCGCCGGGACGGCGATGCTGGAGACGGCGGAGCGGTTCACCGACAACGAGGGCGAGCCGGCCGTCCAGCAGTACCTGCTGCTCGTCGGTGGCCTGCGGACCCTCTCCCGCGGCGAGCACGCGCCCCATCTCATCCTGGACGCGTTCCTGCTGCGCTCGCTCGCGGTCAACGGCTACGCGCCCAGCTTCGAGGACTGCGCGAAATGCGGCATCCACGGCCCCAACCGGTTCTTCTCGGTCGCGGCCGGCGGCGTCATATGCGGCGACTGCCGGGTGCCGGGAAGCGTCGTACCCTCTCCGGAGGCCATCGGCCTGCTCAGCGCGCTGCTCACCGGCGACTGGGCGACGGCGGACGCGTGCGAGCCGCGTCACGTCAGGGAGGGCAGCGGACTGGTGTCCGCCTACCTCCACTGGCACCTGGAGCGCGGCCTGCGCTCACTGCGGTATGTAGAGAAGAGCTAGGAGATCCATCGCCATGGCCATCGCACGACGCGGAATCCTCGGACGGCAGCGCCGGGAGTACAAGGTCCCCGAGCGGCACCCGTCCGGCGCGACCCCGCCGAAGCTCCCCGCCGAGCTGGTGCCCAACCACGTGGCCTGCGTGATGGACGGAAACGGCCGCTGGGCCCAGGAGCGCGGCCTGCCCCGCACCGAGGGCCACAAGGTCGGTGAGGGCGTCGTCCTCGACGTGCTCAAGGGCTGCCTGGAGATGGGCGTCAAGAACCTCTCCCTCTACGCCTTCTCCACCGAGAACTGGAAGCGTTCCCCCGAGGAGGTCCGCTTCCTGATGAACTTCAACCGCGACGTCATCCGCCGCCGGCGGGACGAGATGGACGAGCTAGGCATCCGCATCCGCTGGGTCGGCCGGATGCCGAAGATGTGGAAGTCGGTCGTCCAGGAGCTCCAGGTCGCCCAGGAGCAGACCGTCGGCAACGACGCCATGACGCTGTACTTCTGCGTGAACTACGGCGGCCGCGCGGAGGTCGCGGACGCGGCGCAGGCCATCGCGCGGGACGTGGCGGCGGGGAAGCTGGACCCGGCGAAGGTCAACGAGAAGACCTTCCAGAAGTACCTCTACTACCCGGACATGCCGGACGTGGACCTCTTCCTGCGCCCCAGCGGCGAGCAGCGCACCTCGAACTACCTCATCTGGCAGAGCAGTTACGCGGAGATGGTCTTCCAGGACGTGCTGTGGCCGGACTTCGACCGCCGCGACCTGTGGCGGGCCTGCGTCGAGTACGCCTCGCGCGACCGTCGCTTCGGCGGGGTCTCGGCGGAGGACATGGCCGTCCTCGACAAGGCGTGACCGGCTGACCGGACACGGAGAGGGCCCGCACCGGACATCCGGTGCGGGCCCTCTCCTCGAGCCGGGTCTCACGTCACTTCGCCGCGCACTCCGCGCAGGTGCCGAAGATCTCGACCGTGTGGGCCACGTTCACGAAGCCGTGCTGGGACGCGATCGTCTCCGCCCACTGCTCCACCGCCGGGCCCTCGACCTCGACCGCCTTGCCGCACATCCGGCACACCAGGTGATGGTGGTGGTCGCCCGTCGAGCAGCGGCGGTAGACGGTCTCGCCCTCGCTGGTGCGCAGCGCGTCGACCTCGCCCGCGTCCGCGAGGGACTGGAGCGTGCGGTAGACCGTGGTCAGGCCGACCGAGTCACCGCGGTGCTTGAGCATGTCGTGCAGCTCCTGGGCGCTGCGGAACTCGTCGACCTCGTTCAGTGCGGCCGACACAGCGGCCCGCTGCTTGGTCGAGCGACCGCGTACGGGGGGTCCTGCCGTCGCCACAGGGGCCTCCTTGTTGTCTCCGTTGCCCCCGTCATTCTGCCAGGCCGCTACAGCGTGACGTCGTCCGTCGGCCTGCGGGTGACCGGAACCGCCATGTCGCACTCCGCCGAAGCCGCCTCGGCGGCCCGGGCACGGCGCCTGGCCAGCGGTGTCGCGAGGAGGGTGAGGGCGATGAAGACGGCGATCGCGAGCAGCACGATGGTCGCACCCGGCGGCACGTCCTGGTAGTACGACGTGACGGTGCCGCCCAGCGTGACCCCGGTGCCGATCACGACCGCGAGCACGAACGTCGTACGGAAGGACCGCGAGAGCTGCTGGGCCGCCGCGACCGGGACCACCATGAGCGCGCTGACCAGCAACAGGCCGACCACCCGCATCGCGACCGTGACGGTCACGGCGGCGGTGACCGCGACGAGCAGGTTCAGCGCCCGCACCGGGAGGCCGGTGACGCGGGCGAACTCCTCGTCCTGGCTGACCGCGAAGAGCTGTCGGCGCAGACCGACCGTGACCAGGACCACGAACGCCGCCAGGACGCTGATCGCGGTGACGTCCTCGGTGGAGACGGTGGACAGCGACCCGAAGAGGTACGAGTTGAGGTTGGCGTTGGAGCCGGTCGGCGAGAGGTTGATCAGCAGGACACCGCCCGCCATGCCGCCGTAGAAGAGCAGGGCGAGCGCGAGGTCGCCGCGGGTCCTGCCGTACGCCCTGATCAGCTCCATCGTCACCGAACCGGCGACGGCGACCAGGGTCGCCATCCACACGGGGCTGGAGTTCAGCAGGAAGCCGAGGCCGACGCCGGTCATGGCGACATGGCCGATGCCGTCGCCCATCAGAGCCTGGCGCCGCTGGACGAGGTAGATGCCGACGGCGGGGGCGGTGATGCCGACGAGGACGGCCGCGAGGAGCGCCCGCTGCATGAAGGCGGGTTCGAGGAATTCCATGATCAGGTCAGCTTCCTCAGGTCAGCAGACCCGTGCGGAGCGGCTCGTCGGCCGCGTGCGGATGGACGTGGTCGTGGCCGGGCAGGGCGTGCTGTCCCACGGCCTGCGGCGGCGGGCCGTCGTGCACGACACAGCCGTCGCGGAGGACCACGGCCCGGTCGATCAGCGGCTCCAGCGGGCCCAGTTCGTGCAGGACGAGGAGGACGGAGGTGCCGCCGGCGACCTGCTCGCGCAGGGTCCGGGCGAGGATCTCCTGGCTGGCGAGGTCCACCCCGGCCATCGGCTCGTCCATGATCAGCAGCTCGGGCTCGGAGGCGAGCGCGCGGGCGATCAGGACCCGCTGGTGCTGGCCGCCGGAGAGGGCGCTCACCGAGTCCTTGGCGCGGTCGGCCAGGCCGACCAGCTCGATGGCCCGCTCGATGGCGGCCCGGTCCGCCTTGGCCGGCCAGCCCAGCTTGCGGCGGGAGAGCCGGCCGGAGGAGACGACCTCGCGGATCGTGGCGGGCACACCGCTGGCGGCGGTGGTGCGCTGCGGTACGTACCCGACGCGGGCCCAGTCGCGGAACCGCTTCTGCTCCGTACCGAACAGGGATATGGACCCGCCGGTCAGCGGCACCTGGCCGATGACCGCACGGACGGCCGTCGACTTGCCCGAGCCGTTGGCGCCGAGCAGAGCGACGACCTCGCCGCGGTGCACGGCGAGGTCGATGCCACGCAGGACGGGGCGCGAGCCGAGGGCGGCCGTGGCTCCCCGGACGGAAATGACGGGATCCATGCCCATGGCTCGTGCCTCCGATACGTACGTGGGTGTCACTTGGCGCCGAGCGCCGTCTTCAGCGCGGCGAGGTTGGACCGCATGACCTCGATGTAGTCATCGCCCTTGGACGTGTCCGTGATTCCCTCCAGGGGGTCCAGGACGTCCGTCTTCAGTCCGGTGTCGGACGCGAGGGTCCTGGCGGTCTTGTCGCTGGCGAGGGTCTCGAAGAAGACGGTGGTGACCTTGTCCTTCTTCGCGGTCTCCTGGAGCTCCTTGATCCGGGCGGGGCTCGGCTCGGACTCGGGGTCGATGCCGGTGATGCCCTCCTGCTCCAGGCCGTAGCGTTCGGCGAGGTAGCCGAAGGCGGAGTGCGTGGTGATGAAGGTCCGGGTGGTGGCGTTCTTCAGGCCGCTCTCGAACGCCGTGTCCAGGTCGCCGAGCTTCTTCACCAGGGCGTCGGTGTTCTTCTGGTAGTCGGCGGCGTGGTCCGGGTCGGCCTTCTGCAGGGAGGCGCCGACACCCTTGGCGACCTCGGCGTACTTCACGGGGTCGAGCCAGATGTGCGGGTCGGCGCCGGCCTCGGACGCGTGGCCGTGCTCGTCGGCGTGCGCCTCGCCCTCGTGGGCGGAGTGCTCCTCGGCGGTCTCGCCGGCGTGGTCGTGCCCGGCCTCGGTGCCGTGCTCCTCGAGGGTGGTCAGGGTGGCGGCGTCGACGGTGTGCTTCACGCCGGCCTGCTTGATCGCCTCGTCGACTGCGGGCTGGACGCCCTTGAGGTAGAGGATGTAGTCGGCCTCGCCGAGCTCGCCGATCTGCCTCGGCTTCAGCTCCAGGTCGTGCGGCTCGACGCCCGGCTCGGTGAGGGTGTCGACGGAGACGTGGTCCCCGCCTATCTGCTCGGCCAGGTACTGCATGGGGTAGAACGACGTCACCACGCTCAGCTTGCCGTCGCTCGCCTTGTCGGCGGCGCCGGAGGTCCCGCCGCAGGCGGACAGGGTGAGAAGGCCGAGGGTGACGGCTCCGGCGACGGCGGTGGTGGGTATCAGGCGACGTACGTTCATGACACTCATTTTCAACAAAACTGGAAACGATTGTCAATTGTGCTTCCTGTGGTCCCGCCCACGGTCGGCCCGGGCGGTCCCGGGCGGGCTCGGGGGCCGAACCGATTTGATACGGGGGGTGGCGGCGCCGGTAATCTGAGGCATTCGCACTTCGTCGTCGTAATGAAGAGAGCACCGTGGCCGCCGACAAGATCGACACCATCGTCAGCCTGAGCAAGCGCCGTGGCTTCGTCTACCCGTGCAGTGAGATCTACGGCGGCCAGAAGGCCGCCTGGGACTACGGACCGCTGGGTGTCGAGCTGAAGGAGAACATCAAGCGTCAGTGGTGGCGTTACATGGTCACCGCGCGCGAGGACGTCGTCGGTATCGACTCGTCGGTGATCCTGGCCACCGAGGTCTGGGAGGCGTCCGGTCACGTCGCCACCTTCACCGACCCGCTGACCGAGTGCACCTCCTGTCACAAGCGCTACCGCGCCGACCACCTGGAGGAGGCGTACGAGGAGAAGCACGGCCGTCTCCCCGAGAACGGCCTCAAGGACCTCAACTGCCCCAACTGTGGCAACAAGGGCACCTTCACGGAGCCCAAGCAGTTCTCGGGTCTGCTCTCCACCCACCTCGGCCCCACCCAGGACTCCGGCTCGGTCGCCTACCTGCGCCCCGAGACCGCGCAGGGCATCTTCACCAACTTCGGCCAGGTGCAGCAGACCTCGCGCAAGAAGCCCCCGTTCGGCATCGCGCAGATGGGCAAGTCCTTCCGGAACGAGATCACTCCGGGCAACTTCATCTTCCGCACCCGCGAGTTCGAGCAGATGGAGATGGAGTTCTTCGTCAAGCCGGGCGAGGACGAGCAGTGGCACGAGTACTGGATGGAGCAGCGCTGGAACTGGTACACGAGCCTGGGCATGCGTGAGGAGAACATGCGCTGGTTCGAGCACCCGCAGGAGAAGCTCTCCCACTACTCCAAGCGCACCGCCGACATCGAGTACCGCTTCCAGTTCGGCGGCAGCGAGTGGGGCGAGCTCGAGGGTGTCGCCAACCGCACCGACTACGACCTCAAGGCGCACTCGAAGGCCTCCGGCAACGAGCTCATCTACTTCGACCAGGAGACCCAGGAGCGCTGGACGCCGTACGTCATCGAGCCCGCCGCCGGTGTCGGCCGCGCCATGCTGGCCTTCCTGCTCGACGCCTACAACGAGGACGAGGCCCCGAACGCCAAGGGCGTCATGGAGAAGCGCACCGTGATGCGCCTCGACCCGCGCCTCGCGCCGGTCAAGGTCGCCGTGCTTCCCCTGTCCCGTAACGCGCAGCTGTCGCCGAAGGCCAAGGGCCTCGCCGCCGACCTGCGGCAGAACTGGAACATCGAGTTCGACGACGCCGGCGCCATCGGCCGCCGCTACCGCCGCCAGGACGAGATCGGTACGCCGTTCTGCGTCACCGTCGACTTCGACACCCTGGACGACAACGCGGTGACCGTGCGCGAGCGCGACACCATGAAGCAGGAGCGCGTCTCCCTGGACCAGATCCAGGGCTACCTCGGCAGCCGCCTGCTCGGCTGCTGACGAGCGCACCGCCGACACCGAGAGGCCCCCGGTTCCCTGTTGGAACCGGGGGCCTCTCGGCATGCGTCGCGACCGTGCGGAAGGCGCGCGCGCGCCGCCGTCCCGGCGGGACCGCCGGGGCCTATGCGTGCAGGCCGCGCAGCAGGAGGTCCACCACCGCGTCGAATTCGGCGTCGATCGTCGGGCGGCGCCACTCCGGGGCGTAGGCGGGGTCGTGGAAGCGGGCGGTCGCGTCGAAGACGGCGCGGGCCGTGGCCTCGGGGTCGGGCGTGGTGAACTCCGCCTCGCGGGCGCCCTCCTCGACGATGCGGCGGACCTGGCCGACCAGCACGCTCACGTGCTCCTCGATCACGCCGCTGTTCTCGCCGAGCAGCACCTGATAGGTGGCGAAGAGCTCCGGGTCGTCGCCCGCCTTGTGCCGCTTGGCCTCGAACAGCGTGGCGAGCCAGGCCCGCAGCTTGTCGGGCGCCTGCCGGTCCGGGGCGGCGACCACGTCCGCGAGGGCGGCCTCGGTCCGCGAGAGCCAGCGTCCCGTCACCGCCTCGCGCAGAGCCGCCTTCGTACGGAAGTGGCGGTAGACGCTGCCGTGGCTGACGCCGAGGGCGCGTGCCACGTCGACGACCGTGGCCTTCGCCGGGCCGTAGCGACGCAGCACCTCCTCGGTGACTTCGAGGATGCGCTCGGCGGTCAGGGTCTCGGTGGGCATGGAATGACAGTACCTGTCAGCCACCGAGCGGATCAGTGCTCGCTGTCCAGGTGGGCCATCTGGGCCGCCGGATAGCGCTCGCCGGCCGCGGCGCCCGCCGGGACGGCCCGCTCGATCGCGGCGAGGTCGGCGGCGTCCAGCGTCACGTCCAGGGCGCCGAGCGCCTCGGCGAGGCGGTCCCGGCGGCGGGCGCCGATCAGCGGCACGATGTCGGCGCCGCGCCGCGGGCCCTGGGCGAGGACCCAGGCGATCACGGTCTGCGCGACCGTGACGCCCTTCGCCTCGGCGACGGCCCGCAGCCGGTCCACCAGGTCCAGGTTCCGGTGGAGGTTGTCGCCCTGGAAGCGCGGACTCATCCCGCGGAAGTCACCCGGAGCCAGCTCACGGTCACGTGCGAAGTGGCCGCTGATCAGGCCGCGCGAGAGGACGCCGTACGCCGTGATGCCGATGCCCAGCTCGCGGGCGGTCGGGAGGATCTTCTCCTCGATGGAGCGGGAGAGCAGGGAGTACTCGATCTGGAGGTCGGCTATCGGGGCGACCGCCGCCGCCCGGCGCAGCGTGTCCGCGCCGACCTCGGAGAGGCCGATGTGCCGCACGTGGCCGGCCGCGACCAGGTCGGCGATGGCGCCCACGGTCTCCTCGATCGGCACGTCGGGGTCGACGCGGGCGATGCGGTAGATGTCGATGTGGTCCGTGCCGAGACGCTGGAGGGAGTAGGCGGCGAAGTTCCTCACCGCGGCCGGGCGGCCGTCGTAGCCGGTGAAGCCGCCCTCGACCGTGCGCAGGGCGCCGAACTTCACGCTGGTCAGGGCCCTCTCACGGGCGGCGGCGGGGGCTGTCCGCAGGGCTTCGTTGATCAGGAGTTCGTTGTGCCCCATGCCGTAGAAGTCGCCGGTGTCCAGGAGCGTGACGCCCGCGTCCAGTGCGGCGTGCAGGGTGGCGATCGACTCGGCGCGGTCGCTCTCGCCGTACAGCGCGGACATGCCCATGCAGCCGAGGCCGAGGGCGGAGACCTGAGGGCCGGTGGTGCCGAGGGCGCGGGTGGGGAGGGTGCGGGCGGAGGTCATGGAGGTCTCCTCGGAAGAGGGAGTCGAAGCGCCGGGGGAGCGACGCATGACAACCATGACATGACGACTGACAGATTTCAATGTCTGTCATTCCTCATGCGGAAGGGAAAACGGCGTGACCCCCTCACGGCGGGGAGGTAGCGTCTGCGGTATGTCCTCGTTCTTCCAGATCTACGAGTGAGAGCGCCGCGGGCAACCCCCGCGCGGCTCCGGCCGATCGACCACCGCATTCCTCACTGACGGGAGAACCCCATGTCCAAGGGCCGCAACAACCTCCTCGGCGTCGGCGGACAGCGCAAGAAGCTGTCCCGCGCCGACCAGCAGGGCGCCGTCCGGACCAGCAGCGCCGACCGCAAGGCGGCGGTCGACCACAAGCAGGAGCTGCTGAGGAAGATGCGCGAGCGCGCGCTGGGTGCGGAGAGCGCCGAGAGCGCCGAAGCCGCGCAGAGCGCCGAAGGCGCCACGGGCGGCGGGAAGTAGGAGCGGGCAGGACGCGGAGGGCCCGGGTCGCGGAGGCGGTCCGGGCCCCTCGTGCGCGGCCCCTCCGCGGCGCCCGGACCGCGCGAGGCCCGGCCGCGCCTGTCGCCCACCGTCGAGGAGTGAAGGGCGGCGAGGGCGCGTGGCAGCGTCGCCGCGGGCGAGACACCCTGTGCCATCCGGGAGGGAGCGGAGCCGGCCGTGCACGGACGGAAGTGTTCGACGGTGCGCGACAATGGCCCCATGACCGCGTTCTCCCCTCTCGCCATCGGGCCGCACATCGTGCAGCCGCCGGTGGTGCTCGCCCCGATGGCCGGCATCACCAACGCCCCCTTTCGCACCCTCTGCCGCGAGTACAGCGGCGGCAAGGGGCTGTTCGTCAGCGAGATGATCACGACGCGGGCGCTGGTCGAGCGCAACGAGAAGACGATGCAGCTCATCCGGTTCGACGACAGCGAGAAGCCGCGCTCCATACAGCTGTACGGCGTCGACCCGGTGACGGTCGGCAAGGCCGTCCGGATGATCGTGGACGAGGATCTGGCCGACCACATCGACCTGAACTTCGGGTGCCCGGTGCCCAAGGTCACGCGCAAGGGCGGCGGCTCGGCCCTCCCCTACAAGCGGCCGCTGCTGCGCGCGATCCTGCACGAGGCCGTGACGAACGCGGGCGACCTGCCGGTCACGATGAAGATGCGCAAGGGCATCGACGACGACCACATCACCTATCTCGACGCCGGGCGCATCGCCGTGGAGGAGGGCGTCACGGCGATCGCCCTGCACGGGCGGACGGCGGCCCAGCACTACGGCGGCACGGCGGACTGGGAGGCGATCGCGCGCCTCAAGGAGCACGTGCCGGAGATCCCGGTGCTCGGCAACGGCGACATCTGGTCGGCCGACGACGCGCTGCGGATGATGCGCGAGACCGGCTGCGACGGTGTGGTCGTGGGACGCGGGTGCCTGGGCCGGCCGTGGCTCTTCGCCGATCTCGTCGCGGGCTTCGAGGGCAGCGGCTCCTACGCCCAGCCGGGGCTGCGGGAGGTCGCGGACGCGATGGTCCGGCACGCGCGGCTGCTCGGCGAGTGGCTCGGGGACGAGTCGCGCGGGGTCATCGACTTCCGCAAGCACGTGGCCTGGTACCTCAAGGGCTTCTCCGTCGGGTCCGAGATGCGCAAGAGACTGGCGATCACCTCGTCCCTGGAAGAGCTGAGCGCTCAGTTGAGCGAGCTGGACCTGGACCAGCCCTGGCCGGTGGGCGCCGACGGCCCCCGGGGGCGCACGTCGGGGAACAACCGGGTGGTGCTTCCGGACGGCTGGCTCAAGGACCCCTACGACTGCGCCGGCGTCGGCGAGGAGGCGGAACTCGACACGTCAGGGGGCTGACGCGGGCGGGGAGCCCGCGATCCGGAGCTGTCCGCGAACGGCCCTCGTCCCGTCCGGATGATGGGAAACAAGCCGATTTCGCGGCGTGATCCTCACCACCCTTGATAGGGGGTGTGCTCAGATGAGCGGATTACGGGGCGTTGGACTCCTGGAGGGGTGGCACTGGGTGCCACCCCTCTTGTGTTCAGAAGATGAACGCAAGTGCCCGCCCAGGCGCTCACCTGAGCGCGTAAGCCCAGGAATGAGTCAAGTGGGCTTCGGAGTCTGAAAGCGGAAGCTACCCCTCGGTTACTTTCGATCTGGTGGCGGACGGGTGGTTAAGCCCCGATGACCGCTAGGCGTACCTCCCCAGAAGCCTTCGATCTGGGTATGTTCCTCGCCGTCAGGGCAGCCACCGAGTCGTCGAGGAGTCGAGACCCGTGTCGGAAAACAAAGATCAGAAGTTCGTGTACGACTTCACCGAGGGCAACAGGGACCTGAAGGACCTCCTCGGCGGTAAGGGCGCGAACCTGGCCGAGATGACCAACCTCGGCCTGCCGGTACCTCCCGGCTTCACGATCACCACCGAGGCGTGCAAGGTCTACCTCGACAGCGGCTCCGAGCCGGTCGAGCTCCGCGACGAGGTGAGCGCGCACCTCGACGCCCTCGAGCAGAAGATGGGCAAGAAGCTCGGCCAGGCCGACGACCCGCTGCTCGTCTCCGTGCGCTCGGGCGCCAAGTTCTCGATGCCCGGCATGATGGACACGGTCCTCAACATCGGCCTGTCGGACGAGTCCGTCGCCGGTCTCGCCGCCCAGGCCGGGGACGAGCGCTTCGCCTGGGACTCGTACCGCCGCCTCATCCAGATGTTCGGCAAGACCGTCCTCGGGGTCGAGGGCGAGCTGTTCGAGGACGCGCTCGACGAGGCCAAGGCCGGCAAGAAGGTCACCGTCGACACCGACCTCGACGCCGCCGACCTGAAGAAGGTCGTCAAGCAGTTCAAGAAGATCGTGAAGGCCGAGGCCGGCCGCGACTTCCCCCAGGACCCGCGCGAGCAGATGGACCTCGCCATCGAGGCCGTCTTCAACTCCTGGAACACCGACCGCGCCAAGCTCTACCGTCGCCAGGAGCGCATCCCGCACGATCTCGGCACCGCCGTGAACGTCTGCTCGATGGTCTTCGGCAACCTCGGCCCGGACTCCGGCACCGGCGTCGCCTTCACCCGCGACCCCGCCTCCGGCCACCAGGGCGTCTACGGCGACTACCTGCAGAACGCGCAGGGCGAGGACGTCGTCGCGGGTATCCGCAACACCGTGCCGCTCGCCGAGCTCGAGTCCATCGACAAGAAGTCGTACGACCAGCTGATGCAGATCATGGAGACGCTCGAGACCCACTACAAGGACCTCTGCGACATCGAGTTCACGATCGAGCGCGGTCAGCTGTGGATGCTGCAGACCCGCGTCGGCAAGCGCACCGCCGGGGCCGCCTTCCGGATCGCCACCCAGCTCGTGGACCAGGGCCTGATCGACGAGGCCGAGGCGCTCCAGCGCGTCAACGGCGCCCAGCTCGCCCAGCTGATGTTCCCGAAGTTCGACGAGAACACCAAGGTCGAGCAGATCGGGCGCGGCATCGCCGCCTCGCCGGGCGCGGCCGTCGGCAAGGCCGTCTTCGACTCGTACACGGCCGTCAAGTGGTCCCGCTCCGGCGAGAAGGTCATCCTGATCCGCCGTGAGACCAACCCGGACGACCTGGACGGCATGATCGCCGCCGAGGGCATCCTGACCTCGCGCGGCGGCAAGACCTCGCACGCCGCCGTCGTCGCCCGCGGCATGGGCAAGACCTGTGTCTGCGGCGCCGAGGAACTCGAGGTGGACACCAAGCGCCGCCGGATGACCACCTCCGGCGGGCAGGTCGTCGAGGAGGGCGACGTCGTCTCCATCGACGGCTCCACCGGCAAGGTGTACCTCGGTGAGGTACCTGTCGTACCCTCGCCGGTCGTCGAGTACTTCGAGGGCCGCATGCACGCCGGTGCGGACGACGCCGACGAGCTGGTCTCCGCCGTGCACCGGATCATGGCCTACGCGGACCGCGTCCGCCGGCTGCGGGTCAGGGCCAACGCCGACAACGCCGAGGACGCGCTGCGGGCCCGCCGCTTCGGCGCCCAGGGCATCGGCCTGTGCCGCACCGAGCACATGTTCCTCGGCGAGCGCCGCGAGATGGTCGAGAAGCTGATCCTCGCCGACACGGACGAGGAGCGCACGGAGGCCCTGGAGGCCCTCCTGCCGCAGCAGAAGCAGGACTTCATCGAGCTGTTCGAGGCCATGGACGGCCTGCCCGTCACGGTCCGGCTGCTCGACCCGCCGCTGCACGAGTTCCTCCCCGACATCACCGAGCTGTCGGTCCGTGTCGCCCTCGCCGAGTCCCGCAAGGACGCGAACGAGAACGACCTGCGGCTTCTCCAGGCCGTGCACCGGCTCCACGAGCAGAACCCGATGCTGGGTCTGCGCGGTGTCCGCCTCGGCCTGGTCATCCCCGGCCTCTTCGCCATGCAGGTGCGGGCGATCGCCGAGGCCGCGGCCCAGCGGATCGACGCCAAGGGCGACCCGCGCGCCGAGATCATGATCCCGCTCGTCGGCACCGTCCAGGAGCTGGAGATCGTCCGCGAGGAGGCCGAGGGCGTCATCGCCGAGGTCCAGGCGCAGACCGGCGTCGAGCTGAAGCTCGCGCTGGGCACCATGATCGAGCTGCCCCGTGCCGCGCTGACCGCCGGCCAGATCGCCGAGGCCGCGGAGTTCTTCTCCTTCGGCACGAACGACCTCACCCAGACGGTGTGGGGCTTCTCCCGGGACGACGTGGAGGCCAGCTTCTTCACCGCGTACCTGGAGAAGGGCATCTTCGGTGTCTCGCCGTTCGAGACCATCGACAAGGACGGCGTCGGCGCCCTCGTGCGCAGCGCGGTGGAGGCCGGCCGGGCCACCCGCCCCGACCTCAAGCTCGGCGTCTGCGGCGAGCACGGCGGCGACCCGGAGTCGGTGCACTTCTTCCACGAGGTCGGCCTCGACTACGTCTCCTGCTCGCCGTTCCGGATCCCGGTGGCGCGCCTGGAGGCCGGCCGCGCGGCGGCGCAGTCGAGCGGCAGCGACAGCCGCTGAACCTCCGTTCAGTAGCAAAGGCCACCGGAGCCGCCGTCGGTCACCACCACCCTCACCGGCGGGCGGCGGCTCCGGGTCGCAAGAGAGACGGGGCGGACACCTTGTGCGGAGGTGTCCGCCCCGTCGTATTTCGTCCGCGCGCATAGTGCCGGTTCGTCCCGCACCCGGGTGTTGGGCAGGATGTGAGTTCCTGTTCAATTACGCGCGGTTGGATTATTCGCCGTTGAACCTTTTCACGATTGGTACCGCAAAGAACGAGCTGGGCGCGGCCACCGGATCCCCACCCGGTGGCCGCGCCCGTTTACCCGTGCCAGGCAGGTGAGCCGCAACCTCGCCGACCGCCGCCGGACGTGCGAAGCCCCCCACGGTCTTCGTCACGTCACCTCGGTCCTGAAGGTTTCCTGCCCGACACGCACAGCTTTTCGGTTTGCCCCCGTCCTCCGCGATGCTTTTCAAGTGTGGCTGAAACACCCTGGTAACGTGCAGTGATGCTGTGCATACTCATTGAAGGGGGTGGTTGCGAGTGCACAGGTGGGGGTTCGATGCTCCGGATTCATTTCACAGGAAACGACTTGGCGGGAGTGCGCATGGCAGCCCGGCCGGACGTTCTATGGGAAACGATTCTCAGTTTTCACCGTTTAAGGGACCGGCGCGGGCCCGTCGTCTACGGAGAATGGCGCTCGGAAACCCGCACACGGCTCAACGGTGAGACGCGACTGCTCGCCGCCCTCATCCCCAGCCGCGGCTACTTCCCCGACTTCCTGACCCCCGCCGAGGGCGTCAGCGGCCTCGACGAGGGCCTGGAGGCGGTCCGCGCGACCCCGGCCGCCCGCCTGCACACCGAACTCTCGCTGCTCGGCGCCGACCGCACCGGCGGCCGGACCGTGCCGCACTCGCTGCGCGCGCTCGCCGAGGGCGGCGCGGAGCCGTTCAGCCGGCTCATCGGCGCCCTGCGCGGCTACCACCGGGCGGCCATCGAGCCGTACTGGCCCGACGTCCGCGCCCGCGTCGAGGCCGACCGCGCCGTGCGCGGCCGCGCCCTGCTCGACGGCGGAGCCGACGAACTGCTCGCCTCCCTCCCGCCGATGCTCCGCTGGCGCTCGCCGGTCCTGGAGGCCGACTATCCCGTCGACCGCGACCTCCACCTCGACGGCAGGGGGCTGCTGCTCCAGCCCTCGTACTTCTGCCGCGGCACCCCGGTGGTGCTCCGCGATCCCGCGCTGCCGCCGGTGCTCGTCTACCCGGTCACGCACTGCGAGGCCCCGACGGTCCGCGCGCCGGGCGGCTCCTCGCTGGCGAAGCTGGTGGGCAACACCCGCTCCGCCGTCCTGCACGCCATCGGCGACGGCGGCACCACCAGCGAACTGGCCCGCAGGGCAGGGGTGTCGCTGGCCTCCGCGAGCCAGCACGCCGGCGTGCTGCGGGAGGCGGGACTCGTCTCCACCCTGCGCCACGGCAACGCCGTCCTGCACACGCTGACGCCGTTGGGCGCCGCCCTGCTGGGCAGCGCCCAACGGCGCGCGGAGGAGCGGTGCTACGTACGGAACGGGCCCGTCACGTCGTGACGCCCACGGACGCGACGGGCCCGTCACCGGACGGGCGTCAGGCGCGGAACGGGCCCGTCACCTCGTAGGTGATGCCTCCGGAGGAGCTGCCGGTCGTGCCCCGCTGGCTGGAGAAGTACAGCCGCCTGCCGTCGGGGGAGAAGGCCGGTCCGGTGATCTCGGAGCCGGACTGGCCGTTGATCCGCAGGAAGGGGGCGACGACGTCGTCCGGGGTGATGACGCAGATCTCCATGTTGCCGCCGTCCTCGGCGATGAACAGGTCGCCGGAGGAGGAGCCGGTGACGTTGTCGACACCCGTCAGCGGGACGCCGCCGCCGGACACCAGCGAGTCGTCGTAGGCCAGCTCGTAGGTGTTGTCGGCGAGGTTGAGCTGCCAGAGGCGGTTGTCGCCCTTGGTGGTGAACCAGACGGTGTCGTTGGCGTAGTGGCAGCCCTCGCCGCCGTTGAACTTCTTCGAGGCGGCGACCTGGCTGCGCGTCGCCGTCGGCGAACCGTCCGGGTCGGGGACGTTCTGCCAGGTGAAGGAGCCGGAGGTGGCGGTGCCGGCGACCAGGACCTGGAGCGTCCCGGAGGAGAGGTTGCCCCAGGTGGTGGGGATGAACCGGTAGAAGCAGCCGCTGGACTCGTCCTCGGTCAGGTAGATCACCTTGCGGACCGGGTCGGCCGCGGCGGCCTCGTGCTTGAAGCGGCCCATCGCGTCCCGGCGCACGGCCGCGTTCACGCCGTACGGATCGGTCTCGTAGACGTATCCGAGGCTGACCTCCTCACAGGAGAGCCAGGTGTTCCAGGGGGTCTTGCCCCCCGCGCAGTTGGTGCGGGTGTTGGAGAGGATGCGGTACGCGCCGACGACGGAGCCCGCGGAGTCGAACTTCACCGCGCCCGCGCCGCCGCCGGGGTTGATCTCCGAGTTGGAGACGTAGATCCATCCCGAGCCGTCGGCGAAGCAGGCGCCGCCGTCGGGGGCGTTGTGCCAGGTGTACGCCGTGCCGCCGACCTTCTGGCCGGACCGGGCGATCACCCGGCTGGTGAAACCGCTGGGCAGCTGGATGCCGTTGGCGTCGGCGGCGCCCAGGGCCCCGTAGGGACCGGCGCCGGGCTGGGCGGGGGCCGCGTAGGCGGCCCCGCGCATGAGGGTGCCGCCGAAGGCGGCGGCCGACGTGCCGATGACCGCTCCACGCAGGAAACTGCGTCGCTCCACGTCTCACTCCAGAGGGGGTGGTGATGACCGCCCCGCCGCCGGGTCGGCGGCGGGGTCGCGCGCTTCCGGAAGCTAGAGGTGCCGCATTGACTGTGCAGCAACACACGGTGAAGGGGAAGCGGCGGGTGCCTGATGGCTCCGCGCGACGGGCGCGCGGGCGGGGGCCGACGCCCCCGCGCCCGGGGGCGTCGGCGGGCCCCGGCGGATCCCGGGAGAATCTCCGAGGAAAGTGCCGGAGCGGCGATGAGTTCCGCCTGCCCCCGGCGTCTTACCTCGTGAAAGCGCCGCAACGGAGCGCACGACGCCAGCGCCACACAGAGGAGAGACCACCATGGCCCGGATGATCTTCGTGAACCTGCCGGTGAAGGACCTCGCCACCTCGAAGAGCTTCTGGAGCAAGCTCGGCTACTCCTTCAACCCGCAGTTCAGTGACGAGAACACCGCGTGTCTGGTCATCAGCGACACGATCTTCGCGATGCTGATGACCGAGCCCCGCTTCAAGGACTTCACCGCGCCCGGCAAGGAGGTCGCCGACGCCTCGAAGACCTCCGAGGTGCTGCTCGCGCTCAGCGCGGAGAGCAGGGAGGAGGTCGACCGGCTCGCCGACACGGCCCTGGCGAGCGGCGGTTCACCGGCGGCGGAGGCCCAGGACCACGGCTTCATGTACGGCCGGTCCTTCACGGACCCCGACGGCCACCACTGGGAGCTGGCCTGGATGGACCCGGCCGCCGGCGAGGGCTGAGACCCGCCCGGGGCCTCAGGCGGAGACGCCGCCGTCGATCACCAGGTCCGCCCCCACGACCGAGCCGGCGTCCTCCGAGGCGAGGTAGAGCACCGCGGCCGCGACCTCCGCGGCGGACGAGATGCGGCCGAGCGGCGACTGGTCCTTGATCCGGACCTCCCGCTCGGCCTCCGTCTCGCCCGGCAGCAGCGACATCGTGGACTCCGAGGGGCCGGGGCTGACGGCGTTGATCCGGACGCCGTCGGCGATGTGGTCGCGGGCGGCGGCGCGGGTGAGCGCGGAGACGGCCGCCTTGGAGACCTGGTAGCCGAAGACGCCCGGGACGCGGACGTGCGCGCCGAGGTTGGACGAGATGTTGACGACGGCGCCCCCGCCGTGGGCCCGCATGTGGGCGACCTCGGCCTGGAGCGCGTGCAGGACGCCGGTGACGTTGACGTCGAGCAGGGCCCGCCAGTCGTCCAGCGGGAAGTCGGCGGCCGCGTGCCCGCCCCGGAAGATCCCGGCGTTGTTCACCGCGACGTCGAGGCCACCGAAGATCTCGACGGTCCGGGCCACCAGCGCGCGGACGTCCTCGGCGCGGGACACGTCGGCGGTGACGGCGTCCGCGGTGCCGCCGGCCGCCTCGATCAGGGACACCGTCTCGTCCAGGGGCGCGGCGCGGCGGCCGGAGACGACCACCCTCGCGCCCTCGGCGGCGAAGGCGAGCGCGATGCCCCGGCCCAGGCCGCTGCCGGCGCCGGTGACGAGGACGGTCTTGTGCGTGAAGCGTGCGGACATGTGGTGTCGACTCCCTGGTTTTTTTGACCGTACGTTCCAGTATTCGGGTCGAAAAAAGGGGCGCCGCGGGGCGCCCTCCTCTTCCGTGCTCAGTCCAGCAGTGCCAGCGCCTGCTCCGCCGCGTCCCTGACCCTCGCGGGGTCCGACGAGGCCTTGCCGACCAGACGGATGCCCTGCATCAGGACCAGGAGCATCCGGGCCAGCGCCCGCGGATCGCGGTCCGCGGACAGCTCGCCTTGCGCGCGTGCCCGGGTGAGCGAGGCGAGCAGCAGGGTCTCGATCTGCTCCCAGCTCAGCTCCACCCGGCGCGCCACGATGTCGTCGCGCGCGCCCAGCTCGGCCGCCGAGTTGGTGAGGAAGCACCCGATCGTCCGGGTCCCGTCCGCCCCCGCCTCCGCGGCGAACCGCCGCACCAGCGTGCGCACGGCGGGCAGGGCCGGCCCCGGCTGGGACAGCTCCTCGGTCATCAGCGGGTCCCGCGTCGCGAGGTAGCGGTCCATCGCCTTCATGTACAGCTGGTGCTTGTTGCCGAAGGTGGCGTAGATGCTGGCGCGGCCGATCCCCAGGTGCTCCACGAGGTCCGACATCGACGTCGCCTCGTAACCGCGCTCCCAGAACAGCTCGAGTGCTGCCTGGAGCGCGGCGTCCGGATCGAATTCCTTGGTCCTGGCCATGCCTGCGAGCCTAGATCAATCCGGAACGATCGGTCAACAATGTTCGGTCGGCCTCCGGCCCCGCACCCCCTTGTGCGGAGACCGTCGGCGTCCGGAGCGAGCCGGATACCTCGGAGCGAGCCGGACCGGCCGCAGCGCGTCCGATCGTGCGGAGTGCGTCAGATGGTGCGGACCGGATACACCGTCACCGTCACCTCGTCGTCGTCCAGGCACCGGCCCGTCTCCAGGTCGAAGCGCTGCTTCAGCAGCGGCGAGGCCACGAAGGGCCGCCCGCCCGCCGACCCCAGCAGCCCGCGGGACAGCACCTGCGCGCCGGTGAAGGGATCGCGGTTGTCGATCGCGTACGCGCGCCCCGAGCGGTCCTTGAAGAGCGCCGCCTGCCGGCCGTCGGGCAGCAGCGCCGCCACGCCCCGGCCCGGCGTCAGCCGGGACTCGTCGCAGATCGCGGTCCACGCGTCCGCCGCCACGTCGTGGGAGAGTTCGAGCTTCATCTGCTTCAGACCCTTTCCAGAGATCCGATGGTGAGGACCGTCAGGTCCGGCTTGATCTGGTCGCGCTCCGGGACGAACCTGACCGAGGGGTCCGGCGCGTCCGGCGCGTTGACGAAGGAGACGAAGCGGCGCAGCCTGTCCGGGTCGTCGAGCGTCTGCGCCCACTCGTCCTGGTAGTCCTCGACGTGCGCCGCCATCAGCGCCTCCAGCTCGTCGCACAGCCCCAGCGAGTCGTGCACCACCACGTCCTTCAGGTGGGCGAGCCCGCCCTCCAGCCGCTCCAGCCAGGTCGAGGTGCGCTCCAGCCGGTCGGCCGTCCGGATGTAGAACATCAGGAAGCGGTCGATCAGCCGCACCAGTTCGGCGTCCGACAGGTCCTTGGCCAGCAGGTCGGCGTGACGCGGGGTCGCGCCGCCGTTGCCGCCCACGTACAGGTTCCAGCCGTTGGCCGTGGCGATGATGCCGAAGTCCTTCGACTGGGCCTCCGCGCACTCGCGGGCGCAGCCGGAGACCGCCGACTTCAGCTTGTGCGGGGAGCGCAGGCCGCGGTAGCGCAGCTCCAGCTGGATCGCCATCTTCACCGAGTCCTGCACGCCGTAGCGGCACCAGGTCTGTCCGACGCAGGACTTCACCGTGCGCAGCGACTTGCCGTAGGCGTGGCCGGACTCGAAGCCGGCGTCGACGAGCCGGGTCCAGATCGCCGGCAGCTGGTCGACCCGGGCGCCGAACAGGTCGATCCGCTGACCGCCGGTGAGCTTGGTGTAGAGCCCGAAGTCGCGGGCCACCTCGCCGATCACGATCAGCTTCTCCGGGGTGATCTCGCCGCCCGGGATGCGCGGCACGACGGAGTAGGAGCCGTTGCGCTGCATGTTGGCCAGGAAGTGGTCGTTGGTGTCCTGGAGGGCGGCCTGCTCCCCGTCGAGGATGTAGCCGCCCAGTTCGAGCGCCGGGGCCAGGCTGGCGAGGATCGAGCCGACGGTCGGCTTGCAGACCTCGCAGCCCTCGCCGCCGCGCGCCTCGGGCCGGCCGTGCGAGTCGAGCAGCTCGGCGAAGGACGTCAGCCGCAGCGTGCGGGTGATCTCGTACAGCTCGCTGCGGGTGTACGAGAAGCAGCCGCAGAGCCCCTTGTCGGTGGCCGACGGCAGCAGCTGGCCGATCAGCTTGACGCAGCTGCCGCAGCCCGTACCGGCCTTGGTGCACTTCTTGACCTCGGGCAGCGTCGAGCACTGGGTGATCGCGTGCTTGGTGACGTTGTGGCAGGAGCAGATGACGGCGTCGTCCGGCAGCGCGGACGGGCCGAGCGCGACCGGGGCACCGGCGCCCGCCGGCAGCACCAGCTGCTCGGGGGAGACGGGCGGCACCGAGCCGGTGAGCGGCCGCAGCATGCCGTACGAGTCGGCGTCACCGACCAGCACACCGCCGAGCAGCCTGCCCTCCTGGTCGATCACGAGCTTCTTGTAGACCCCGGAGCGGGAGTCGGAGTACACGACGTCGAGGCAGCCCTCGGCCGTGCCGTGCGCGTCGCCGAAGGACGCCACGTCCACGCCGAGAAGCTTCAGCTTCGTCGACATGTCCGCCCCGGTGAAGGACCGCTCCTCGGCGCTGGCGATCGTCGCCGCGGCCGTCAGCGCCATCTCGTAGCCGGGCGCCACGAGGCCGTACACCCGGCCGTCCGAGGCCAGCGCGCACTCGCCGATCGCGAAGACGGCGGGGTCGGAGGTCCGGCACCGCTCGTCGACCGCGATGCCCCCGCGCTCGCCGACGGTGAGGCCGCAGTCGCGGGCCAGCTGGTCCCGGGGCCGGACACCGGCGGAGAAGACGACCATGTCGACGGCCACTTCGGAGCCGTCCGACAGACGCATCCCGGTGACCACGCCGTCCTCGGTCACGACCTCCTGGGTGCCGGTGCCCGTGTGGACGCTCAGCCCCATCTGCTCGATCGTGCGCAGCAGCGCCGCGCCACCGCCCTCGTCGACCTGCACCGGCATCAGCCGCGGTGCGAACTCCACGACGTGGGTGTCGATTCCGAGACCCTTGAGCGCGCCGGCCGCCTCCAGGCCCAGCAGACCGCCGCCGACGACCGCGCCGGTCGTCGAGGTCTTCGCGTACTCCTCGATGGCGAGCAGGTCCTCGATCGTCCGGTAGACGAAACAGCCGCGGGCGTCCTTGCCGGGGACGGGCGGCACGAAGGGGTACGAGCCGGTCGCCAGGACCAGCGTGTCGTACGGGAAGACCTGCCCGGAGCGGGCGGTGACCGTACGGGCCTCGCGGTCGATCGACTCCGCGGGGTCGCCGACGTACAGCTCGATGCCGTGCTTCTCCATGAAGCCGTCCTCGACCATCGAGAGGTCGTCGGGGGTGCGGCCGCTGAAGTACGAGGACAGCTGGACGCGGTCGTAGGCGGGGCGGGGCTCCTCGCAGAGCACCACGATCCGGGCGCGCTCGGTGACGCCCTGGTCCGCCAGTGCCTCCAGGAAGCGCTGGCCGACCATTCCGTGGCCGACCAGGACGACAGTGGGGGTGTGCGCGGGCATGGTCGACATCTCAGGAGCCTCCGTCGTGGGTGAGCAGGTGGAGCAGGGGAGCGGGCGGAAGGGCTTCGTCGCCCTCCCAGGCCCGGGCGAGCGCACCGACCGCGGCGAGATCGCCGAGCAGCACGCCGCCGACCAGGCGGTCCCCGCGGACGACGACCTTGCGGTAGGCGCGGCGGGTGGCGTCGGTCAGCTGGACGACGTCGTCGCCCGGCCTGGGGGTGGCGTCGCCGAAGGCGGCGAGATCGAGCGACTCGGCACCGCCGAGGGTGAGGCGGGTCAGCGCCCGGGTGCCGGTGTACGGGGCTCGGGCGCCCTGTCCGGCGGGGACGGGAGCCGACGGCACGGACGCCGTGCGGGCCGCGTCGGAGGCGTCGGCCGCGGTGGCGAGCAGGACGCCTGCCAGGGCGTCCGCCTGCTCCAGGGCCGGGCCCGCCAGGCCGTAGACCCGGCCGTCGTGCTCGGAGCAGTCGCCGATGGCGTGGATGAACGGGTCGGAGGTCCGCAGCTCGTCGTCCACGACGACGCCGGTGCGGACCTCGAGGCCCGCGTCCCTCGCCAGGCCGATACGCGGCCTGACCCCGCAGGCCAGCACCACGACCTGGGCGTCGAGCACGAAACCGTCGGCGAGTTCGACGGCCGTCACCGCGCCGTCCTCCTGGCGCAGCCCGCTGACGCGGCACTCGGTGTGCACTTCCACCCCGAGGGACTCCACGTGCTCGCGCAGCAGCACCGACGCCTGCTCGTCCAGCTGCCGCTCCATCAGGCGCTCGCCCTGCTGGGTCAGCACGACCTCGGCACCCAGAGCGGCCAGCGCGCGGGCGGCCGAGACCCCGAGGAGCCCGCCGCCGATGACGACCGCGCGGATCCCGGGACGCACCAGGGCGCGCAGCTCCAGGCAGTCGTCGAGCGTACGGAAGGGGTGGACGCCCGACGGCAGCCGCGAGCCGCGCAGTCCGCGCAGCGGGGGCAGCACCGGGTTGGAGCCGGTCGCCAGGACCAGCCGGTCGTAGCCGACCGCCGTCCCGTCCTCGCACTCCACGATCCGGGCGGCGCGGTCGATCCGCACCGCCCGCACCCCGCGCCGCACCGGCTCCTTGGGAGCGGGCAGCGCGATCACCTCCGGCGCGTACCGTCCGGCGAGGACGTCCGCGAGCAGCACCCTGTTGTAGGGGGCGTGCGGCTCTTCGCCGAGGAGGGTGACCGGCAGGCGCTGGGCGAGCCGGGCGCCCGCCGTTCCGCCGCCGACCACCACGATCCGTGTACTCATGACACGAGAGTGCGGGGCCGGTGTTACCCGTCGGCATCCCGACTGTTTCCCGTACGGAACGCTGATCTCAGCCCGCGGGGGAGCACGCTGTGAGGCGCGCGCCGCTCACGGGCGAGCGGGCGGCGGTGTGAGCCTTTGCGGCTCCGCGCCGGGGATCTCCCGTATACCGGCGGATCACCCTCACCGCCTTCGCGGGCCGCTCCTCCGGGGCGGGTGCGCCGCTCCCGGCCGTCTCCCGGCGGTGGACGGCAACCTCAGATGTAGCTCAGGGCTCCGGGGATCGATGGACGGGCCATCCAACCCCTCCCTAGGCTCGGGATCATGCCTGACATATCCCTGACCACGCTTCTGCTGCTCTGCGCCGCCGCCCTGGTGGCCGGCTGGATCGACGCCGTGGTCGGAGGAGGAGGGCTGCTCCTGCTGCCCGCGCTGCTGCTCGGGCTCCCGCACGTGCCCGCCGCCCACGTCCTCGGCACCAACAAGGCCGTCGCCATCGTCGGCACCTCCGGCGCCGCCGTCACGTACGTCCGCAAGGCGCCGGTGCAGGTGAAGACCGCCGTACGCATCGGGCTCGCGGCCCTCGCCGGGTCCATGGGCGGTGCCTTCTTCGCCGCCGGCATCAGCAGCGACGTGCTGCGCCCGGTCATCATGGTCGTGCTGCTCGCGGTCGCCGCGTTCGTGATGCTGCGGCCGTCCTTCGGCACCGGGGGCGGGAGCAAGGCCCCCGTCGGCCGGGCCAGGGTCGTCACCGCGATCGTGCTGGTCGGCGGCGGGATCGGCTTCTACGACGGCCTCTTCGGTCCGGGGACCGGCACCTTCCTCGTCCTGGCGCTCAGCGCCGTACTCCATCTGGACCTGGTGACCGCCTCCGCCACCGCCAAGATCGTCAACGTCTGCACCAACGCCGGGGCGCTCGCGATGTTCGCCTACCAGGGCACCGTGCTGTGGCAGCTGGCGGCGGTCATGGCGGTGTTCAACCTGGCGGGCGGGATGATCGGGGCGCGGATGGCTCTGCGCAAGGGCGCCGAGTTCGTCCGCGGGGTGCTGCTCGTGGTCGTGCTCTCCCTGGTCGCGAAGCTCGCCTTCGACCAGTGGTCATGAGGCGGCCCGGTCACCGCGGCCGCGGGGCCGCCCGGACAGGGGGTCATGAGGCCGTCCCGCGTACCCCGATGAGGTGCCCGAAGGCGACCACGTTCCCCTGATAGCCGGACTTCTCGGAGAAGCCGCCGCCGCAGGTGATCAGCCGCAGCTCGGCCCGGTCCCGCTCGCCGTAGACCTTCCGGTCGGGGAAGTCCTCGTTGTCGTAGACCTCGATGGCGTCGACCGTGAAGACGGCGGTACGCCCGTCCTCGCGGTCGACCTCGACGCGGTTGCCCTTCCGGAGCGCGCCGAGGGCGTAGAAGACGGCCGGTCCCTGCGCGTTGTCGACATGTCCGGCGACGATCGCGGTGCCCTTGGCGCCGGGCGTGGTGCCGTCCCCGAACCAGCCGGCGAGGTTGCGGTCGCTCGCCGGCGGCACCTCGAGCGAGCCCTTCGGGTCCAGGCCGAGCCGGGTCATCGGGGTGTCGACGTCGATCTCGGGGATGCGCAGCCGGACCGGGGCCGAGGGCGGCAGGGGGTCGGCGGCCGCGTCGGTGTGCTCGTTGGGGCCCGCGGCGAAGGCCTGCGCGGCGGAGGGGACGGGCGGGGTGACGTTCTCCGACCCGTTCTGGACGAGCCAGACGCCGACGCACGCGGCGACCGCGATGCCCCAGCCCTTGCTCCTGTTGCTCACGGCGTTCGGTCTCCCTTCTCGGCTCCCGGGGCGGCGCTGTCGCGAGCGTCGCCGCCGGTGCCGTCGTCCGGATGTGGCCCTGCCCCCGCCGGGCCGTATGCGGGCGCGCGACGGGGGCAGGACGTGCGGTACGGCTAACGGCCCTGCGCGCCGCTCGCCCGGCGACGCAGGAGCCAGGTACCGCCGACGGCGGTCGCGGCCAGCACCGCCGCGCCCGCCGTGACCTGGGCGGTGTCGGGGCCCACGCTGCCGCCGACGCCGGTCTGGACGTGCCCGCTCGGGCCGCGGTGCTTGACGACGAGGTCGCCGCGGGCCGTCTTGCCGTTGTCGCAGGCGACACTGATGCCGTAGGTGCCCGGCTGGGTGTGCTGCGGGACGGTGAACTGGCCGACCACGACCTCCTTGTGCGTGCTCGGGTTCAGCTGGAAGTCGCCCGCCCCGAGGGACTGCGCGTCGCCGATGCCGTGCCCCTTGTGGCCGCACGCGAGGGTGTTGACGGTGATGGTCGTGCCCGGCGTCGCGGAGGACGGGTACACCTCCAGGGTGTGGTAGTCCCCGGCGTACGCGGCCGGTGCGGCGAAGGCGCCGATCGCGACGACCGACAACGCGGTACCGGTGAGCAGGCGGGCAGTGGTGCGCATGGGGTCCTCCGTGGCGCGCGAGCGGTCTTCCGAGCGGCCGTTGCGAGCCGTCTCCTCTTGTCCGAGGTAAGAGCCGCGGTGCGCCACGCGCCTGCTGATGGAGGGTCAGAATTACGCTGTCCGGTGCGGTGTGTCGGCTTGCCCCGGCACTGTTTGCGCAGGTCAGGGCCGGTGGTGGGGTGGATGTCGGCGGCACGCGCCGAACGGGTGAGCCCAGGGGGCAGCCTCGCCGTCGGACCAGGCCGCTTCGGGTCAAGCCGCCCGTTTCGGACGAGGCCGCTCCGGGGCCGGCCCCACCGCCGGCCCGGCTCGCACGGGGCCGGGCCACCGCCGGGCCGGCCCCCCGCCGGGCCGGCCCTCGCCACCCGGCCGGGCTCACCTCGGCATGCCGCTTCGGACCGGCCGGTTCAGACCGGCCGGTTCAGACCAGGCCGGTCAGGCCCTCGATCGCCGCGCGGGCCCACTCCTGCGCCCCCACCGCCGTACCGGCCACCACGCCCGTCGCGACCGGGGCCAGCGCCCCCTTGAGCGCGGCCACCGCGCGGCGCACCCTGCCCGGCTCGGGGGCGTCCGGCCGGGTGATCGTCGCGAGGACCTCGTCGGCCGCCGCCTCGGCGTCCTCGCGGTCCCGGTCGGCGAGGCCGGCCTGGGGCAGCTGCCGGAGCAGCTCGGTGACCAGCTCGGCGAGGGCCTCGAACCCGGGGGCGACCGCGCCGTGGCCCCCCACGTTCTGCTGGTTCTGGGTGACGGACTGGTTGCCCCAGGCGAACTGCGCATGGGATACGGGCGCGTCGAAGCGCGGGCCGTGGTGGTCGTTCGGGTTCCGCGGGTCGCTCATGGGCCGGGATCCTCCCCTTCGGACTGCTGCTGGATGACCTGCTCGTTGTTCCAGGCCAGCTGGGCGTTGCTGACCGGGCCGTAGATGACCGGGCCCATGTGATGGTTGTGGATCACCGTCGGGATCGGTTCGACCGTGCGGACGGTCTTCCTGACGACCGGCAGGGACGTGTGCACCGAGACGAGGTCGACGCGGCCGTTGTGCAGCACGCCGGTCTCGCCCGTCCCGCTCACCGAGCACTCGACCAGACGGCCGGCGCTCTCGTCGGTGAAGGCGGCGCCCGCGGTCGCGCAGTCGGTGAACTCGCCGTTCGCGACGTCCACGTAGGCGGAGTGGGAGGCGCTCAGGCCGCACCCCTCCGACCCGGCGACGGTGAGGTTTCGCGCGACGAGCCTCGCCCTGTCGTACGCGACCGCGCCGCCGACCCTGACCGCTGCCACACGGCTGTCGTGGACGAGGAGTTGGGCCTCCTCGCCGACGCCGAAACCCACCGTGCCGCGCTGCGCCGTCACGCCCCTGAGCGTGACCCTGGACTGGCCGAGGACGGTCACCGCGGTGATGTCGAAGTCGCGGAACACCACGTCGGTCAGCTCGGCCGTGGTGCCGCCGTCGCCGGTGGTGTCCAGGCCCGAGGGGCAGCGGTCGACGCGGACGTGGTCGAAGACGCCCCGGGCCCCGTCCCGGACCCGCAGCGCGGTGCCCGTCAGATCCCGGACCTCGACGCGGGCGAAGCGGCCCCTGGCGCCGTCGGTGACGGCGATGCCGACGTTGCCCCCCGTGATGTGGCCGCCGTGGACCTCGGGGGCGCCGCCCTGCGTCGAGAACACGGCGACGTTGCCCGCGTCGACGACCCGGCAGTCCTCGAACCTGCCCCGGGCCGAGGCGCGGACGTTGATGCCGGTGTCGCGGCAGGCGGTGAGGACACAGCGGCGCGCCACCGGGTCGGAGCCGTTCGCCGCGGCGATCCCGTGCAGCGCGTCCGTCACGTGCGTGTCGTCCACGGTCCCCCGGGACTGGTCGAGGAACATGACTCCCTCGGCGTGCACGGCGGTGATCGAGCAGTCCGCCACGGTGAGTTCCGCCCGGGTGTCCGCCATGAGGGCGGCCTGCCCGGTGCCGGTCAGCTCGCAGCCGGTGACCTCGGCGCGGGCGTCGCTGACGCGCACGCCGTGGATCCGGCTGTCCTCGATCCGGCTGGCCCGGACGGAGACGTGGGCGCCCTCGATCGCGGCGATCGCGTTGTCGGCGGCCCCGGTGAACCGGCACCGCTCGACGAGTCCGCCGGAACCGGTGAAGAGGGTGCGGCCGTACAGGACGACGCTGTCCCGGAGGGTGACGAAGGTGTGGGGCCGCGCGTGCAGGGCGACGCCGTCGTGCGCCCGGATCTCGCAGTGCTCCAGCATGAGCCTCCCGCCGTGGCAGGCGACGACGTCGGCGCCGCGGCCGGTCAGCGCGAGACCGACGGCCTCGACCGCGCCGAAGACCTCCAGGACGCCGCCGTGCGCCCGGCTCACCCTCACCGAGCCGGGACCGTCGGCCGCGACCAGCCGGACCTCGCCCCGGACGGTGAGCGTCTCCTCGTAATGGCCGGAAGCGATCTCGATCACGGCGGCCCGTCCGCGTGCGGCGGCGGCGCGCAGGGCGGACGAGATGTCGGGGTGGGCGCGACGGCCGCCGCGCGGAGAGACCACGTACCTCGCGACCATCTCCCGGACCCCCGATGCCCTCGTCTGGAGCCGTCGATGGTACCGGAGCGGGTGAACGGCGCGACCCGGGCGCGCAGTTGGCCTGCCGCGACCTGGCTCAGACTTCGTCCCAGGGAACCGCGTCGTACGCCGCGTACACCCGCTCCATCAACTCCTCGTCGACCTCGAACCGGGTGTCGTCGATCCGTTCCACCGCGGCGATCCCGCGTGCGTTCGCCACGAAGGCCGCGCGGAGTCCCGGCAGGTCCTCCAGCGTGACGCGGCGCCGCACCGACCCGAGGCGCGGCTCCAGCAGGGCCATCGTGATCCCGTGCAGGGCCGGCGCCGACGGCCACGCCAGCGAGGCGCCGTCCCAGAAGGCGATGTTGGCGACGGCACCCTCCGCGATCTCGCCGCCCGGACCGGTCAGCAGCGCCTCGTCGAAGCCGGCCCGGCGGGCCGCGCCGCCGTGGTAGCGCTGGCCGAAGCCGCCGAGGTGCTTGATGTGGGCGGCCGGACGCCAGTAGTCCACCGACTTCAGGCTCTGCGGGGTGCGAGGCATCGAGGCGGGCTCCCGGACCGTCACCACGAGCCGTACGCCCTCGTACACGTGGACGCGGACCGCCGCGTCCCGCCGTCCCGCCGCCTTCAGGGCGCCGGCCACCGATGCGCGGACGTGCCCGGGGTCGAGCGCCCGGTCGAACAGTTCGCGGGTCGAGCGGTCCAGCCGGTCGAGATGGAGGCCGAGACCCCGTACCCGGCCGTCACGGACCTGCATCGCGGTGAAGTGGCCGTAGCCGCTCATCAGCGTGGCCGACAGGGCGGGGTCGGATGCGGGGGAGCCGTCGATCTCGACGTGCACGGGTGCCGTGGTCATGGCTCCACCGTATGCCGGGGGCCCCGGGAGAAACGGCGCTTGACCTCAACCAAACTTGAGGTAACACGATCGTCCGCATGGACCTCATCGACTCCACGGAGTCCGCCGACTCCGTCATGCCGCTCACGCTCGCCGTCGTCATCGCCTCCAACCGCGAGGGCCGGTTCGGACCCGTCGTCGCCGACTGGTTCCTCGACCGGGCCGCCGAGCGCGAGGACTTCCGGGTCGACGTCGTCGACCTGGCCGGCATCCACCTGCCCACCTCCCTCTCGCACTCGCCGGGCCCCGAGGTCCGCGCCGAACTCGCCAAGGTCTCCCCGGTTCTCGCGGCCTCCGACGCCTTCGTCGTCCTCACCCCCGAGTACAACCACTCCTTCCCCGCCTCCCTCAAGAGCCTCATCGACTGGCACTACACCGAATGGCAGGCCAAGCCCGTCGGCTTCGTCTCCTACGGCGGAATCTCCGGCGGCCTGCGGGCGGTCGAGCAACTGCGCCAGATCTACGCCGAGCTGCACGCGGTCACCATGCGGGACTCGGTCGCCTTCCCCTTCGTCCACGGGCAGTTCGGACAGGACGGCCGGCACAAGGACCCCACAGGGCCGGACGCCGCCGCGAAGACGATGCTCGACCAGATCGCCTGGTGGGCGCGCGCCCTGCGCGACGCCAAGGCCGTCCGCGCCTACACCGGTTGAGCGGGACGGACACCCATGCTCCTGCGACTCGTCGCCGGGCGGCTGCGGCCCCACCGGCGGACACTCGCCCTCGTCGTCCTCCTCCAGCTCCTGCAGGTCCTCGCCTCCCTCACCCTGCCCACCCTCAACGCCGACGTCATCGACCGCGGCGTCCTGCGCGGCGACACCGCGCACGTTTTGTCCGGCGGCGGCCTGATGGCCGCCGTCACCCTCCTCCAGGCGGCCGCCGCGGCGGCCGCCGTCTACGTCGGCGCCAGGATCGCCATGGGCATCGGCCGTGATCTGCGTATCACCGTCTTCCGCCGCGTCCAGGACTTCTCCGCACGCGAGATGAGCCGTTTCGGCACCGCCTCCCTGATCACCCGCACGACCAACGACGTCCAGCAGGTCCAGACGTTCGCCGTCCTCGTCCTCACGATGCTCGTGGCCGCCCCCCTGATGTGCGTCGGCGGCATCGTCATGGCCCTCGACCAGGACATTCCGCTCGCCCTGCTCCTGCTCGTCTTCGTCCCGCTGATCGGCGGCGCCGTCGGCACGGTCGTGGTCCGGATGCGGCCCCTCTTCCGCGGGATGCAGGAGCGCGTCGACCGGGTCAACCGGGTGTTGCGGGAGCAGGTCACCGGCGTCCGCGTCGTCCGCGCCTTCGTCCGCGACCGGCACGAGCAGCGCCGGTTCGCGGCCGCCAACGACGACCTGCTCTCCGTGGGCATGCGCGTCGGACGCCTCCAGGCCCTGATGTTCCCGATCGTGCTGATCGTCTGGGAGCTGGCCACCGTCGGCATCATCTGGGTCGGCGCCCACCGGATCGACTCCGGCGCGCTCCAGGCGGGTTCGCTGATCGCGTTCCTCGGCTACCTGCTCCAGATCTTCATGTCGGTGATGATGGTCCTCTTCCTGCTGATGCACATGCCCCGCGCCGAGGTCAGCGCCGAACGCATCCGGGAGATCCTCGACACCGAACCCTCCGTCGCCCCGCCCTCCGCCCCCGTCCGGCACCTGCACGGCCCCGGCCGGCTCGACATACGCGGCGCGGACTTCAGCTACCCCGGAGCCGAGGAACCCGTCCTGCGCGCGGTGGACCTCACCGCCCTCCCCGGCCGCACCACCGCCGTCATCGGCTCCACCGGCAGCGGCAAGTCGACCCTGCTGGGCCTGGTCCCGCGGCTGTTCGACGTGACCGGCGGCGAGGTCCTCGTCGGAGGCGTCGACGTCCGCTCCATGGACCGCACCCTGCTCGCCCGCACGGTCGGCCTCGTGCCGCAGAAGCCGTACCTCTTCTCCGGGACGGTGGCGAGCAATCTGCGGTACGGAAGGCCCGAGGCGGGCGACGAGGAGCTGTGGCACGCCCTGGAGGTCGCGCAGGCGGCCGACTTCGTCCGCGACCTCCCCGAACGGCTCGACGCGCCGGTCGCCCAGGGCGGCACCAACCTCTCCGGCGGCCAGCGCCAGCGGCTCGCGATCGCCCGGGTCCTCGTCGCCCGTCCCCGGGTCTACCTCTTCGACGACTCCTTCTCCGCCCTCGACTACGCCACCGACGCGCGCCTGCGCGACGCGCTCGCACGGGAGACGGCCGACGCGACCGTCGTCATCGTCGCCCAGCGCGTCTCCACCATCCGGGGCGCCGACCGGATCGTCGTCCTCGACCAGGGCCGGGCCGTCGGCAGCGGCACCCACGAGGAACTCATGCGCGACAACCCCACCTACCGGGAGATCGTCCTCTCCCAGCTCACCGAGGAGGAAGCGGCATGAGCGAGACCCGCCCGAAGGACGGGCCCGCCCCGCGCACGCCGGGTACCCCGCGCACCCCGGGCGCCTTGGGTCCCTCTCGCACCTCGGGTCTCTCAGGGGCCTCGGGTCCCTCTCGCGCTACGCAGTCCCCAGGGACCTCGCGCACCTCGCCCACCCCACCCGCACCGGGCACCCGGCCCGTCTCCCGGACCCCCGAGCGCCGGGGCCCCGCCGTCCGGCAGCGAGGACCCGGGCTGAGCGCCCCCGCCCTCGAGAGGTCCCTGGACTTCCGCTCCTCCGGTCTGCGGCTGCTGCGCACGATGGCCCCGGAGCGCCCCCTGATCCTCGCCGTGCTCGCCGCCGCCGCGGCCGCCGTCGGCCTCGCCGTCCTCAGCCCCCTCATCCTCGGGCACGCCACCGACCTCGTCGTCTCCGGTGCCAGGAGCCCGGCCGGGGTCGACTTCCCCGCGGTCGCCCGGGCCCTGACCCTGTCCGTCGCCCTCGTCACCGGCTCCGCCGCGCTGAACCGGCTCCAGCAGCGGCTCGCGACCGCGGTCGTCCAGCGGGCCGGTCACCGGCTGCGCGCCGGCGCCCAGCGGAAACTCTCCCGCCTGCCCCTGTCGTACGTCGACAGGCAGCCCCGCGGCGAGATCCTCAGCCGCACCACCAACGACATCGACAACATCACGCAGACCCTCCAGCAGGCCTTCAGTCAGATGATCAGGGCGCTGCTCACCCTCGTCGGCGTACTGCTGATGATGTTCTGGATCTCCCCGCTCCTCGCCCTGGTGGCGCTGGCGACGGTGCCGGTCTCGGTGGTCGTGGCGGCGCGGATCGGCAGGCGCGCCCAGCCGCAGTTCGTCCGCCAGTGGGCCGTCACCGGCCGCCTCAACAGCCATGTCGAGGAGATGTTCACGGGCCACGCCGAGGTCGTCGCCTTCGGGCGCGGCGAGGAGGCGGTGGCGCGCTTCGGCGAACTCGGCGAGGAGCTCTACACGGCGAGCTTCCGCGCCCAGTTCATGTCCGGCTTCATCCAGCCCGCCCTCACCTTCGTCGGCAACCTCAACTACGTCCTCATCGCGGTCGTCGGCGGACTGCGGGTGGCCACCGGCTCCCTGTCGATCGGTGACGTCCAGGCGTTCGTCCAGTACTCCTACGACGTCAACGGACCGGTCACCCAGATCGCCGCCATGGCGAACCTGCTCCAGTCCGGCGTCGCCTCGGCCGAACGCGTCTTCGACCTGCTCGACGCGGACGAGGAGTCACCGGCCCCGGCCGCGCCCGGGCGCCCGGACCGGGACGCGGCGGCGCGGCCGCCCGCCGCCGGCCGGGTCTCCTTCGAGAAGACGTCCTTCCGCTACGAGCCGGACAAGCCGCTCATCGAGGGCCTGTCGCTGACGGTGG